>NZ_CP025546.1:917770-1223694 GCF_003614435.1 Mycobacterium paragordonae
CGCCCTCGCGCCGATGACGGTCGGGCTGGCCACCTCCGGATCGTGGCTGTTTCTGACCCTGATGCTGTGGGGCTGGTTCCAGGGAGCCCTGGACGTCGCGATGAACACCCAGGCCGGCACGGTCGAGCGAGAAGCACGGGCTCCGATCATGGCCCGGTTCCACGGCATGTGGAGCGTCGGCGCTCTGGTGGGGGCGGTGATCGGGGCAGCCTGTGTCAGCGTCGGCGTCGGCCTCGAACCGCAGCTGGTGGTGTTGGGGGCCGCGGTGCTGGTGGTGGTCGGGCCGCTGACCCTGCGCCTGATCGCCGACGAGACCGTGGACGTCGCGCCGGGCGCGCGGGGGCGCAGCTGGACGCCGACGGTCGCGATTCTGGCGGCGGTGGCATTCGCGTCGTTCCTGTGCGAGGGCGCCGCGACCGACTGGTCGGCGAATTTCGTGCACGACGTCGTCGGCGCGGGGGCCGGAGTGTCGGCTCTGAGCTATGCGGCCTACACCCTGGCGATGGTGGTCATCCGGTTCGGCGCGATGCGCCTGCACGCCCGGGTTTCGGCCCGTCGGCTGCTCCCGGCGCTGGCGCTGCTCGCCGCCGTGGGTATGAGCATCACGCTCGCGGCCGCTGATCCGGTAATCAGCGTGATTGGATTCGCCAGCGTGGGAGCGGGGGTCGCGCTCCTGGTGCCCACGGCGTTCAGCGCCGCCTACTCGGCCGGCACCGGGGGATCGGCGATCGCCCTGGTCGCGGCCACCGGGTGGGTGGGATATCTGCTCGGGCCGCCGCTGATCGGCCACCTCGCCGAGTGGGTCGGGCTTTCCGCGGCCCTGGTCACCATTCCGGTAGTGCTCTCGGTTGCGGCGCTCGCGATCTCGGCCACGTCCGCCTTCGACGCGGCCGACGAATTCCACCGGGCCTAGCTCAGATCCCACACCTGCAGCTCGGTACCGGCCGGCACCTCCATCACGTCTTCCGGAATGTCCAGCAGCGCGTTGGCGGAGGCCAGCCAGCGCAGGTGATGCGACGCGGGTGGCCCGTAGCTGATGACCTGACCGGCCGTGCTGTCCAGCAGGGCGCGGCGGAACTGCCGCTTGCCGCGCGGTGAGGTCACCGCCTCGGTCAGCACCGCGGCCCGCTTCGGCCGTTGGGGGTTGGGCAGTCCCATGGCCGCGCGCAGCGCGGGCCGGATGAACACCTCGAAGGAGACCAGCGCGCTGACCGGGTTGCCGGGCAACGTGACGATCGGCGTACCGGCCACGAGACCCGCGCCCTGCGGCATGCCCGGCTGCATCGCCACCTTGACGAACTCCACACCTCGATTGCCCTGAATGCCCTGCGGGCCGAAGGCGTCCTTGACCACCTCGTAGGCGCCGGCGCTGACGCCGCCGCTGGTGATGATCAGGTCCGCGTCGGCCGCGTAACGGTCCAGGATCGCGGTGAACTGCGCGACGTCGTCACCGGCGGTCGCGGTGGCGAGAACATCGGCGCCGGCCTCGCGGACGGCGGCCGCCAGCATCACCGAGTTGGACTCGTAGATCTGCCCGGACTGCAGCGGCGTGCCGGGTGTGACCAGTTCGGAGCCGGTCGACATCAGCAGCACCCGCTGTCGCGGGACCACGGGCAAGGCGGCCAGTCCCAGCGCGGCGAGCAGGCCGAGGGCGGCCGGCGTCACCACCTCGCCCGCTCGGAGCACGGTGGTGCCGGCCTCGACGTCCTCACCCGCCCGGCGGATGTGCTTGCCCACGTCGGAGTGCTGCCGGATCTGCACGGACCGCACGCCGCCGTCGGTGGCTTCCACCGGCACGATGGCCGTCGCACCGGCCGGCAGCGGCGCCCCGGTCATGATCCGGTGCGCGGTGCCGGGCTGCAGGGTCAATTCGTCGGTGCGCCCGGCGGGGATGTCCTCGGCGACCGGCAGCAACACCGGCCGCTCGGCGGTCGCGCCTGCGGTGTCCTCGGCGCGCACCGCGTAGCCGTCCATCGCGGAGTTGTCGAAGACCGGCAGGGACAGCGGCGCGACGACGTCGCCGGCCAGCACCAGGCCCAGCGCCTCCGCCAGCGCGACGGTCGCGGCGGGGCGGGCCGCGATCATCTCCGCGATAACCCGCTGGTGTTCGGTGACGGAACGCATGTCAGACCGGGAACTTCACGCCGGTGAGTTCCTCGGAGACACTCCACAGCCGGCGCTGCAGGTCTGCGTCGTGCGACTGCGCGCTGGACTGCACCAGCTTGGGGTGGCCGCGCTGCTCACCGAGCCCGTCCGGGCCGTAGTACTGCCCGCCCTCGACGGTCGGGTCGGTGGCCGCCCGCAGCGTGGGCAGGGCACCGGCCTCCGCGCTCTGGAACAGCAGCGGCGCCAGCGCGTTGAGCGGTCGCAGGATGCGCGGGACGTTGCGGGCCAGTTCGGTGGCCGACCCGCCCGGATGTGCGGCGACGGCGATCGTGGGTGCCTTCCCGGCGGACAGTCGGCGCTGCAGCTCGTACGTGAACAGCAGGTTGGCCAGCTTGGACTGCCCGTAGGCGCCGATCCGGCTGTAGTTGTGCTCCCACTGTAGGTCGTCGAAATGGATCGCGGCGCGCATCCGGTGGCCGAGGCTGCTGACCGTCACCACCCGGGAGCCGGGCACCGTCACAATGTGCTCCAGCAACAACCCGGTCAACGCGAAGTGGCCGAGATGGTTGGTGCCGAACTGCAATTCGAAGCCGTCGGCGGTGACCTCCTTGGGTGTCCACATCACGCCGGCGTTGTTGATCAACAGGTCGATGCGCGGGTAGGTGCTGCGCAGTTCGTCGGCGGCGCGGCGCACCGAGGCCAGCGAGCTGAGGTCGAGTTGGGTCAGCGTCACGTCGACGTCCGCTTTGGCGGCGACGATGCGCGACAGCGCCGCGTTGCCCTTGTCCAGGCTGCGGACCGCCAGCACGACGCGTGCGCCGTGGACGGCCAGCGCTGCGGCGGTGTGATAGCCGAGCCCGGTGTTGGCGCCGGTGACGACGACGACGCGGCCGCTCTGGTCGGGGATGTCGGCCGTCGTCCACTTTCTGGTGCCGCTGGAGGTCATGAGGCTCAACTTACTCACCTGCACGGAGCCGCGGCGCGGCGGCGAAAGCCGGGTAACGTCGAGAACGTGATTACCGGTCTGGCGCACACGGGCGTGTGCGTACCCGACTGTGAGGCAGCGGTCGCGTTCTATCGCGACGTATTAGGCCTGCGTGTGCTCTCGCCGCCATACGTCATGTCCGGTAACGCCATTCGCGACGATATGGGTGAACTGGTGCCCGATCCCACCATGAAGGCCGCCATCGTCGGACTGCCCGGTGACGGCGACCGAGTGCTCGAGGTGATCGAGTACATCAACGTCGAGGGCGGCGACGCGGACCGTCTCCTGACCGATCACGGCCTGTCGCACGTCGGGCTGATCTGCGAGGACCTCGACGCCACCCGCGCCGATCTGGAAAGCAAGGGGGTGCGCTTCCTGGTCAGCGGGATCGCCGACGTCGCAAGGGTTCGCACCACCTGGTTCGCCGACCCGTGGGGCGTGGTGTTCATCCTGGTGGAGAAGGGTCGGCCCGAGCGACCCTATTTCGCGCAATGGGGGTGAAACCGCGCGTCGGTGTCATCGGCGCGGGCGCCGGCGGCATCGCGATGGGGATCCAACTCGCCGCGGGCGGCTACGACTTCACCATCTTCGACCGGGCGGACGGCTTCGGAGGGACCTGGCGGCACAACACCTTCCCGGGCGCGGCCTGCGACGTGCCGTCGCACCTCTACTCCTACTCGTTCGCGCTCAACCCGCGCTGGAGCAAGACGTACGCGAACCAGCCCGAGATCCTGGCCTATCTGGAGAAGGTCGCCGCCGATCACGGACTGGGCCCGCAGCTGCGGCCGAACACCGCGATCACGACCGTGCGATGGTCGGATGAAAGCAGGCGCTGGACGCTCACGGCGCAGGACGGGCGGCAGTACGATTTCGACGTCGTGGTGAGCGCGGTCGGGATGCTCGACGTGCCCAATGTCCCGAATATCCCTGGGGCGCAGCGGTTTCGGGGTAGGCAGTTCCACTCGGCCCGCTGGGACCACAGCAGACCGACCGCGGGGGAACGGGTCGCGTCCATCGGCACCGGCGCCAGCGCGGTGCAATACGTGCCCGCGATCGCGCGAGACACCGCGCATCTCACGGTCTTTCAGCGCACTCCGATCTGGATCGCGCCCCGTTTCGACTTCCCGTTCACCGCCGAGCAGCACGAGGAGTTCGAACGCCGCCCCGAGACCGCGCAAAAGCTGCGCGACGAGGCCTTCGAGGCCTACGACTCAGCTAGCTTCGACGTCGACAACAGACAGACCCGCGAGGCGACCGAACTGGCCCGCAGTTATCTGCACCGCAAGGTGGCCGATCCCGAGTTGCGGGCCAAGCTGACGCCGGATTATCCGGCCGGCTGCAAGCGGCCGTTGATGTCGCGGGAGTGGTACCCGACCTTTGCATTGCCGAATGTCCGGCTGGAGACAACAGCCATCGCGGAGCTGACCGAGCGAGGGGTGCGCACCGTCGACGGGGTCGAGCACCGCGTCGACACCGTCATCTACGGCACCGGGTTCAAGGCCGCCGACTACCTGGACAGCATCGATGTGTACGGAAGCGGCGGCCGGCACCTGCGCGACGATTGGCGCGCGGGTGCGGAGGCCTACCTCGGCACCCTGGTCGCCGGATATCCGAATCTCTTCACCCTCTACGGCCCGAACACCAACGGGGTCAACTCGATCATCTACGTGCACGAGGTCCAGACCACCTTCATCCGCCACATCCTCGATGTGATGGGCGGGCAGGGCGCGCGCACGGTCGAGGTGACGGCCGACGCGCAGCGCCGCTACAACGACGAGATCCAGGCCGCGATGGTCGGCAAGGTGTGGTTGGCCTGCACCAACTACTTCCGGCATCCCAGCGGCAAGGTGGTGACCCAGCTGCCGTTCAGCGGCCGGACGTTCTTCGAACGCACCCGCTCGATGGTCGCCGGCGACTACGTGCTGAGTTGATACTCGCCCGGGGGGCCGGTGGCCGGGGGACTACTCCACGAAGTGGTTGTCGTGCGCCGTGAACCACTCGCGGCGCTCGTCGTCGGTCATGTCCGCCAGCGCGGTGAAACCTTCGAAGTAGGCCTCGCGGGGTGCGCCGGGCGAGAAGAGCATCAGCATCGACGCCGGCTCGTCGAGTTCGTTGCGGAATCCGTGGATGCCGCCCGGCGGGACATAGAGGAAGTCGCCCTGATGGCCGTCGAACCAGTCCTGGCCGTCGTAGAGCCGGATGGTCCCGGACAACACGAAGAACGCCTCGGACATCGTGCGGTGGTAGTGCGGGCCCGGTCCGCCCCCGGACGGGGCGATGTCGACCCGGTAGAGGCCGTAGTCGCCGTCGGTGGCCCGCTGATTGGCCAGGTAGTGGTAGCCGACCCCGAAGTTCTCGAAGTCCGGTGGCTCGTCGCCGCGCTTGAGCCACGCGCTGACCTCTGGATCAGCTTTGGTGTAGCGAGGTTCGGGATACGGCGGCACGAACAGCGACATCTATTCAGTCTGCCTGCGCGCCGGGCGCGGGACCGCGACGGCGAGGGTGAATCTCGCGACGTGACACGCCGGCGGGGCGTCGGGGTGTTCACAGTCGGCGCTTCAGCCCACGGCGAACGCCCCCGGCCGACCTTGCACTCGGCATAGGCGAGTGCTAATAATGACGTTGGCACTCGACATAGGCGAGTGCTAGGTCGGGACGGTGAGGTCCAGCAACCAAGCGCTGTGATCGTCCGTCGCGGGCACTGCGCCCGGCCAGCGTAAGTAACGGGGTGGCCCACCGATGGTCAGCCCGTATCATCCCCAATCCGGAGGAATCACTTCGCAATGGCCAAGACAATTGCGTACGACGAAGAGGCCCGTCGCGGCCTCGAGCGGGGCCTCAATGCCCTCGCCGACGCGGTAAAGGTGACGTTGGGCCCCAAGGGTCGCAACGTCGTACTGGAGAAGAAGTGGGGCGCTCCCACGATCACCAACGATGGTGTGTCCATCGCCAAGGAGATCGAGCTGGAGGACCCGTACGAGAAGATCGGCGCCGAGCTGGTCAAGGAAGTCGCCAAGAAGACCGACGACGTCGCCGGTGACGGCACCACGACGGCCACCGTGCTGGCGCAGGCGCTGGTCAAGGAAGGCCTGCGCAACGTCGCAGCCGGTGCCAACCCGCTGGGCCTGAAGCGCGGCATCGAGAAGGCCGTGGAGAAGGTCACCCAGACCCTGCTCTCCTCGGCCAAGGACGTCGAGACCAAGGAGCAGATCGCGGCCACCGCGGGCATCTCCGCGGGCGACCAGTCGATCGGTGACCTGATCGCCGAGGCGATGGACAAGGTCGGCAACGAGGGCGTCATCACCGTCGAGGAGTCCAACACCTTCGGCCTGCAGCTCGAGCTCACCGAGGGCATGCGGTTCGACAAGGGCTACATCTCGGGCTACTTCGTCACCGACGCCGAGCGTCAGGAAGCGGTCCTGGAAGACCCCTACATCCTGCTGGTCTCCAGCAAGGTGTCGACCGTCAAGGACCTGTTGCCGTTGCTGGAGAAGGTCATTCAGGGCGGCAAGCCGCTGCTGATCATCGCCGAGGACGTCGAGGGTGAGGCGCTGTCCACCCTGGTGGTGAACAAGATCCGCGGCACCTTCAAGTCGGTGGCGGTCAAGGCCCCCGGCTTCGGTGACCGCCGCAAGGCGATGCTGCAGGACATGGCCATCCTCACCGGTGGTCAGGTCATCAGCGAAGAGGTCGGCCTGTCCCTCGAGACCGCCGACGTCGCGCTGCTCGGCAAGGCCCGCAAGGTCGTCATCACCAAGGACGAGACCACCATCGTCGAGGGCGCGGGCGACCCCGACGCCATCGCCGGCCGGGTGGCCCAGATCCGCGCCGAGATCGAGAACAGCGACTCCGACTACGACCGCGAGAAGCTGCAGGAGCGCCTGGCCAAGCTGGCCGGCGGTGTTGCGGTGATCAAGGCCGGAGCCGCCACCGAGGTGGAGCTCAAGGAGCGCAAGCACCGCATCGAGGACGCCGTCCGGAACGCCAAGGCGGCCGTCGAGGAGGGCATCGTCGCCGGTGGCGGCGTGGCCCTGCTGCAGTCGGCTCCGGCCCTGGCCGAGCTGAACCTCTCGGGCGACGAAGCGACCGGTGCCAACATCGTGCGCGTGGCGCTCGAGGCTCCGCTGAAGCAGATCGCCTTCAACTCCGGGCTGGAGCCCGGCGTGGTGGCCGAGAAGGTTCGCAACTCGCCCGCCGGCACCGGCCTGAACGCCGCCACCGGTGAGTACGAGGACCTGCTCAAGGCCGGCGTTGCCGACCCGGTCAAGGTGACCCGTTCGGCGCTGCAGAACGCGGCGTCCATCGCGGGCCTGTTCCTGACCACCGAGGCCGTCGTCGCCGACAAGCCGGAGAAGGCGGCCGCTCCGGCGGGCGACCCGACCGGCGGCATGGGCGGTATGGACTTCTAAGAGGTCAACGAGAAGCCCGGCTCCTGCAAGGGAGCCGGGCTTTTTCGTGTGATAGGGGGTAGTCATGGACGTTCCGGACTGGGTATGGGCCCTGACGATTGTCGCCATCGTGGGGCTGCTGGCCTTCGACTTCGTCTTCCACGTCCGCAAGGCGCATGTTCCGACGCTGCGGGAGGCGGCGGTGTGGTCGGCGGGCTACGTCGGCGTCGCTCTGCTGTTCGGCGTCGGCCTGTTGCTGTTCGGCAGCGGGGAGGCGGGTCCGGAGTACTTCGCCGGGTACGTCACCGAAAAAGCCCTGTCGGTCGACAACTTGTTCGTCTTCCTGGTGATCATCGCCAGCTTCCGGGTTCCCCGCGAGGATCAGCAGAAGGTGCTGTTGTTCGGGATCGCGTTCGCACTGATCGCCCGTACCGGATTCATCTTTCTCGGTGCCGCTCTGATCAATGCGTTCGCCTGGATCTTCTACCTGTTCGGCCTGATCTTGCTGCTTACCGCCGGCAGTGTGCTCAAGAACGACCACGACGACGACGATCGCAAAGCCGACAACTTCGTCATCCGGCTGGCTAAGAAGGTCATCCGCACCAGCGAGCACTACGACGGCGACAAGCTGTTCACCACCGTCGACGGCAAGCGGGCGATGACGCCGATGCTGCTGGTCATGGTGGCAATCGGCGGCACCGACATCCTCTTCGCACTGGATTCGATCCCCGCCATCTTCGGTCTCACCCAGCACGTCTACATCGTGTTCACCGCGACGGCGTTCTCGCTGCTGGGCCTGCGGCAGTTGTATTTCCTCGTCGACGGCCTGCTGGACCGGCTCATCTACCTCTCCTACGGGCTGGCGGCGATTCTGGGCCTCATCGGCGTGAAGCTGATCCTGCACGCCCTGCACGAGAACAACGTCCCCTTCATCAACGGGGGGGAGCCGGTCAAGGTCATCGAGATCAGCACCTGGATGTCGCTGAGCGTGATCGTCGGTGTCCTGGTCGTCACCGTGGTGGCCTCGCTGCTCAGCAACAAGGGCAAGGCGATGACGGCGATTGCCAACGCCCGCCGGCACGCGACGGCCTATCTGGATTCCGAATACACCCACGACCCCGAGGAACGCGAACGCATCTTCCACAAGCTGCTTGCCGAGCGCGATCAGATCGTGGATATGAAACCGAAGTACCGCCAGCTGGTGCGCGACGAACCGGCGCTACGGAAACTGCTCGACGATGCGGCCGCCAAGCATGACGAGGCCGTCGAGCGCGGAGAAGCCGAGCCGTTCGAACGGAAGGGCCTGACCTAGTTGCAGGCCCAGTCGACGATCCACCCTCCACCGAGCCGGGATATGGCGTGCGCCTCGGCCATCCCGCGGGACAGCCCGACGCCTCCGTGATACGTCGCGCCGTCGTGGGCCACGGCACCGCAACGGGTGAAGGTGCTGACGACCGTGCAGCTGCTGTCGCCGCATCGTTGCAGCGCCTGTTGCTGCGCGCCCAGTTTCGACAGATGGCGCCGTGCCTTGCCCTGCGACCCGCCCGGTCCGTAGGCGATCGCGCCGTAGTGGGTGATCAACGGCGGCAAGTTCGCGGCGGCATCGGCCGGTCGCGCACCCGCCGCCGGCATCGGCGTGAAAATCATTGCAGCAGCTGCTGTTGCGAGTACCGCCGCGATGCGTCCGCGTCGTTTTGCCATCATGACGGCACCTGGTGGCCGGCCCGATCCGCGAAGGGCTCGGCCGACAACAGCGTCACGGGCATCGGGCGCGTGTCGTGCGGGATCATGGCGATGCGCCGCTCACCGGGTCGCGCACCCAGGATGGCACGGCCTACCGGAGAGAGCGTCGAATAGACCGGCAGGTCGGTGTGCTTGCCGAAACGCCTCCCGAGTACGAAGGTTTCGGTTTCGCCGCTGTCGTCATAGCGGATGGTCACCAACATGCCTGCGGTGGCGACGGGTTCGGCGTCGTAGTCCATCAAATCGTCGGGGACCTCGGGGCGCCGACGCGGGCGGGGTGCGCCGTATCGGCTGCGTCCATGGGTACAGTGCTCTCGCGTCGTCCAGACGCGTTGTGTGACAGCCACTTTGGTGTCCTTTCTAGTGTCAGCGAATGTCGTCGCCAGGGGCGGGCCCGACAACAGCAACCGCCCCTGACGACTCGGTGGCCCTCGCTGGGGCAGGGTCTACAGGGCAGGGTCCGAAGGTGTTACTTCAATGGTGGCCGCGGCGGGCAGCACAGTGTTTGCCGGAACCCGACAACGGCGCGGCGGGTTGTTGTCGTCAGCCGACAACACCTTCTTTGCCTTCCTTGCCGCCGCCGCGCGTGTGCACCAGTTCGGGTCGCCAGGCGGAAAGACGGCGGTGGTGCAGAACGCTTCGGACACCGGCGAATACGAGCGCAACCGCGGCCGTCGCGTTCAGCCAGACGGCAAGCGCCACCAACACCGCTTCGCGTGCGGCAGACATCGGTGGCGGCCCGGCGTAGGAGCCGTCCTGGTTCACCGAGATCTCGAACGACTCACCGGTTCTGGGTGCCGAGCGTGCCTGGACCAAACCCGTGTGTTCGGCTCCGGCGGCAAACCATCGGGCCTGGACCCTGGTCGGATCGCTGCGCGCGGGTAGGCCCGTCACGGTCGCGGTGACCGCAGTCCGGCTCTGGGCCTGCTCGGCGTGGTGGCGACTCCGGGAGTCATAGACCGCGGTGCCCACGGCGCCGGCGACCGGCGCCGCAAGCAGCGCCAACACGATCGTCAACACCAGCGCGAATGCTTCGAGTCGATCGCTGGCGCGGATCAACGGATTGCGATCCCAGAGCATCGACAGCCAGCGCGGTGGGTGTGCGGTGAAGGTCTCCATCGCGGTGTCGTCCGCCGGGCTCCGACGTTCGGTATCCGGTCGCGGGGTCGACGGGGTCGTCATGGGCGGGCTCCTGTTCGGCGGGCCGCTGTGCTTGAGCGGCTACCTCCAGGGTGACCTCGGCACCCGCCATCGGCTTTGCCCGAGACGTACAACCGGGACGGCGCGTGTTGTCGCGATTCGACAGCACGTCGGTCAATCGGTGTCGCCTGCCGCCAGCTGGATCATCATGGCAAGCCGCTTCTTGGCGTCGTCCAGCGCGAGGTTGGTGATCTCGGCCATCTTGCGCATCCGGTAGCGCACGGTGTTCTCGTGCACTCCCAGGCGCTCGCCCGCCTCCACCGGGTCGCCCTGCGCCGCGAGCCAGGCGCGCAGCGTCGCGACGTAATCGGTCCCGCTGGCGCTGTCGTGGCGGCGCAACTCGGCAACCGGGCCCCGGTCCGGGAGACGACCGGAGCGCGACGCGGCGCGCAACCGCTGCAGCAGGATGTCATCCCACGATTCGTCGTAAACCGGAGCCGGGCCTTGGCCGGAGACCTTGTGCAGAGCCAGGCACTCGTCGGCCTCTTGGCGGGCGGCGGCGAGTTCAGCAAGCTCCGCTGCACCGCTGACACCGGCCGCCACCGTGGTTCCATCCGGCAGCGCGGCCTGCAGGCCGACGACCCACCGACGTGCCGGTGCCGCCGCAGCACCCGGGAGCAGCGTGTAGACGGTGCTGCCGACCAGGGCGCTCCGGCCCGGCCGGGACCAGCCGAAGCCGGCCGTGGCCCGCTCGAACGCCAGCAGCAACGGGGCATCGCGATCGGCGCCGATCGACGCCTGCACAGCGATCACCCGTATTGGGCCGTCCGGCAGTCCCAGCCTGCTGGTCACCGTGGCGGCGTCGGCGGTGCCCTCCAACAGCCGGATCACCAGTTCGGATTCCACTTGTCGCTCCAGGTCTGCGCTGGCACGTGAGCGCAGCAGATGCAGGGCCACGGTGTGCGCGCCGTCGGCAAGGGCCGCGCGTGCGGCGCCGTCCAGCGGTGCGTCACATTCCACCCACAGCGATCCCATCAGTTCCCGACCCGAGCGCACGGCCACCACCATGCGGCCCATCACTCCGTGGTCAACGTCTCCGGGGACGAACAGGGGTTCGTCGGAGACCGCGAGATGGGCGAAGACGCCGGCGGCCTCGAAGAACTCCCGCAGCCGTTCGGGTGTCTGCCGGCCGAGGATGGTCTGCACCCGTGCGGCGTCGGCATGCTGCTGCAGCCGCGAGTACGCCAGCACCTGCATCAGCCGATCGTGGATGACCACCGCACTGCCGATGGCGTCGGCCAGCGAGTCGGTGAGGGCGAACAGATCGGTGGGACCCCGGCCGGACTCGGTCTCGCGACCCTCGAGCACCAGCCCGTACGCCACGGCGGCCAACTCGCTCCACGACAGGGACGCGTCGACCAGCATCACCGCGCCGGCCCGGGCGTCACCGTCTGAAGTCGTCTGCTCCGGACCTTCGCGGAGCAGCACCACGACGGCGCGTGCCGCCGCGGCCCACTGCATCGCCTGCTCGAACGTTTCGGCGCCGACCGCAAGCAGGACATCGCCCGAGACGGGACCCTGTGGGGTCGTTTCATGAATTACCACGCTGCGCAGTTCGGTCGACCTCGGAACCGACGACCACCGCAGCCGAACCCCGTAACTGCCCAGCACATTCACCAGGCGGTCCAGAGTGATCACGCGCCGCTCGCCTCTAGGACCCCGCGCCGCCCGGCAGGGAGAACACCACGCAGTCGTGCAGGCAGCCTTTGGCCGCCGAAGGAGAGTCGGCGTTGCGGTGCAGCAGCGCGCGCGTGGGAACGACCGCGCAGCGCACCGTCTCGGCTCCGGCGTCCGAGATTTCGGCGCGCCCGTCGACGATCAGCGAATAGCCGCCCGGTGCCGGCGGCGGCCACACCAGGGTGACGTTGCTGCGGTGCGCAAGGTTAGTGCGGGTGCCCCCGCCGATCAGTCCGACGTCGAGCACCGCAAGGTCGCGCAGTACCGGCTCGACGGTCACCGTGTGTGCGCGGTAGTCGTCGTCGACGGTGATCAGGTAGGCGAACGGGTAGCTCGGCAGGGTGTCGGCCAACCGCTGGAAGTCGACCGGTTTGCTGGTCTTTGCAGCCATGGGTCGAGGATAGGCGTGCGGCTACTCGGTGCGGATCGGGAACTGGATGACCCGGCTCTGGTCGCCGGTGTCGCGATCGGCCGGCGGGTAGAAGTTCGACTTCGGGATGCCCGAGTTCGGCAGACTCGGGGCGCCGATGCCGGATTCGCGACCGAGCGTGGTCCGCACTCCCGGGTCGCTGGAGCTGGGGTTGACGAAGCCTGTCACCGGGGTGCTGGCAGACGTCCGCAGGCCCGCGTTGGCGGCCGCGCTGCTGGTCGGGTTCGCTGAGACGGATCCCTGGCCGGCGTCGATGGCGGCGGCCGGTGCGGATGCCGGGGCGACCACGGGTGTGCTGCTCAGGCCCGAGTTCAGCGCTCCGGCCAGGCCGGAATGCAGTCCGCCGGTATTGGCCAGGGCCGAGCTGAGCAGCCCCGAACTGAGCGCGGCCGTTCCCAGCCCGCCGGTGGCGTAGTGCGCCGAGTTGGCCAGTCCCGCCTCCAGGCCGGTTCCGCCCACGCCCGTGTTCTGCAAGCCCGAGCCCAGGTAGCCCATCGATCCGCTGAAGCCGGTGTTCACGCTGCCCGAGTTGCCCAGGCCCGTGTTGAGGGACCCCGAGTTGCCCAGACCGAAGTTCCCGTTACCGGAGTTGAACAGGCCGGTGTTGCCGGACCCGGAGTTACCGAACCCGGTATTGCCGGTGCCGGAGTTGAACCCGCCGAATCCGAACTGCTTGTCGCCGGTGAGGCCCATGCCCAGGACGTCATTGCCGGTGTTGGCGATGCCCAGGTTGTTTGCGCCGAAGTTCCCCAGGCCCATGTTGTTGTTGCCGGTGTTGCCGATGCCCAGGTTGCCGCTGCCGCTGTTGCCGGCGCCGACGTTGCCGCTGCCGCTGTTGCCGATGCCGAAGTTGTAGTTACCGGCGTTGTTGTTGCCGATGTTGCCGCTGCCGGTGTTGCCGAAGCCGAAGTTGATGGTGCCGTTCTTGCCGATGTCGATGCCGAGGTTGCGCAGGACCTGCTGCCAGGGCGCCAGTTGAGCGGCCGCCGCCGACGCGTCGAAGTGGTAGTTCGCCATGGCTGCCACGTCCAGCGCCCACATTTGCTCGTAGGCGGATTCGGTGTCCATGATGGCCGGCCAGTTCATGCCGAAGAAGTTCGTCGAGGCCAGCATCTGCACCAGGCCGCGGTTGGCAGCCACGACCGCCGGCTGCACGGTGCTCGCCAGCGCCGTCTCGAATGCGGCAGCCGTCGCGGCGGCTTGGGTCGCCGCGCGGTCCGCTTCGACAGCCGCCGCACTGAGCCAGCTCATGTACTGGGTGGCGACGACCATCATGGCGGCAGCCGAAGCTCCCTGCCAGGATCCGCTTGTCAATTCCTGGGTGACGGAGCTGAATGATGACACCGCTGAAGCGAGATCCTCTGCCAGACCACCCCATGCGGAGGCAGCAGAAAGTAGCGGTCCCGCACCGGGACCGGCAAGCATTAATGCCGAGTTGATCTCTGGCGGCAACCACGCGAAATGCGGGCTTGTCACCACCCAAACTTACCCGGCACAGCCTTTTACCGTGGGCGTATCGGGTAACCCGCTACCGTTAATTCGCAGCAGGCCGTCAGGCGGGAGCGGGCGCCGGTTGCCGGCCGCGGACCAGCCTCCCCGGGCGGGCCGAGGTGGGCACCCCGTTTTCGGCGATGACCTCACCCGAGACCACGGTGGCGACATAGCCCTGCGCGGTCTGATCCAGCCGGCGGCCGCCGGCGGGGAGGTCGTGGGCGATGACCGGCTTGTGCAGTCGCAGCCCGGCGTGATCGATGACGTTGAGATCGGCCTTGAAGCCGGCGGCGACGCGGCCACGGTCGGCCAGGCCGGCGATGCGGGCCGGCACCGATGTCAGTTCCCGGACCGCTTCGGCGACGCTGAACCGGCCCGATCTGCGATCGCGGGCCCAGTGGGTGAGGAAGTACGTGGAGTAGCTGGCGTCGCAGATCATCCCGTAATGAGCACCCCCGTCGCCCAGTCCGAGGACCACGTCGTCGCGGTGCAGAAGTTTGCCGACGGTGTCCAGCGAGTTGCCTTCCAGGTTGCTGGTGGCGACCAGCAGCATGGCCCGTCCGTCATCATCGAGGAGCCGGTCGTAGGCCTCCTCCATCGGGTTGACGCCGCGGGCGCGGGCCCGCGCACCGATGCTGTCGGACGGGTTCGGCTCGTAGTTCGGATTGTCGTCCAGCGGGAAGATCCAGTCCCACATCTGGGCCACGTACAGGATCGGATGGCCCTGGCCCGGCTTGTCGGCCAGGATGCGGGCACGCACCTCGGGCTTGCGCATCTCGGCGACCCGCTCGGCCAGCGGCAGGTGCGCGATCTCGCGGTAGCTCGGGTACAGCACGAACGGGTTGGCCGTGAGCTGGAGCCCGATGATCAGCCCGATCGGGCGCGGCAGCAGCTGCGCGGTGATATCTCCGCCGGCCGCGTTCGCCTTCTCCACCATCGTGATGGCGTCCGGCCAGGTCGGGTCCCCGGCATTGCCGACGACCAGGGTGAAGGTGACCGGCAGCCCGACGTCCTCGGCGACGTCGAACACCGTCTGCAACACGGGCTGGTAGCCCCCGGCCGGGATGTCGGGCACGAACTGCAGCAGTCCGCCGCCGCCGTCGACGACGCCCCGGGCGATCTCCTCGATCTCCTCCCGGGCCGCGTCGTAGCTGGGGATCGGTGCACCGCTCTCGGTCTTGTGGATGGTGAGCCGGGAGGAGGCGAACCCCAGCGCGCCCACCTCCATGGCTTCGGTGGCCAGTTCGCGCATCCTGGCCAGGTCGTCGGGGGTTGCGGGTTCGCGGTCGGCGCCGCGTTGGCCCATCACGTAGACGCGCAGCGGGGAATGGGGCAGGTAGGCCGCGACGTCGATGTCCCGTTTCCCGGACTCCAGCGCGTCAAGGTATTCCGGGAAGGTTTCCCAGGACCACGGCAGGCCGTCGGTCATCACGACGCCCGGAATGTCCTCGACGCCGGCCATGACGTCGACGAGTACGTCGTGGTCCTCCTGGCGGCAGGGCGCGAAGCCGACGCCGCAGTTGCCCACGACCACCGTGGTCACCCCGTGCGCCGAGGACGGGGTCAACCGGTCCGACCAGATGGCCTGGCCGTCGTAGTGGGTGTGCAGGTCGACGAAGCCCGGAGTGACCAGCAGCCCGGTCGCGTCGATCTCCCTTGTCGCGGTCGCGCCGTTCACGGCGCCGACCGCCGCGATCAGCCCGTCTTTGACGGCGACGTCGCCGACGTAAGGCTCACCTCCCAATCCGTCCACGATGGTGCCGTTGCGGATCAGAAGGTCGTAGGTCATCTAAATAATCTACGACCCTGTCGGTGGCTCGTGCCAGGATCGAGCCGTGATCGATCACTTCGGCATCAATTGCGCTGACTACGCGAGATCGTGGCAGTTCTACGACACCGTCCTGGGCGTGCTGGGTTACTCCCGGCAGATGGACTTCGGCGAGGCCATCGGGTACGGCCGGGACGGGCATCCGGCCTTCTGGATCGCCGACGGAACGGGCATGGGGCCGAACCGGGAGGTTCACGTCGCGTTCCAGGCCGCCGACCAGGACGCCGTGCGTGCGTTTCACGATGCGGCCGTGGGCCTGGGCGCGGAGTCGCTGCATGCGCCGAGGCTGTGGCCCGAATACCACCCGGGCTATTTCGGCGCCTTCGTCCGCGACCCGGACGGCAACAACGTCGAAGCCGTGTTCCACGGCGCTGCGTAGGGTCGAAAGCATGGCAACTTCTGAAACCGCTGCCGTCCAAGAACTCCTGCGCGACGCGTTCACCCGCCTGATCGAACACGCCGGCGACGTATGCCACGGGCTGACCGATGAGGTCGCCGACTACCGGCCGACCGCCGACGCCAACAGCATTGCCTGGCTGCTGTGGCACAGCGCGCGGGTCCAGGATCTGCAGCTGGCCGACGTGGCCGGCGTGGAACAGGTCTGGACCGGTGACGGCTGGGTGGACCGATTCAACCTGGATCTGCCGCGCAACGACACCGGTTACGGGCACGGCGCCGAACAGGTCGCCAAGGTCCGCGCCCCCGTCGACCTGCTGTTGGGCTACTACCACGCGGTGCACCTGCTCACGTTGGAGTACGTCGAGACGGTCACCCCCGACGAACTCGCTCGCATCGTCGACACGCACTGGGATCCCCCGGTGACCGCGAGCGCGCGGCTGGTCAGCATCATCGACGACTGTGCCCAACATCTCGGCCAGGCGGCCTATCTGCGGGGGATCGCCCAGTAGGGTTCCAACCCGTGCGGTTCCTGACGACGGTGTTGTGCTGGCTGATCGCCACGGCCGGGCTGGCGGTGGCGCTGCCGGCGATGTGGGCCCAGGCGAACATCGTCGACGAGGACGGCTACAGCGAGCTGGCCGAGCAGGCGGCCCGGGATCCCGCGCTGCAGTCGGCGATGGCGTCGGAGCTCACCACCCGCGCCGTGGCGCTGATCAACGAACGCAGTGGGCGCCGCAACCCGGTCGACAGTTCGACGGTGCACGACGTGGCCGCGGCCTTCACCGCCGGTCCGTCGTTTCCGCCGCTGTTCGCCCAGGTGAACCGGGCCGCGCACGGCTGGCTGTTCAGCGCGCCGCAGCCGGGCGGCAACGAACAGTGGGTGGTCGACGTGGCGCCGATGCTCAAGGACACCGGCATCCAGCAGCAGCTGGCCACCTATAACGTGCAGGTCCCCGCGACGCTGAAGGTCCCGCTGACGGTGCCGGTGGACCAGCCGCTACGACAGGGACAGTTTCACCGCGCCGCGGTGTGGGGACCGTGGGTCAGTATCGGTGTGGCCGCCCTGACGGCGCTTTTCGCGTTCCTGACCGTGGTTGCCGCGCGCAGCCGCGGCCGGGCGGTGACAGCTCTGGGTGTGTCGGCGCTGCTCGTCGGCGCGGCCGGCTGGGCGGGGATCGAGATGGGTGGGCGCTCCCTCAATGAGGCGCTGAACCGGACCACCGGCGACATCCGGCGGATGGCCGATGTGATGGTGGGCCATGCCGAGAGCAGCATGCACCTGTGGCTCAACCTGACGTTGCTCACCGGTGCGGCGCTGGTGGTGCTCGGTCTGCTCGCCGCCGTGCTGGGCGGTCTGTTCAAGAGAAAAAGCCGGGGCTCAGCTACTTGAGGGGTAACTCGGCCAGGATCGCGCCGGTGGGTTTGGGCGATCCGGCGCCGGGCTCGACCGTGAAGGCCAGTGCCCGGCAGCTGCCGATCTCGTTGACCGTGGCCGTCGTCGTCGGCTGCACCGTCGCGGTGCCCATGGTGCCCGCGGATCTGGGGCCGTCGGCTCCGAGCAGCCACATCTGGTAGACGGTTCCATTGGACGGTGGCGGGACATTGTTCATCACGAGCACCGCCGCGTTGCGGTCCCGTGAGAACATGACCGTGGCCTGTCCCGGGCCCAGTGGGCGGGAGACCGTCTTCATATCCGGAGCCGTGAGGACCTGCTCGGTGACCGTCGAACTCGGGTGCGGTTGTACCAGCACGCCGAGGCCGAAGCCCGCCAATCCGATTACCACCGCCGCAGCGGCGGCGAAAACCTTTGTCCGCCAGAATGATTGACGCTGGCCGTCGCGGTGTTGCACCGCGGTGAGTACCGCGGTGCGCAGCTGGTCGGGCGGCTCGGCGACACTCGCCGAGGACAGCACTGCCAGCGTCTCGCGGACCGCGCGGACCTCATCGTGGAAGGCGGCCGCCAGGGGCGCGGGCGCGGCGGCGACCCGTCGGTCGATCTCGACGCGCTCCGCGTCGGACACGGCGTGCAGGGCATACGGAGTCGCCAGTTCAAGGAGTTCGAAGTCGGTCGGTTCGGTCATGAGACACCCAGGCAGTTGCGCAGGCCGCGCAGCGCGTCACGCATACGCGATTTGATGGTCGACAGGTTCGCAGCCAGCCGCTGCGACACCTCGGCATAGGTGAGTCCGCCGTAGTAGGCGAGCTCGATGCACTGACGCTGGGTGTCGGTAAGCCCTTCCAGGCACTGCGCCACCCGGCGGCGTTCGTCGCCCGCTATCGCCGACTCCGCGACGACGTCGCTGGCCGGCTCGAGGTTGGCCACGCCGTAGCGCGATTCGCGGTTGGTGCCCGCTTGCTCGCTGCGCACCCGGTCGATCGCCCGGCGGTGGGTCATGGTCAGCAGCCAGGCCAGCGCGGACCCTCTGGTCGAGTCGAACTCCGCGGCGGTCCGCCAGACTTCGAGATAGATCTCCTGGGTGGTCTCTTCGCTGTACCCGGCGTCGCGCAGCACCCGGGTCACCAGTCCGTACACCCGGGACTTCGTCTGGTCGTAGAACGCGGCGAAGGCAGCGTTGTCCCCATGCGCGACCCGGCGCAGCAAGGCGTCCAGGTCGCTGCTGGGCTGCAGCGGTCCGGTCATCGATCGGTAGCCTAAGTCAGCAACCGCCACACCCGGTACGCCGGTCATGACTGACGCACCTTTCTGGGTGGCCGCGGAACGAAGTAAGCGGTCCGCTCCCGGTATTCGGCGAATCCCGGCCGGCCCTTCATGTACTTCTCGGTCAGCCGCGCCCCGCTGACGTCCACCAGGAAGTAGGTCATCACCAGCGGCGAGACCGCCGTGGCCAGCGGCACCCAGCCATTGACCGTGACCAGCCACAACCCCCACCACACGCAGGCGTCGCCGAAGTAGTTGGGGTGCCGGGTCCACGACCACAGCCCGCGGTCCATGATCACGCCGCGATGGGCGGGGTCGGATTTGAATTCGCGCAGTTGCCGGTCTCCGAGTGCTTCGAAGGTGAACCCGAGCAGCCATACCGCCACACCGAGTGCGGTGACGGCCAGCAACGGCGTGGGGGTGGGGCCGGTGACCGCCGACAGCTGCAGGGGAAAGGAGATGAACAGCGTCAGAAAGCCCTGCAGCAGGAAGACCTTGCGCACCACCTGACCTACCGACGCGCCCCGCAGCAGGTTGGCGTAGCGGCGATCTTCGCCCTGCCCGGCGGTCTTGCGGTGAATGTGCCAGCTCAGCCGCAGACCCCAGATCGAAACCAGCGCCAGCAACAGCCAGCGCCGGGACGGATCCCCGCGGCCCACCACCGCCGCCACCGCCGCCACCACGACGAAGCCGATGCCCCACGCGACGTCGACGACGTTGTAGCGGCCGATCTTGCGGCCGATCGCGAAGGTGACCGAATGCACCACGACCACCGCCAGGGTGCACGCGCCCGTCACCGCCAGGATGTTGCTCTCGTTCACCGCGGACCCCTGCGCTCGAACGCCCACCGGTCGGCGTGATGGCGACCGGACCGGAATCCCGGTTTCGGGTCAGCCGGATACGGTTGCCACATGCGCGCGGACACCTCGTCGAATCCTAAGTGCGCCAATCGGTTACGACGCTGCAGGAAGCGCTCGCGGCACAGCCGCAGCGTCTGGGCGTAGTGCGGCCGCAGCGAGGCCGCGTCGACGGGGCGCAGGCTGTAGCGCTCGGTGATGTCGACGGTGGCCGCAGCAGACGGCAGCGGTCCGCCAGGGACAATGTACTTCCGAATCCGGGCGCGCGTATTGCGAGTGGCCGCTATCCGCTCACGCGAGGTGGTGACCGCCGGTATCGCCACTCGGTCACCGGGCCCGGACGGCACCTTCGCGGCCGCCGGCCGGCTGCCGGAACCGATTGGCGCGAAGCGTCTTTCGATGGTGCCGGCGCTCATTGCGCTGCCGCGGGAACTCGTCGTAACCACAGTTTGATCCCCTGAAGACGGATGCGCGCGGCCTCCGCCAGGGGCGCCAGCGGTGACAGGAACTGCAATGCCGCGACGTGCCAGTTCGTCGCGGGAAGTCGCTCGCCGCGCAAGGTGGCGGTGAACGCGAGCCGGCGGTCCCGCAGCAGCGACACCATGACGTCGACATCGTGCTCCGGAGGTGGGGCCAGTACCAGGTAGTTCCCGTCGACCGGGTTGTAGGGCGAAACGTACAGCCGCTTGCTGACCAGCACCGGCGAATCGGCCGGCGGCAGCAGATAGACGTGGCGCCCGCCGTAGGTGTGTACTTCGGCGACTACGTGGCGTAACCGGCCGTCGCGGTCGTGGCACCAGAAGACGCTCAGCGGGTTGAAGGCGTACCCGAAAACGCGTGCCTGCAGCAACGCGGTGACCCGGCCGTCGGGCATGGCGGTGTCGTGCTGGGCGAAGAACCTTTCCAGCCGGCGGCGCAGCTGGTCGGAGGTGTCGAGTCGCGCGAAAGGCCTTAACCACCAGGGCAGTTCGGGGAGATGGTCGATGTCGACGTGCCAGCTACAGCTGCGGTAACGCAACGAATGCTGCTCGGGAACCTGCCGGCAGTGGCTGATCGTGGTGCGGTAGATCGTCGGCGTCAGCGCGGCGACCCCGCCGCCGATGAGCGCTACCGATCCTCCGTGTTGTGCCTGCACATCTATTATTCGGAGCGCCGTGCCGGACGGATGGCCCGCGCGGACTGCTATGCGGGATCGGCGCTCGGGATCAGCGCTCGGCGCTCAGCGCCGGAGACCTGTCGGTGGCCGGCTCCTGGCGGGGGAGCCGGGGGCTGCGGCCCGGACGGGACCGCACCCGGATGGGCCACCAGAACCAGCGGCCCAGCAACGCCGCGATCGAGGGCGTCATGAACGCCCGCACGATCAGCGTGTCGAACAACAGACCGAGACCGATCGTGGTGCCCACCTGTCCGATCATCCGGGCGTCGCCGATGATCATGGACGCCATCGTGAAGGCGAAGACCAGGCCGGCGTTGGTCACGACCTTGCCGGTCCCGCCCATCGAACGGATGATGCCGGTATTGAGGCCGGCATAGATCTCCTGTTTGAACCGGGACACCAGCAGCAGGTTGTAGTCAGATCCCACGGCCAACAGCACGATCACGGACATCGCGAGCACCAGCCAGTGCAGCGGAACGCCGAAGATGTGCTGCCACACCAGGACTGACAGGCCGAACGAGGCGCCCAGCGACAGTGCGACCGTTCCGACGATCACCGCCGCCGCCACGAAAGCCCGGGTCAGGATCAGCATGATGATGAAGATCAGGCACAGCGACGAGATGCCGGCGATCACCAGGTCCCACTTGGCGCCTTCGGAGATGTCCTTGACGATGGCGCCCATTCCGGAGACATAGATCTTGGAGTCTTCCAGCGGGGTGCCCTTGAGCGATTCCTCGGCCGCCGTCTGGATTTTGCCGATGCTCGCGATGCCCTCGGCGGAGGCCGGGTCCCCCCGATGCAGGATGATGAACCGCGCCGCGTGCCCGTCGGCGGACAGGAAGTTCTTCATGGCGCGCTTGAAGTCGGAGTTCTTGAACACCTCCGGCGGCAGGTAGAACGAGTCGTCGTTCTTGGCGGCGTCGAAGGCGTGGCCCATCGCCGTCGCGTTGTCGCTCATCTCGTCCATCTGCTGGAAGATGCCGGACATGGTGCTGTGCATGCTCAGCATCATCGTTCGCATGCTGACCATGGTTTCGATCATGGGCGGGAAGGTTGCGATCATCTGCGGCATCAGCACGTCGAGTTGCTTGATGTCGCCCACCAGGACGTCCAACTTCTCGTCGATCTGGTCAATACCGTCGAGCGCGTCGAACACCGACCGCAACGACCAACAGGCGGGGATGTCGTAGCAGTGTTTCTCCCAATAGAAATAGGAGCGGATCGGCCGGAAGAAGTCGTCGAAGTTGGCGAGTTTGTCGCGCAGCTCGCGGGTGATCTGCTGCATCTCCTCGGTGTCGCCCACCATCTTGTGGGTGACCCCGACGAGCTGGGACATCAGGCCGTACATCCGCTGCATGAGCGCGATAGTCTTGCTCATCTCGTCGGCCTGCTTGAGCATGTCGTCCATCCGGTCGCGCTGGTACTTCATGGTCTGCATCTGACCGGCGCTCTGCATGCTCATCTGGAACGGAATCGACGTGTGGTCCATCGCGGTGCCGTCCGGCCGGGTGATGGCCTGGACGCGGGATATCCCGGGCACCCGGAAGATGCCCTTGGCCAGCTTGTCCAGGATCAGGAAGTCAGCCGGATTCCGCATGTCGTGATCCGACTCGATCATCAGGATCTCCGGCTTCATCCGGGCCTGGGAGAAGTGCCGGTCCGCGACGACGAAGCCCTGGTTGGCCGGGATGAAGCTGGGCAGGTAGGCCCGGTCGTCATAGCTGGGCTTGTAGCCGGGCAGGGTGAGCAGGCCGATCAGGGCGATCACGCACGTGACGGCGAGGATCGGCAGCGGCCAGCGCACGACCGCCGTTCCGACCCGGCGCCACCCCCGCACCGACAGCACCCGCTTGGGGTCGAACACACCGAACCGGCTGCCGACGACGAGCACGGCCGGTCCCAGCGTCAGCGCGACCAGAACCGCCACCAGCATGCCGACCGCGCAGGGGATGCCCAGCGTCTGGAAGTACGGCATTCGGGCGAACCCGAGACACAGCGTCGCGCCCGCGATCGTCAGACCGGATCCCAGAATGACGTGGGCGGTGCCGTGATACATCGTGTAGAAGGCGGACTCCCGGTCCTCCCCGGCCTGACGCGCCTCCTGATATCGGCCGATGATGAAGATCCCGTAGTCGGTTCCCGCCGCTATCGCGAGCGACGTGAGCAGGCTGACGGCGAAGGTCGACAACCCGATCAGCGCGTTGCTCCCGAGGATGGCGACGGCACCGCGTGCCGCACTCAGTTCGATCCCGACGGTGACCAGCAGCAGCAGCACCGTCAGCGGCGATCGATAGATGAACATCAGCATGCACAGGATCACCACGATCGTGGTGATGGTGATCTTGGCCATCGATCTGTCGCCGCTGTGCTGCAGGTCTGCGGCCAGTGCCGAAGCCCCGGTGACGTAGGCCTTGAGCCCGGGCGGCGGTGGGGTGGCGTCCACGATCTTGCGGACGGCCTCGACGGATTCGTTGGCCAGCGGTTCACCCTGGTTGCCGGCGAGGTTCAACTGAACCGTGACGGCCTTGCCGTCGTTGCTCTGCGCGCCCGCCGCGGTCAGGGGGTCGCCCCAGAAATCCTGGATGCTCAGCACGTGCTTGTCGGCCCGCAGTTTGCGGATCAGGCCGTCGTAGTAACGATGCGCCGCGTCGCCGAGCGGCTGCTCGCTCTCCAGCACGATCATCGCGACGCTGTCGGTCTCCCCTTCCTTGAAGACCTGGCTGATCCGTTTGAGCGCGACGAACGACGGAGCGTCCTTGGGGCTCAGGGAAACCGAACGCTGCTGCCCGACGATCTCCAGGGACGGAACGAGCACGCTGAGCAGCACGACGACCAGCACCCAGAACAGGATGATCGGCACCGCGAAGGCATGGATCATCCGCGGGATGAACGGGCGGTGGGGTGCGGGCTCGACGGCGGGGCTGTCTCGGCGATCCTCGGTGTAGGTGGTACTCACGCGGACTTGACCAGACAGAAGGTAAAAGCGTTGACCTCGTTGGAGACTCGCTCCGATTTGACCACGTCGTCGATCAGGATGCGGCACCCGATGCTGTCCCCGTCACCCTGGGCCATCAGGTTGCCGACCATCGCGGCCTTGTTCGTGCTGATGTGCAGCGACCAGGGCAGCGGGGCGTTGTCCACGCGCTGCGGATCGGCGTTGACGTCGAAGTAGCTGATGTCGGCAACCGTGCCCGCCGGACCGAACACCTCGTACGTGATTCGCTTGGGGTTGAACGGCTCTGGGTTCTTGAGGTTGCTGTCCGCGTACGATGCCCGCTTCTCCGAGCCGAAGTAGCCGTGGACCCGGTTCACGATGAAAGCGCCGGTGACCAACACCGCCAGAATGACGAGTGGAATCCACACGCGCGACAGCACCTTGAAAATCTCAGGTCCCTTTCACCGTTGGCATCGCTCAGGTCGGACGATACCCGCCCTAGGAGACGCTTGCGTCTTCATTCAACCGGCCGCACTGCGCAGATCGGCAGCGCATCACGAACACAATTAGCCTTACCTAAGTAAAACACGGCCGTGTCGGGCGAGCGGCAGACTCCCTCCTCCACGGGTTTCTCTAGGGGCCCGATTCTAAGGCATATTGCGTGCGTAAAGTCCCGATTTCCGCGCGCAAATCACGCCATGTGCGTTATCCTCAGCCGGTGGCGCAACTCAGTTTCCGGCGCGCCCGCACCGAGGAGAACAAGCGTCAGCGCGCTGCGGCGCTCGTGGAAGCAGCGCGCGCAATCGCATCGGAAACCGGTGTCGCGTCGGTGACCCTGACCGCGGTGGCCGGCCGAGCGGGCATCCACTACTCGGCGGTGCGCCGATACTTCACCTCCCACAAGGAGGTGCTGCTGCACCTGTCCGCCGAAGGCTGGCAGCGGTGGTCGGACACGGTCTGCGCGCAACTCGGCGAGCCGGGGCGCATGTCAGCGGCGCGGGTGGCCGAGACGATGGCCAACGGCTTGGCCGCCGATCCGCTGTTCTGCGACCTGCTCGCCAACCTGCACCTGCATCTCGAGCACGAGGTCGATGTCGACCGGGTCATCGAGATACGGCGGACCATATCCGCAGCCGCCATCGCCCTGGCCGGCGCGATCGAACGGAGTTTGCCCGACCTCGGCCGGTCGGGCGCGTTCGACATGCTGATCGCCGCCTACTCCCTGGCCGCGGCGTTCTGGCAAATCGCCAACCCGCCGGAGCGGATCTCGGATGTGTACGAGGAGGAACCGGAGTTGCTGCCGCCCGAATGGAACATCGATTTCCCGTCCGCGCTCACCCGGGTGCTCACCGCCACCTGCATCGGCTCACTTGCGGGGTCCCGATGAACGTGTCGGCGAAGATCTTCATGCACAAGGCCTTTGCGCACCACGCCGAGATTTCCTACTGTTTGTGCATTAGGTTAGAGAGACTAAGTTGATATCCAGGCTGATTAGATGGCGGCTCTCGTCACTAAATAGGAAGCGCCCATGACGACGACCGAGCCAAGGACCGAACCGTTGACGATTCCGGATTCTGCTGGCGGCGAAGGCAAGACGGCGGCGCGCCCACGGGCCAAACGCAAAGGTCTGATGAGCGTGGCCACCCGGTTCTGGCTCATCCTCACGGTGCTGGCCGTCGTCGCGCTGTCGGGGTTTGCGGTCTACCGGTTGCACGGCATCTTCGGCGTTCACAGCGGTTCGTTCGGTGGCGGCTCCTCCGGAGACGTCATCGACCAGTTCAATCCCAAGACCATCACCCTCGAGGTCTGGGGTTCGCCCGGCAGCACGGCGACCATCACCTACCTCGATGAGAACTCCCACCCGCAGCAGGCGCTGAATGTGCCCCTACCGTGGAAGACGGAATTGAAGTCAACGAAACCCGGGATCCCGGCCAACCTGATGGCACAAGGCAACGGCAGCTGGATCGCCTGCCGGTTCCTCGTCAACAACAACGACGGGAAGGGTGACATCGTCAAGGCGCCTAATCAGTCGCCGCCCAACGAGACCGTCAACGCCTTCGTCTACTGCCTGGACAAGTCCGCGTGAGTGAGACCACCGCGGCCGATCCTGCCCCGCCGCGCGTCGACCAGCCGCTGATCCCGCCGTTCCTACCGCGGATGATCCATCGGCTGGCTCTGCCCATTGTGCTGGTGTGGTTGGGCATAGTCGTGGTGACCAATACCGCTGCGCCGCAACTGGAGGCCGTCGCCAAAGAGCATTCGGTATCGCAGAGCCCCACCGATGCGGCGTCGTTTCAGTCGATGATGCGGGTCGGAAAGACGTTCAAGGAGTTCGATTCCGACAGCTCGGCGATGATCGTGCTGGAGGGTGACAAGCCGTTGGGGGCGGAGGCGCACCGCTACTACGACGAGATCGTCCGGCGAATCGAGCAGGACACGAAACACGTGCAGCACGTGCAGGACTTCTGGAGCGATCCGTTGACCGCCGCGGGGTCGCAGAGCCACGACCAGAAGGCCGCCTACGTCCAGGTCTACCTCGCCGGCAACATGGGCGGCGGCCTGTCCGCCGAGTCCGCCGATGCCGTCCGCAAGATCGTGAACTCGGTGCCCGCCCCGCAGGGAATCAAGGCTTACGTCACCGGCGCGGGTCCGCTGTTCGCCGACCAGTCCCACGCCGGCGAGAAAGGCGTCGCGATCGTCACCCTGGTCACGATCCTGGTGATCTTTGTGATGCTGCTCTTCGTCTACCGCTCGCTCGTCACCGTCCTGGCCGTGTTGTTCATGGTCTTCGTCGAATTGCTGGCAGCCCGGGGCGTGGTTGCCCTGCTGGCCAACTACGAAATCATCGGACTCTCCACGTTCGCCAACAATCTGCTGGTGTTGATGGCGATCGCTGCCGGAACGGACTACGCGATTTTCGTGGTCGGCCGCTATCACGAGGCCCGTGGCCTGGGGGAGAGTCGCGAACAAGCCTTCTACACCATGTTCCACAGCACCGCGCATGTCGTGCTCGGGTCGGGCCTGACCATCGCCGGCGCCATGTACTGCCTCAGCTTCTGCCGATTGCCGTATTTCGAGTCACTGGGCGCACCGTGCGCCATCGGCATGTTGGTGGCCGTGCTCGCGGCGTTGACCCTGGGACCTGCGGTGCTGACCGTGGCGTCATTCTTCAAACTCCTGGATCCGAAGCGAAAGCTGCAGACTCGGGGCTGGCGCCGCATCGGCACCGCGATCGTTCGTTGGCCCGCACCGGTTTTCGCGGTCACGATCGCGGTTGCCCTGGTCGGTCTGATCGCTCTGCCGGGCTACAAGACGGATTACGACACCCGTCACTTCCTGCCCGAGGACACCCCCGCCAACATCGGTTACGCGGCTGCCGACCGGCACTTTAACCAGGCTCGGCTCAATCCCGAGTTGTTGATGATCGAGACCGATCACGACCTGCGTAACTCGGCCGACTTCCTGGTGCTGGACAAGGTCGCCAAGGCGGTCTTTCACATCCCCGGCATCGGCCGGGTGCAGACCATTACCCGGCCGTTGGGCACGCCACTCGACCACAGCACCCTCGGTTTCCAGATGGGCGCCCAAGCCGCCGGGCGGCAGCAGACCGAGCACTTCCAGGATGAGCAGGCCAAGAATCTGCTGAACCAAGCGGGCGAGTTGCGCAAGACGATGGCCACGTTGCGTGAGCAGATGCAGGTCACCCAGGACCTCAGCAACACGACGCACGAAACCACCAAGCTCACCAAGGAAACCGTGAAGATCACCGAGGCGCTGCGCGACGACATCGCCACCTTCGACGACTTCTTCCGACCGATTCGTAGCTACTTCTATTGGGAGAAGCACTGTTTCGACATCCCGATCTGCTGGGCGCTGCGGTCCATCTTCAATGCGCTCGACGGCATCGACCAGGTGGCGCAGAACATCCTGGCCCTCAGCCAGAACCTGGACAGGCTGGATGCGATTCAGCCCAAGCTCGTCGCGTTGATACCCCCGCAGATCGAAAGCCAGCAGCGCAATCTCGACACCATCATGTCGAACTATGCGACGACGACGGGTCTCAACGACCAGGCCAGGGCGCAGGCCGACAACGCCACCGCCCAGGGGGATGCGTTCGACAGGGCGAAGAACGACGACACGTTCTACCTTCCGCCGGAAGCGTTCCAGAGCCCGGATTTCGCGCGGGGTCTCAAACAGTTCATCTCACCGGACGGGCACGCGGTCCGGTTGATCATCTCGCATGAAGGCGA
Organism: Mycobacterium paragordonae; assembly: GCF_003614435.1. Classification (NCBI taxonomy): domain Bacteria; kingdom Bacillati; phylum Actinomycetota; class Actinomycetes; order Mycobacteriales; family Mycobacteriaceae; genus Mycobacterium; species Mycobacterium paragordonae. The sequence continues at coordinate 945,875 of NZ_CP025546.1, forward strand.
CCCGGCGTCTCCGGAAGGCATCAACCTCATCGAGCCGATCAAGCGGGCCGTGCACGAGGCGATCAAAGGCACGCCCTGGGAGGGAGCCAAGGTCTACCTCGGCGGTACCGCCGCGACGTACAAGGACATGCACGACGGCTCGAACATCGACCTGCTGATCGCCGGAATATCAGCTGCCACACTGATTTTCATCATCATGCTGGTGATCACCCGAAGTGTCGTGGCGGCCGTCGTGATCGTCGGCACGGTGCTGTTGTCGCTGGGCGCCTCGTTCGGACTCTCCGTGCTCCTATGGCAGTACATCCTGGGCATGAAGTTGCACTGGATGGTGCTGGCGATGGCGATCATCCTGCTGTTGGCGGTTGGCTCCGATTACAACCTGCTGCTGATATCGCGGTTCAAGGAGGAGATCCATGCCGGTCTCAAGACGGGGACGATCCGGGCGATGGCGGGTTCGGGCTCGGTGGTGACCGCCGCGGGTCTGGTGTTCGCCGCCACCATGGGCACATTCGCTTTCAGTCCTTTGAAAGTCATGGCCCAGGTGGGTACGACGATCGCGCTGGGTCTGCTGTTCGACACCTTGATCGTGAGATCGTTCATGACGCCCTCGCTGGCCACCCTGCTCGGGCGGTGGTTCTGGTGGCCGCAGCACGTACGCCCACGGCCGGCCAGCAGCATGCTCCGACCCTACGGACCTCGTCCGGCGGTGCGTGAACTCATCGGCAGCGACGTGGAAGAACAACCGGCCGGCGGAGTGGTGACACGGCGCTAGCGCGGCCGGCGCCGGAGCACTACTCAGGGGTGGGATCTAGAGCGCGACGACGTCGCGCATGATGTCGCTCAACTCCGAGACGGGGGCTCCGCACGTCAGGCAGTAGGCGCCCGACGAGCGCCTGAGCTGGCCCACCTGCACCAGGATCTCGGCCTCGGCCCGCCACAGACACGCGATGCAGACGATCTCGACGATGTTTCCGAACGGGTCGACATGGGAGTGGTTGCATTCATCCACCGCGTGCCGATGAACGATGTGAGTTGCCCGGTTGGTGCAGCCGGCTTCGAATTGACAGGTGATGGTCTGCCAGTCCAGGGCCGCGAGCGTGCCAGGGATGCCGTTGCCAGTTGTTTGGCTCATGCGATGTCCTCCAGCTTCCGGAACGCAGTCGCACTCATCCCCCGCAGCTCGAGCGGATGATTGGCTGGCCGGAGGTCCATTATGGGTTTGTTTGACCCACCGCGGCAAGGGCCCGGACGATGTATTTATGTCCGGTCCGGCAGTTGCGGTCCCCCGACGAAACCGTACCTTGAGTGCTATCTAGCACTATTCCGCAGGTCATCGGGTTGGGACTATCCTCCGAACGGCCTCCGGAAGGATGAAATTTCTGTCCCCCAATCGGGGGACAGAACCGTAAAAGTCTGCTACGGCACCGAATGAAGGTTTGGGTGCGCTGCCTAGGGCTGGTTGACGCAGAACGCCACACACAGCGCTGAGACGGGGATGGAAACCCACTGCAGTTGGCCGTCCGCCTGGCGTTCGCAATAGATCGGGCCGGGCTTGCCCCAGACTTTCGCGCCTTCCGGTGAGCATTGCTTGCCGAGATCGGTGTCGGCGTGTGCCGGGCCAGTGCCGAAGGCGACCGCCATGGGAGCGAGCGCCGTCATCATCGCCGCGGCGACGAATTTCCGTGCGCGCATCTCGCCTACGCCCAGTTCCAGACCGACATATCGCCGGCGGGGTACCCGTTGCACGCATCGGTGCCCTTGGCGACGACGCCCTTGTTGTTGAAGAAGATCTTCATGTGGTTGACCCACGCGAAGGTGAGCGGGTCGCCGTTGTAGAAGTTCTCGGAGTAGTCCCTGCGCTCCGCCGGGGAGAGCGAGAAGAACCAGTGCGCCTTGTTGATCGTCGCTTCCTGCAGGTTCGCGTGGTTGTTGAAGTCGATCATGTACCGCTCGTAGTACACCGGGCTGGTGTCCCGCACGGCAGCCAGATACTGCTCAGCGTCGCAGGTGGTCGCGATCATCCTGCGGGGGATCGGGAAATCCTCCGTGGAATCGGCTTTCGCCACCGTCGGGAAGACCACCGCGGCGATCGCGAGAGCAAGTAGAAAAACGCCTGCACGCAGGCCGTTACTCAGCCGAGACATCATGGTTACCGTAACACTTTCGTGGTTGCAAAGATTCCGACGGCGGTTTCCTTTTTGATTTCGTAGTCGATCTTACTACCCATCGCGATCAGGAACTATCACGTGTGACGGGTTCGGCCGCAGCTCCGGGGGAGCCTGGCTGTAGTCGCCGAACGGGCCGTCCCGGCGCTCCACCGCGGCCCGGACGCCCTGCGTCTCGGCGGTGCGGATGAAGTCGAGCGCATCGGGGGTGTTGCGCATCAGGCCGTCGAGGATGCCGCCCAGCAGCTGGGTGGACGCCAGGCCCATGTTCTCGTAAGCCTGGTTGACGATCAGCTTCTGCGCCCGCAGCTGCGACAACGGGATCTGCGCCAACTCGGCCGCGATCTCGGCGACCCGGGCCTCCAGCCGCTCGAACGGGACCGCTTCGTTGATCAGTTCGATCTCGGCGGCCTGCACACCCGTCAGCGGCCGGCCGGTCAAGGAGTGCCATTTCACTTTGGCCAGGCTGAGCCGGTACAGCCACATGCCGGTCAGGTAGGCGCCCCACATCCTGCTGTACGGGGTGCCGATCACCGCGTCCTCGCTGGCGATCACGATGTCGGCGCACAGGGCGTAGTCGCTGGCCCCGCCGACGCACCAGCCGTGCACCTGCGCGATCACCGGCTTGGACGCCCGCCAGATGGCCATGAACTTCTGCGTCGGCGCGGTCTCGCGTGCGCTGACCATCGCGAAATCCTTGCCCGGATCCCACCGGCCCTCAGTCATCATGTCCTCGCCCCAGTGCTGGAAGCCGCCGCCGAAGTCGAAGCCGCCGGAGAAGGCGCGCCCGGCGCCGCGCAGCACGATGACCTTGATGTCGTGGTCGCGCTCGGCCAGCCCGATGGCGGCTTCGATCTCGTCGGGCATGGGCGGCACGATCGTGTTCAGGTGCTCGGGACGGTTGAGGGTGATGGTGGCCACCGGGCCACTGCTGGAATACAGCAGCGTCTCGAATTCGGGCCCGGCAGAAGGGGCGGGAGAAGGCTCGGAAGAAGGCATGAACGCAAGCGAAGCCGCGTCGAATTATGGTGTCAAGCCTGCTGGCGGCGTCTCATCGCCAGCCCGGCCAACACGGCGAACGCGACGGCCGCGCACGTGGCCAGCAGGTAGATGCCGTAACGCTGGAATGCGGCATAGAGCGTCTCGATGTGATTGCCGGCCAGATATCCGGCGAGAACCCATACGGTGACCCATACCGCGGAGCCCAGCGCGTTGTAGGCCAGGTAGCGGCGCCAATTCATCCGGGCCAGCCCCGCCGCTATGCCGCTGGCCTGGCGCAGCCCGTCGACGAAGCGCCCGATGGAGACCACGAGGTGGCCGCGCCTGGCGAAAAAGCGCTCCGTCCTGGCCAGCCGATCGGGCGTGAGCAGCACGTAGGGACCGAACCGCAGGACCAGCTCGCGGCCACCGTAGCGGCCGATGGCATAGCCGGCGTTGTCCCCGGCCACGGCTGCCAGCAACCCCGCGACCAGCACCGGGATCAGGGCGAGATGGCCGCTGGCCGCGTAGATTCCGCCCGCGATCAGGATCAGCTGACCGGGCAGCGGTATCCCGATCCCTTCCAGCCCCACCAGAACCCCGATCGCCGCGTACCCGTACCTGTCGAGGCTGGGGGCAAGCGTGTCGAAGATTCCCGGCAGTTGCGCGGACATGCGTTCCAGGGTGCCCGATGCTGCTCGCAGCTAGACGTTGTAACCGTCACAGCTACGTGTCGGTTGTCAGCACTTTCCACAGAAACGAGTAACTCAACGCCGTCTTGAACGCGAGTTGTTCGTTGTCCGCCGCGCCGCCGTGGCCGCCCTCGATGTTCTCGTAGTACCAAACCCGATGACCGGTGGCCTCCAGCGCGGCGGTCATCTTGCGGGCATGACCGGGATGCACCCGGTCGTCGCGGGTGGATGTGGTCAGCAGGATCGGCGGGTACGCCCGGTCGGCTGAAATGTTCTGATACGGCGAGTATTCGGAGATGAACGCCCAGTCGTCCGGGTTGTCCGGGTCGCCGTATTCGGCCACCCAGGAGGCGCCGGCCAGCAGCAGGTGGTAGCGCTTCATGTCCAGCAGGGGCACGCTGCAGACCAGTGCGCCGAACTTCTCCGGATATCTGGTCAACATGATTCCCATCAGCAGTCCGCCATTGCTGCCGCCCTGGGCGCCGAGCTGACCGACCGTGGTGATGCCGCGCCGGACGAGGTCGTCGGCGACGGCCACAAAGTCTTCGGCCACCTTGTGGCGGCCTTCGCGCATCGCCTGGGTGTGCCAGCCCGGCCCGTATTCCCCGCCGCCGCGGATGTTGGCCAGCACGTAGGTGCCGCCGCGCGCCAGCCACAACCGGCCCAGCACCCCGCTGTAGCTGGGAGTGAGCGACGTCTCGAACCCGCCGTAGCCGTAGAGCAGCGTGGGGGTCGGTCCGGTGGTGCCGACCGGGCGGACGACGAAGTACGGCACCGAGGTGCCGTCCTCGGATGTGACGAAATGCTGTTGCACCGAGAGGTTTTCCGAGTCGAAGAAGGACGGCGCGGATTTGATCGGCTCCAGGTCGCCGGGGCCGGTGCCGCGCAGAAGGCGCGACGGAGCGGTGAAGCCGCTGCAGTCCAGGAAGAACTCGTCGCCGGTGTCGTCGGCGGTCGTGATGACGGTGTTGGTCGCCTCGGGCAGGCCCGACAGCGGCTCGCGCTGCCAGGTGCCCGGTGTGACCATCTCCACGCGGGTGGCGACGTCGGCCAGCGTGACGAGCAGCAGCCGGTCCCTGGTCCAGGCGTAGTAATAGAGGCAGGTGTGTTCGTCGGGCTCGAACACCACCGCGAAATCCCTTGCACCGCTGATGAATTGGTCGTATTCGGCGGCCAGTAGCGAACCGGCGCGATAGGTGGTGTCGTTGACGGTCCAGTCCGTGCGAAGTTCGACCAGTAGCCACTCGCGGTGCACCGACATGCTGCTGGCGTCGTCGGGCACGTCGATCAAGATCAGCTCTGTTCCGCGCAACTCGTAACGCTGCCGGTTCCAGAAGTCCAGGGAGCGGCCGATGAAGGTGCGTTCGAAGCCGGGCGTGCGGTCCTTCGAACCGCCGGCGCTCACATCGGTGGGCTCACCCTCGAAGATCGTCTGGGCCTCGGCCAGCGGTGTGCCACGTCGCCACCGCTTAAGGATCCGCGGGTACCCGGATTCGGTCATCGAGCCCGGGCCGAAGTCGGTGCCCACCAGGACGGTGTCCGGGTCATCCCAGCCGATCTGTGACTTCGCCTCCGGCAACTCGAACCCGTCGGCAACGAATTCTCTTGTCGCCATGTCGAATTCGCGCACAACTACGGCGTCCGAGCCGCCCGGGGAGAGGTTGATCAGGGCGCGGGTGAGCTCGGGCTCGATCACGTCCGCGCCGGCCCACACCCAGTTCCGGTTGTCCGCGCGCCCCAACTCATCGACGTCGATCAGCACATCCCACTCGGGTGAGTCGGTGCGGTAGCTCTCCAGCGTGGTGCGCCGCCACAGCCCGCGGGGGTTGGTGGCGTCGCGCCAGAAGTCGTACAAATAGTCGCCGCGCCGGCGGACGTAAGGGATCCGGGCATCGGTGTCGAGCACCTCGAGCGCCTCGGTGCGCATCGTCTCGAACTCTGCGTCGCAGAACTCCGTCTTGGTCGGCTCGTTGCGGGCGCGCACCCAATCCAGTGCTTCCTCACCGGTGACGTCTTCGAGCCAGAGGTAGGGGTCGTCGGCAGTGTCAGATGGCATGGAAGCCATTCTGGCCCAGCGGTAGTGTGAGCTGTATTACATGACCTAACGAGGAGCCGAGCAGATGCCTGTCTTTGCACGTCCCGGGACTTCCGGGGCGCTGATGTCCTATGAGTCGCGGTACGGGAACTTCATCGGCGGCGAGTGGGTCGCGCCCGCTGCCGGCCGCTACTTCGAGAACCCGTCGCCGGTGACCGGCCAGTCGTTCTGCGAGATCCCGCGGTCCGACGAGACCGATATCGAGAAGGCGCTGGACGCCGCACACGGCGCGGCACCGGCCTGGGGCAAGACATCGCCGGCCGAACGGGCCGCGATCCTGAACAAGATCGCCGACCGCATCGAGGAGAACACCGCCGCGCTGGCGGTGGCCGAAGTGTGGGACAACGGCAAGCCGATCCGCGAGGCGCTGGGCGCCGACATCCCGTTGGCCGCGGACCATTTCCGGTACTTCGCGGCCGCGATCCGGGCCCAGGAAGGCGCGCTTTCCCAGATCGACGACGACACCGTCGCCTACCACTTCCACGAACCGCTCGGCGTTGTCGGGCAGATCATCCCGTGGAACTTCCCGATCCTGATGGGCGCCTGGAAGCTGGCGCCGGCGCTGGCGGCCGGCAATGCCATCGTGCTCAAGCCCGCCGAGCAGACCCCCGCCTCGATCCTGTACCTGATGTCGCTGATCGGTGACCTGCTGCCGCCGGGAGTGCTCAACGTCGTCAACGGCTTCGGCGCCGAGGCCGGCAAGCCGCTGGCCTCCAGCAACCGGATCGCCAAGGTCGCGTTCACCGGCGAGACCACCACCGGGCGACTGATCATGCAGTACGCCTCGCAGAACCTGATCCCGGTCACCCTCGAACTCGGTGGCAAGAGCCCCAACATCTTCTTCTCCGACGTGATGGCCGCCGGGGACGATTTCCAGGACAAGGCGTTGGAAGGCTTCACGATGTTCGCGCTGAACCAGGGCGAAGTCTGCACCTGCCCGTCGCGCAGCCTGATCCAGTCCGACATTCACGACGAGTTCCTGGAGCTGGCCGCGATTCGGACCAAGGCCGTCCGGCAGGGCGACCCGCTGGATTCCGAGACCATGCTGGGATCGCAGGCGTCCAACGACCAACTGGAAAAGATCCTGTCTTACATCGAGATTGGCAAAGGGGAAGGCGCCAAGATCATCACCGGCGGCGAACGCGCCGAGCTGGGCGGCGACCTGTCCGGCGGTTTCTACATGCAGCCGACGATCTTCAGCGGTAACAACAAGATGCGGGTCTTCCAGGAGGAGATCTTCGGGCCGGTTGTGACGGTGACATCGTTCGACAGCTATGACGACGCAATCGGTATCGCCAACGACACCCTCTACGGACTGGGGGCGGGGGTGTGGAGCCGCAACGGCAACACCGCCTACCGGGCCGGACGGGACATCAAGGCCGGACGGGTGTGGGTCAACTGCTACCACGTGTACCCGCCGCACTCGGCCTTCGGCGGTTACAAACAGTCCGGCTTCGGACGCGAGGGCCACCTGATGGCGCTCGAGCATTATCAGCAGACCAAGAACCTGCTGGTCTCCTACTCCGAAAAGGCACAGGGCTTCTTCTGATGATCCCGGGGGCGCTCATCACCGCTCCCGCCGCCGAACTGCTGGAGCGGTTGCAGGACCGGCACGGGCCGGTGATGTTTCACCAGTCGGGCGGTTGCTGCGACGGATCCTCGCCGATGTGTTACCCGCGCGGCGACTTTCTGGTGGGGGACCGCGACGTACTGCTCGGTGTACTCGATGTCGGTCCCGACGGCGTGCCGGTGTGGATCTCCGGTCCGCAATACGAGACCTGGAAGCACACCCAGCTGGTCATCGATGTGGTGCCCGGCCGCGGCGGCGGCTTCAGCCTCGAAGCGCCGGAGGGGATGCGATTTCTCAGCCGTGGCCGGGTGTTCTCCGAGACCGAAAGTGCAACGCTGCGAGCCCAACCCGTGATCACCGGCGCCGCGTACGAGCGTGGCGAAAGGCCGTCAATACGAGGCCATCTTGTGACCGACAACGCGCCGGGGACCTGCCCGGCGCCGCCTCGGTAATTCAGTAAGGTGCTCTACCGTGATCCCCCTCCCGCGTGCCTGGCTGCTGGCTAGCGCCATGCTTGTGGGCAGCGCGGTGGGACAGCTGCTGGCAGTGGCGTCCAGCCTCCTGATACATGCCCGGATCCGTCCGGACATCGCCATCGCGCTGGTGGTCGGGATACCCGCCGTGGTCGGACTGTCGGTCATCCTCTTTTCCGGGCGCCGATGGGTGACCATGCTCGGCGCGGCGATCCTGGCGCTGGGGCCTGGCTGGCTGGGCATGCTCGTCGCCCTGCAGGTGGTCTCGCATGGCTGAGAAGAAGGCCGAGCAGGACCGCGAGTCGAGCCCCGGCACCGAGCCGTTCGTGCCCGATTTCGACTCCGGCGAGGTGCCCGTCGCCCCGACGTACGACGCCGGTGAACCGTCGGTGCCGTTCGTCCCGGACTTCGACACCGACTCCCAACCGTTTCTGCCGCTGACCGGACTCGATGAAGAGCCGGTCAAGAAGTCCGAGCCGGCGCCGGCCGGGGAGGAGCTCGCGCCGGTGCCGCCGGCCGCGGTGACTCAGCCCGATGCCGCGACGGGGTCCGAGGCACCCGGGCCCATTGCCGTGCCCGGCCGCTACCTCTACCTGAAGTGGTGGAAGTTCGTTCTGGTGCTGTTCGGGGTGTGGTTCTTCGCCGCGGTCTTCGGGCTCAGCCTGTTCTATTGGTGGTACCACACCATCGACAAGACGCCGCCGGTGTTCGCGACGTTCGTGTACGTCGTGGCCTGCGTCGCGGCGGGCCTGATTCTGGCAATGGTGGAATCCAAGCCGCTGGTCGCAGCTTTGGCCATCGCGGTGATGTCGGCGCCGTTCGCCTCCGTCGCTGCCGCGGCGCCCCTGTACGGGTCGTACTACTGCGAGCGCATCACGACACCGTGTGTGATGGGCGTACTGCCCGAATAACTGGCCGCGCCCCGCTTCGCGGCCCTTGCGGCCACCATTAGGGTTGAGGCCGTGACCCACTATGACGTCGTCGTTCTCGGAGCAGGTCCCGGCGGATACGTAGCAGCCATTCGTGCCGCACAGCTCGGGTTGAACACCGCAATCATCGAACCGAAGTACTGGGGCGGCGTCTGCCTCAACGTCGGGTGCATCCCGTCGAAAGCGTTGCTGCGTAACGCCGAACTCGCCCACATCTTCACCAAGGAAGCCAAGGCCTTCGGCATCAGCGGAGAGGCAACCTTCGACTTCGGGGTCGCGTTCGACCGCAGCCGCAAAGTGGCCGAGGGCCGGGTGGCCGGTGTGCACTACCTGATGAAGAAGAACAAGATCACCGAGATCCACGGGTACGGCCGTTTCACCGACGCCAACACGATCTCCGTGGAGCTGAACGATGACGGTGGCACCGAGGAGGTCACGTTCGATAACGCGATCATCGCCACCGGCAGCAGCACCCGCCTGGTCCCCGGCACCTCGCTGTCGGAGAACGTGGTCACCTACGAGAAGCTGATCCTGACACGGGAACTGCCGAAGTCGATCGTCATTGCGGGCGCCGGCGCCATCGGCATGGAGTTCGGTTACGTGATGAAGAACTACGGCGTCGACGTCACGATCGTCGAGTTCCTGCCCCGGGCGCTGCCCAACGAGGACGCCGACTCATCCAAGGAGATCGAGAAGGCGTTCAAGAAACTGGGCATCAAGATCCTCACCGGCACCAAGGTGGAATCCATCACTGACAATGGTTCCGAGGTCACCGTGTCGGTGAGCAAGGACGGCAAGAGCGAGGACCTCAAAGCCGAAAAGGTGTTGCAGGCCATCGGCTTTGCGCCCAACGTCGAGGGCTACGGACTGGACAAGGCCGGAGTGGGGCTCACCGACCGCAAGGCGATCGGCATCACCGACTACATGCAGACTTCCGTGCCGCACATCTACGCCATCGGCGACGTCACCGGAAAGCTGATGCTGGCACACGTCGCCGAGGCCATGGGCGTGGTGGCGGCCGAAACCATCGCCGGCGCAGAGACTTTGGCGCTGGGTGACTACCGGATGCTGCCGCGCGCCACGTTCTGTCAGCCCAATGTCGCCAGCTTCGGTCTCACCGAGGAGCAGGCCCGCGACGAAGGCTACGACGTGGTGGTCGCCAAGTTCCCGTTCACCGCCAACGCGAAAGCGCACGGCGTCGGCGACCCGAGCGGTTTCGTCAAGCTGATCGCCGACGCCAAGTACGGCGAGTTGATCGGCGGACACCTGGTGGGTCACGACGTGTCCGAACTGCTGCCGGAGCTCACGCTGGCGCAGAAGTGGGACCTGACCGCTAACGAATTGGCCCGCAACGTACACACCCACCCGACCATGTCGGAGGCCCTGCAGGAGTGCTTCCACGGACTGATCGGTCACATGATCAATTTCTGAAAACCGCTCGCGTTTCTATGAATACGCCCAGCGCCCGCCCGGCTTCATTGACGAAGAATTTTTCGTAATCTAGTTTTCGTATCAGGTGGGGCGGCGCGGGCGCGGCAGTGAGGAAACTCGCCAGCCGTAGACCGCCTCAACCGCCTCGCTGGTTGACCGATAACCAGAGGGCGGAAACATATGAGAATCAACGCTTTTCCCGCGACAGTCGCTCTTCTGTTCGGGCTGGGGCTGGGGGCGGCACCGCAGGCCGCGGCCGAAGTCCCATCGATGAACGGGATCTACCATTACGCCGACGAGGACGGCGCCGTCGGGACGTGGACCATCACGACCACCTGCAACCCGCGCTGCGTCGCCAATGTGACGACTTCACCGGGGCACGGTTTCGAAGCCCACCTCGAGAATGGCCGGTTCGTGACTACGCGGGTCGTTCCCGATGGTCTGGAATGCCCGCGCGTTTTCATGAATGAACTGTGGCTCGGCGGCGGAACCCACGCGGTGGTCGCAACTCAGTGGTGGGACCCCGTAACACTGACCGGCGAAGTGCACTTCTCGCACAACTCGCCGCCATGCACGCTGGATGATCAGCATGACCGGTTCACTCTCACCCGAATCGGCTGAACCAGCGCTCGGCAACCGCAGATGACCGTTGGGGATACGATCGCGGGGTGTTCATGTCCCGCAACGAGGAACCGCGACACGGTGCTGTCGTGATCGGCGCGATCGGCGGGCTATTGGCCGGTTATGTCTTCTGGCTGGCCGCCATCACCATCGGCGACGATCTCACCACGGTGAGCAAGTGGAGCCTGGCGGTGCTGCTGCTGTCGGGCGCGCTCGCGGTCGGTGCGGTGATCTGCGGCTTGCTGATGCGCTGGCGCCGCCGGTACGGATGGTCGGCGTTCGCCTTCGGCGTTCCGGTGCTTCCCGTGGCGTTGACGCTGGCCGTGCTGGCCAACCTCTATTTCTGACGCTACCGCGGGTTGTCCAGCGGAATCCTCAGCGCGGTGATCGTTGCCGCCAATCCGTCGTATTGCGTTGCGAGCATGCAGAATTCGATCAACCGAGCGCGGTTGAGATGGCCCGCCAGCTGCTGCCAGGTCTGTTCGCTGATCGTGCGGTCCTTGATCAACTCGTCGGTCGCGTTCAACAGCGCCTGTTGGCGGGCGCTGAGCACTTTGCGCGGCCCGTCTCCCGGCGGGGCCTCGGGCCAGGCGAAAATGGTGGCCTGGGTCTGAGCGTCCAACCCGGCCTTACGCGCCATCCCACGATGATGCTGAAGTTCGTATTCGCAGGACCGCAGGTGGCCGACCCGCAGGATGACCAACTCGGTGTCGATGGTGGGTAGCCGTCCCCGCAGCAGGCGCCCGGAATAGATGGCCCACGTCCAGAACAGGCCCTGGCGGGAACCCAGTGTGGTGAACAGGTGCATCTCGGGTGCGCCCACTTTGCGCGCGGCGAGTTTCGCGACCACCCAGTTGACCGGCCCGAGTTGGCGAAGCCGGCCGGAGGGAATGCGGGCCACCTGGTTGCCGGTCATGCTTGCTTCACCAGGTACGGGGAAACGGTGCTGCGGTGCTCGTCGATATCGAGCGCGCGACCCAGCGCCGGGAACGCCCGTTGCGGACAGTTGTCGCGTTCACAGACCCGGCATCCCGCGCCGATCGGCGTGGCGGTTAATTCCAAATTCCCAGACAAGCTGAGCCCCTCTGAGTAGACGAGTCGGTGCGCGTGGCGAAGTTCGCAGCCGAGCCCGATCGCGAAGGTTTTTCCGGGCTGACCATACCGGGCCGCGCGCCTCTCGACGGTACGGGCCACCCACATGTAGTTGCGCCCGTCGGGCATCTGAGCGATCTGCACCAGGATCTTGCCGGGATTGGCGAAGGTCTCGTAGACGTTCCACAGCGGGCAGGTGCCCCCGGTGGAAGAGAAGTGAAAGCCGGTGGCGGACTGGCGTTTTGACATGTTGCCGGCCCGGTCGACCCGCACGAACGACAGTGGCACGCCGCGCATCGAGGGCCGCTGCAGCGTGGAGAGTCGGTGTGCGATGGTCTCGTAGCTGACCTGATAGAAAGCCGACAGCCGTTCGACGTCATAGCGGAAGTTCTCGGCGACGTCGTGAAACTGGCGGTAGGGCAGCACCGCGGCAGCAGCGAAGTAGTTCGCCAGCCCGAGCCGCGCCAGTTTCCGTGACTCCTCACTGGTGAACTTGCCGTCGGTGACCAGACCGTCGATCAGTTCGCCGTACTCGAGGTAGGCCAACTCGGCAGCCATCTTGAACACCTGCTGCCCGGAGGCGAGGTGGTTACTCATCTCCAGCGTTTTGGTCTGGGGGTCGAAGCGGTGCAGTACCGAGTCGCCGAGATCGATGCGCCGGGTGATGTGCACCCCGTGTACCTCGGTGAGCCGCCGGGTCAACTCACGGGCCAGGTCTCCGTGGTGCATCCGCATTTCGAGGGTGAGCTCCTCGGCCGCCGTGTCCAGCTCGTGCAGATAGTTCTGGCGTTCATAGAAGTAGTCGCGGACTTCCTCGTGGGGCATGGTGATCGCCCCGCTGCCGCTGCTGCCGTCGAAATACCGCTCCTCAGTGGCGGCGGCCAGTTGGGCGGTGGTGATCCGGAAGCGGCGGTGCAGGTTGACGACCGCTCGCGCCAGGGCCGGGTGGGTGTTGACCATCTCGGCGATCTCGGTCGGGTCGACGTCGATGTCCAGGTCGCGGTCCGTGGTCACCTCGCGCAACTCGGCGACCAATCTGGTGTCGTCCTGGGAGGCGAAGAAGGTGGCGTCCACGCCGAACACCTCGGTGATCCGCAGCAGGACCGCCACCGTCAGCGGGCGGACGTCGTGCTCGATCTGGTTGAGATAGCTCGGCGAGATATCCAACATCTGCGCCAACGCGGCCTGGCTGAATCCGCGCTCGCTGCGAAGCTGCCGGACGCGCGCGCCGACGAACGTTTTAGACACTCTGACCAGCGTAGTCCAGATTGCGAAGATCTGCTTCGCAGACTTGGCAGACGGCGTTTCATCGGTTCGGCAATTGGTATTTCGACAACGTCGTTGGCATGATTCGCATCGACGTTCCCAGGGATAACCTGGTTTTCGCACGAGGAGGAAACGGGGAGCAGCGCCGTGAGCCTGGACAAAACTTTGATGCCGGTGCCCGACGGTAGCCCCGATGTTTTCGACCGCGAGTGGCCGCTGCGTGTCGGCGACATCGACCGGACCGGCCGGCTGCGGCTGGACGCGGCGTGCCGGCACATCCAGGACATCGGCCAGGACCAGCTGCGCGAAATGGGCTTCGAAGAAACGCACCCGCTGTGGATCGTGCGCCGGACCATGGTCGACCTGATTCGCCCCGTCGAATTCCAGGACCTGCTGCGCTGCCGTCGCTGGTGCTCGGGCACCTCGAACCGGTGGTGTGAGATGCGGGTCCGCATCGACGGGCGCAAGGGCGGCCTGATCGAGTCCGAGGCGTTCTGGATCCACGTCAACAAAGAAACCGAGATGCCGGCACGCATCGCCGACGACTTCCTCGCGGGTCTGCACAAGACGACCACCGTGGAGCGGCTGCGCTGGAAGGGTTACCTGAAGCCGGGCAGCCGCCAGGACGCCACCGAGATCCACGAATTTCCGGTGCGAGTGACCGACATCGACCTGTTCGACCACATGAACAACTCGGTGTACTGGAGCGTCGTCGAGGACTACCTGGCGGCCCACCCCGAGCTGATGACCCTGCCGCTGCGGGTGACCATCGAGCACGAGGCGCCGGTGGCGCTGGGCGACAAGCTGGAGATCATCTCGCACGTGCACCCGCCCGGTTCGACCGAACAGTTCGGCGCCGGACTGACCAACCGGACTGTTACAACGCTCACATATGCGGTCGGCGACGAGACGAAAGCCGTCGCCGCGCTGTTCACTCTCTAACCGGACAAGCGTCCCGGTAAATTGCCGATGACCTGCAGGTTTCGGTTACCGGCCGGTAGCTTCTGAACCGTTTCAGTAGTTCGCCAACTTCGCAAGCTTCGCAAAATGACCACAGGTCATAGCCGAAATTCGCAAGTGAAATGGGTGGACCTGCGGGAATGCACTGTGCCATGGTCGAGTTAGCACATCAGTGAAGTCGGGGTGAAGTTGAGCCTTCAGCTTTCATCCGCACCGCGGTGCCCCGACTCATCGGAAGCAAATTTCAGTCAAAGAATGACCGTAAGGAGCAGCCCCATGTCCGAAGTCGGCACCCCGAAGAGCGCTGAGCAGATTCAGCACGACTGGGACCACAACCCTCGCTGGAGCGGCGTCAAGCGCACCTACTCGCCGCAGGACGTCGTGGCGCTGCAGGGTCACGTCGTCGAGGAGCACACGCTGGCCCGCCGGGGCGCCGAGGTGCTCTGGGAGCAGTTGCACGAGATGGACTTCGTCAACGCGCTGGGCGCGCTGACCGGCAACATGGCGGTCCAGCAGGTCCGCGCCGGCCTGAAGGCGATCTACCTGTCCGGTTGGCAGGTCGCCGGTGACGCCAACCTCTCCGGCCACACCTACCCCGACCAGAGCCTCTACCCGGCCAACTCGGTTCCGCAGGTCGTGCGTCGCATCAACAACGCACTGCTCCGCGCCGACGAGATCGCCAAGGTCGAGGGCGACCGCTCGGTCGACAACTGGCTGGCCCCGATCGTGGCCGACGGTGAGGCCGGCTTCGGCGGTGCGCTGAACGTCTACGAGCTGCAGAAGGCGATGATCGCCGCCGGTGTCGCCGGTTCGCACTGGGAAGACCAGCTGGCGTCGGAGAAGAAGTGTGGCCACCTCGGTGGCAAGGTGCTCATCCCGACCCAGCAGCACATCCGCACCCTGACCTCGGCCCGCCTGGCGGCTGACGTCGCCGGTGTCCCGACGGTCGTGATCGCGCGCACCGACGCCGAGGCCGCCACCCTGATCACCTCCGACGTCGACGAGCGGGACCGCCCGTTCATCACCGGCGAGCGCACCAACGAGGGCTTCTACCGGATCAAGAACGGTCTCGAGCCCTGCATCGCCCGCGCCAAGGCCTACGCGCCCTACTCCGACCTGATCTGGATGGAGACCGGCACTCCGGACCTGGAGCTGGCCAAGAAGTTCGCCGAGGGCGTCAAGAGCGAGTTCCCGGACCAGCTGCTGGCCTACAACTGCTCGCCGTCGTTCAACTGGAAGCAGCATCTCGACGACGACACCATCGCCAAGTTCCAGAAGGAGCTCGGTGCGATGGGCTTCAAGTTCCAGTTCATCACGCTGGCCGGCTTCCACGCCCTCAACTACTCGATGTTCGATCTGGCCCACGGCTACGCCCGCAAGCAGATGAGCGCCTACGTCGAGCTGCAGGAGCGCGAGTTCGCTGCCGAGGAGCGCGGCTACACCGCCACCAAGCACCAGCGCGAGGTGGGTGCCGGCTACTTCGACCGGATCGCCACCACGGTCGACCCGACCTCGTCGACGACCGCACTGGCGGGCTCCACGGAAGAGGGCCAGTTCCACTGAGCCGAGCAGCATTGCTGCGAGGCGAGGTGAAACGGGACAGGTGAGGTAACTGAGCCGGACTGCGTCGAGCGTGACTGACGGCGAGTTTTCGGCCGAATCCTCGCCATGACGTCACGCTCGCGGTCCGCAGAGATGAAGTAGCGTAGGCCCCGCCCAGTGAACCTGGGCGGGGCCTATTGCGGTGCAACCACAACAAACTCGGGAGAGACGACAGTGAGCGACGCAGCAATCCAGCGGGTAGGCGTGATCGGGGCCGGGCAGATGGGTTCCGGCATCGCCGAGGTGTCGGTGCGGGCCGGTGTCGCCGTGACGGTCTTCGAGACGACCGACGCGCTGATCACCGCGGGCCGTAACCGCATCATGAAGTCGCTGGAGCGTGGCGTCAGCGCGGGCAAGGTCACCGAGCGTGAGCGTGACCGCGCATTGAGCCTGCTGACATTCACCACGGATCTCGCCGACCTGGCCGACCGCCAGTTGGTGATCGAGGCCATCGTCGAGGACGAGTCGGTTAAGGCCCAGGTTTTTGCAGAGTTGGACCGTGTCGTCACCGATCCGCAGGCCGTGCTGGCTTCGAACACCTCCAGCATCCCGATCATGAAGATCGCCGCTGCCACGAAAAACCCTGAGCGCGTTCTGGGTTTGCACTTCTTCAACCCCGTTCCGGTGCTGCCGCTGGTCGAGTTGGTCAGCACGCTGGTCACCGACGAAGCTGCGGCCGCCCGCACCGAGGAGTTCGCCAGTTCGGTCCTGGGCAAACAGGTCGTGCGCTGCTCGGACCGATCCGGCTTCGTGGTGAACGCCCTGCTGGTGCCCTACCTGCTCTCGGCCATCCGGATGGTCGAGGCGGGATTCGCGACCGTCGAAGACGTCGACAAGGCGGTGGTGGCCGGGTTGTCCCACCCGATGGGACCGTTGAAGCTGTCCGACCTGGTCGGTCTGGACACCCTGAAGCTGATCGCGGACAAGATGTACGAAGAATTCAAGGAACCGCTGTACGGCCCGCCGCCGCTATTGCAGCGGATGGTCGAGGCGGGTTTGTTGGGCAAAAAGTCTGGTCGCGGTTTCTACACCTACTGACACGCGCTGCCTTCCGTCTGGGCGCGTTCAGCACCGGCCCAAGGCGGCGGGTGGCCGGCCCGACTCAATGCGGCCGCGGCCCGAAAGCCGCAGCGGCGCAATCTATTTCGCCAGGGTGAACTGGTCGACGTCGGTGTATCCCTCGCGGAACAATTTGGCGCAACCGGTCAGGTATTTCATGTAGCGGTTGTAGACCTTCTCCGATTGGATCGCGATCGCCAGTTCCTTCTTGGCGCCAAGCGCGGCGGCCCAGGTCTCCAGCGTTCGCGCATAGTGCAGTTGCAGCGACTGGATCCGCTGCATCTTGAACCCGGCCGCCGCTGATTGCTCTTCAACGACGTCGACGGTCGGCAGATCTCCACCCGGGAAGATCTCGGCCAGGATGAACTGGCTGAAGTGAACGATCTCGTGGGTCAACGGAAGCCCCTTGGCCCTGGCCTCGCGCATCGTGGGCCGCACGATCGTGTGCAGCAACATGACGCCGTCGCTGGGCAGAACGTCATAGGCCATCTTGAAGAAGCGCTTATAGCGCTGGCGGCCGAAGTGCTCGAACGCACCGATCGACACGATCCGGTCGACGGGTTCGTGGAACTTCTCCCAGCCCTCCAACAGCACTCGCCTGGTCCGGGGTGTGTCCAGTTCGTCGAACTTCTTCTGGACGTGGGCGGCCTGGTTCTCCGACAACGTCAGGCCCACCACGTTGACGTCGTACTTCTCGATGGCACGCCGCATCGTGGCACCCCAGCCACAGCCGATGTCCAGCAACGTCATGCCCGGCTCCAAGCCCAGCTTGCCCAGGGCCAGGTCGATCTTGGCGAGTTGCGCCTCTTCCAGCGTCATGTCGTCGCGCTCGAAGTACGCACAGCTGTACGTCTGGGTAGGGTCGAGGAACAGGCGGAAGAATTCATCGGACAGGTCGTAGTGCGCCTGCACGTTGCCGAAATGGGGCGTGAGCTGCACTGCCATTGCGATGTCAGCCTTTCTGTTTGTCGGGGTGCTTCCGGACAAAATCGATCAGTCGGACCTGCAGCGCCCCCGATGCATTCCCTGAATGCTAACCGCTGCTGAGGGGTGCAGTTGCATCCCTTATGTCACACTCGCGCCGGTGACGGCCCACGTGCGGGGGTTGTCAGCCCTGTTTCAGCTGCTCCTGTGAAGGCACGGTCGGCGACGGGTGGGGCTGTGCCCGGAACTTCTCCAGCGAGCCGCCTGCCTCGACGATTCCGCATAATGCGCTCCAGCTCAGCATCGTCAGATAGTCGATCAACTCGTCGCTGGTCATCCGTGGGTCCGACATCCAGGAATGTGTGGCCAACTGCACACCGCCGACGATCAGGTAAGCCCACGGTTCGACCCCGCCGACATCCATCCCGATCTCGCGCATGCGCCGGCGCAGCATCACGGCGATCATGCGCGCGATGATCCGCTCCGAGTCGGCGATCACCTTGCTCTTACTGCCAGAGCTGTTCGCCATCACGAACCCGTACGGCTCCGGCTCGGCGGCCATGGTTTCGACGTAGACCCTGATCACTTCGCGGGTCAACTCGTAGCCGTCCAGGTTGGACGACAGTGCAGCGGCCATGTTGGGAATCAAGGTGGTCTGCGCAAACCGCATCATCACTGCGGTCGTGAGATCGTTCTTGTCGACGAAGTAGCGGTAGAGCACGGTCTTGGAGACCCCGATCTCCGCCGCGATCTCGTCCATGCTCAGAAAGCGGCTCTGCCGGCGAATCGCCTCGATGGTGCCGTCGACGAGCTCATTGCGGCGGTCAACCTTGTGTTGGTGCCAACGCCGCTTACGGCCGTCAGTCTTCACGGTCCGTGCCGGGATGTGTTGTGCCACTGTCGCCGATTTCTATTCACTACCTGGACGCATCGATACTACGGCTTGCGGGCGTCCGGATGCCGGAGCGGCGGACTGCGTGAGGCTTCCGAACAGTGTGGGTAACACTAACCGGTGGTTTCGATAGCGGATGATGGTGTGGTGTCACACAGAGCCTTGCCGACAGCGGCACCCCCGGCTTCTCGTCCGGGTCCGGGTCCGGGCGGGGGACAGGGGAACCGGACATCCTTCGCGGAGTCGTTCGCCGGCGCCGATCCTGACGCAGACGCCGAGCGGCGCGCGGCGCTGCGGCGGATGAAGGCGGTGGCGCTCGGTTTTCTGGTCGGCGCCACCGTGGTGTTCCTGGTGTGCCGGTGGGCCAACGCGCACGGCACCGCGCCGGTGTGGGTCGGTTACGTCGGCGCTGCGGCGGAGGCGGGCATGGTCGGCGCCCTGGCGGACTGGTTCGCGGTGACCGCGCTGTTCAAGCACCCACTGGGGATCCCGATCCCGCACACCGCCATCATCAAGCGCAAGAAAGACCAGCTCGGCGAGGGTTTGGGCACCTTTGTGCGGGAGAACTTCCTGTCGGCGGAGGTCGTGGAAACCAAGCTGCGCGACGCCCAGGTGCCCAGCCGGCTGGGTAAGTGGCTCTCGGAGCCGACGCACGCGCAGCGGGTGGCCGGCGAGGTGGCGACGGTGCTGCGGGTGCTGGTCGAACTGCTGCGCGACGAGGACGTCCAGCAGGTGATCGACCGGATGATCGTGCGGCGCATCGCCGAACCGCAATGGGGCCCGCCGGTGGGCCGGGTGCTACAGACGCTGTTGGTCGAGAATCGTCAGGAAGCGCTGATCCAGCTGCTCGCCGACCGGGCATTCCAGTGGTCGTTGAATGCCGGAGTGGTGATTCAGCGGGTGGTCGAACGTGACTCGCCGACCTGGTCACCCCGCTTCGTCGACCACCTGGTGGGCGACCGCATCCACCGCGAGCTGATGGACTTCACCGACAAGGTGCGCCGCAACCCCGACCACGAACTGCGTCGATCGGCGACTCGCTTCCTCTTCGAATTCGCCGACGACCTGCAGAACGACGCCGACACCATCGCGCGCGCCGACGCCGTCAAAGAGCAGTTGATGGCCCGCGACGAAGTGGCCAAAGCCGCCGAGACGGCCTGGACGACGCTCAAGCGACTGGTGCTCGAAGGAGTGGACGATCCGTCCAGCACACTGCGCACCCGCATCGCCGACACGGTGATCCGGATCGGGGCGTCGCTGCGGGATGACGCGGGGCTGCGCGACAAGGTCGACGGTTGGATGGTTCGGGCCGCTCAGCACCTGGTTTCGCAATATGGGGTAGAGATCACAGCGATCATTACCGAGACCATCGAGCGGTGGGACGCCCAGGAAGCCAGTCGTCGAATTGAGCTGCACGTGGGCCGTGACCTGCAATTTATCCGGATCAACGGTACAGTCGTGGGCGCGCTCGCCGGGCTCGCCATTTATGCCATCGCGCAGCTGCTCTTCTGAAAAGTGCTAACAGACTGCTTGCAATAGCAAGCACTCCTCCGTACCCTGATGGGCGTAAGCAAACAAAAATTTGACGCAGGAGTAACTGATGACGCCGGAGGAGAAGCTGGGCACCAAAGTGTCCACAAAAGCCTCTGACGTGGCCTCCGACATCGGCAGCTTCATCCGGTCGCAGCGCGAGACGGCGCAGGTCTCGATGCGGCAACTTGCCGAGCGGTCAGGCGTCAGCAACCCTTATTTGAGTCAGGTCGAGCGTGGACTGCGTAAGCCGTCCGCCGACGTCCTGGCCCAGATCGCGAAGGCGCTGCGGGTTTCCGCTGAAGTTCTCTACGTACGGGCCGGGATTCTCGAGCCCAGTGAAGCAAGTCAGGTGCGGGACGCCATCGTCACCGACACGGCTATCACCGAGCGTCAGAAACAGGTTCTGCTGGATATCTACGCGTCCTTCACCCAGCAGAACGAGGCGAATCGGGAGGAGTGTCCGAGCGAATCCGACGACGACTGACGTGCACTCAATGTCAATCCGCGGGGTCTTGACATTCACTGCCCAAAGGAGCCGAATTTGCGCCCATTTTTCAACGATTAGCACTAACCCCGATATTGAAATCGAAGAAAGGAAACATCATGGCTGAGAACACGAACATTGAGGACCTGAAGGCGCCGCTGCTTGCTGCGCTCGGTGCGGCCGACCTGGCCCTGGCCACCGTCAACGACCTGATCGCGACCCTGCGTGACCGCGCCGAGGAGACTCGCTCCACCCTGCGCGAGCGCGCCGAGGAGACCCGCACCGACACCCGCAGCCGCGTCGAGGAGAGCCGTGCTCGCCTTACCAAGCTGCAGGAGGACCTCCCCGAGCAGCTCACCGAGTTGCGCGAGCGGTTCACCGCTGACGAGCTGCGCAAGGCTGCCGAGGGCTACGTCGAGGCTGCCACCAGCCGGTACAACGAGCTGGTCGAGCGCGGCGAGGCCGCCCTCGAGCGGCTGCGCAGCCAGTCGGCCTTCGAGGACGCCTCGGCGCGTGCCGAGGGTTACGTCGACCAGGCCGTGGAGCTGACCCAGGAGGCCCTGGGCACCGTTGCGACGCAGACCCGCGCCGTAGGTGAGCGTGCCGCCAAGCTGGTCGGCATCGAGCTGCCGAAGAAGGCGGAGGCTCCGGCCAAGAAGGCCGCCCCGGCCAAGAAGGCTGCTCCGGCCAAGAAGGCCGCTCCGGCCAAGAAGGCTCCGGCCAAGAAGGCTCCGGCCAAGAAGGTCACCCAGAAGTAATCCGGTTCGCCGGACCACTCGGCTCCAAGTCGCCGCAGGATCGGGCGACATGGACCAGAGAAGCTCTACTCGACTCCAAGTCGCCGCACGTCGGCGACTTGGAGTCGACGTTTTTGCGGCGGCCCGCATAGTCTTATGAGCGTGCAAGCCGTTGGGACCGTCATGTTCGTGCTGTGGGTCGCCGTGGGGTTGGCGACGGTGTACGCGTTTGTGCACGCCGCCCTGCAGCGCTCCGACGCATACACCGCCGCCGACAAGCAGACCAAGCCGCTGTGGCTGGTGATCCTCGGCAGTGCGATGGCGCTGATCACCATCCTGTACGGCATCTTCGGTGTGATGGCGATTGCCGCAGCCGCGGTCGCGACCGGCGTATATCTGGTCGACGTTCGGCCGAAGCTTCTCGAAGTGCAGGGTAAGTCGCGCTAGCGGATGAAGGTCGTGCTGGTTGCGCCGGCGGCGGCGCTCATTTCGCTGCTGGGTGCCGTCCCCGCGGCTGCCGATCCAGGTTCCGGGCCGTCGTACGCCCCGCCCTTCGTGGACCACACCGAATGGGTGTATTGGGGCGTACTGTCCAGCCTGCGTGTCTATCCAACCCCCTCGGGCCGTGCTGCGTCCCGGATGTCGGGAACGGCCGGTGCCGACCCGCAAGCGGCTGACGAAGCCTGGTCCGAGGTGCTGGCGCGGTCACCCGACGCCGACACACCCGGCATGCGTGCACAGTTCGTCTGCCACTGGCAGTTCGCCGAGATCGGGCAGCCGGGCAAAACCAGCTGGAACCTGGAGCCGTGGCGTCCGGTCGTCGACGACGCCCAGATGGTCGCCGCCCTCTGCAATCCGGGTGCCTCGGAAGAGCCCTTCTGATGGGCGGCCCGCCGAGTCGCCGGCAGCTGGCCGCGCTGGTGGATCACACCCTGCTCAAGCCGGAGGCTACCGACGCCGACGTCACGGCTCTGGTTGCTGAAGGCATTGACCTCGGGGTTTACGCCGTATGCGTCTCGCCGTCGATGGTGCCGGTCGCCGCCCGAGAGGTCCAGGCGCCAGGTGTCCGCGTCGCCGCGGTGGCCGGCTTCCCGTCGGGCAAGCATCTGTCGGTGATCAAAGCGCAGGAGGCGGCGGCGGCGGTCGCCGACGGCGCCGTCGAGATCGACATGGTCATCGACGTCGGTGCGGCGTTAGCCGGACAATTCGACGCCGTGCACGCCGACATCGCCGCGGTGCGCGCCGCCGTACCCGGCGCCGTTCTGAAGGTGATCGTGGAGTCGGCGGCGCTGCTCGCTCTCGCCGACGAACAAACCCTGGCCGCCGTCTGCCGGGCAGCCGAAGGAGCCGGCGCCGACTTCGTCAAGACCTCGACCGGCTTCCATCCCGCCGGAGGCGCGTCAGCGCGCGCCGTCGAGGTGATGGCCGCGACGGTGGGCGGGCGGTTGGGGGTCAAGGCCAGCGGGGGCATTCGCACGGCCGCTGACGCGCTCACCATGCTGGATGCCGGAGCGACGCGGCTGGGTCTGTCCGGCACCCGGGCCGTGCTCGACGGCCTGAGTTAACTCAGAGATCGGCCAGGCAGGGGTCGGTGTTACCGGCCGGGATGGTGGCGTTGCGGGCGGCGAAACGCGCGACCACTCCGCTGTCGGTGACGTCGACGCTCTCCGCGCGAACGCCCAGCGGGTAGTTCTTGGTCAGGCTCGAGGTGTAGTCGTTGAGCGTCGACTGGACCGACTCTTTCGGCAGCGAGAAGCCGAGCGTGTTGAAGCTGACGATCTGCAGCTGGATGCCGCCACCGGACACCACCGGCTTGGCGACGATGTCGTTCAGCATGCCCTTGAGCTCGACGGTGTTGTCCTTGGGATGCGTGACCACGCTGCTGGTGACGAACTCGCCCAGAATCGGGATGGCGTTCTGCACCGACTCCTTGATCCCCTCGGTCGTCCAGGTGATGGTGGCGTCCAGTGCGCCTATCGTGCCCTTGGAGTCACCCTTGTTCTCGAGGTTGATGTCTTGGATGTTGAGCTGCAGCTTCATGCCCTTGGCGTCGCGGATCTGGTTGCCCGCGGTCTCGATCCTGATGTTGGTGTAGTGGTCGGTGGCCACCTGCCACAGCACCAGCGGCGTCACCCCGAAGGACGCGGTGGCCTGGTCTTTCACCACGCAGGCCGTCGCGGCGGCGAGCTTGTTGTTGGCTTCGTGCCGCACGTACAGTTCGGCGCCGATCAGGCCGGCGATCAGCAGCGAGAACACGATGATCAAGACCAGCAGGATGGCCAGCGGATCGCGCCGCGAGCGCCTCTTCTTCTTGACCTCGCCGGCTTCGTCCGGCGGCTGCGCGATCGGAGTGGTCCGGTCGGCGCCGGGCATCGGCGGCGGGGTGGGGTTGATTCGCCGGGTATCGGCACTGGCGGCGGCCATGTGGTCCGTCTGCTCA
Source organism: Mycobacterium paragordonae (assembly GCF_003614435.1). NCBI lineage: Bacteria > Bacillati > Actinomycetota > Actinomycetes > Mycobacteriales > Mycobacteriaceae > Mycobacterium > Mycobacterium paragordonae. The sequence goes on from NZ_CP025546.1 coordinate 969,818, forward strand.
GACTGCTGTGGTGGCGGCGGAGCGGTCGGGGGTTGCTGTCCGAGTCCGCCCGGCGGGGTACCGGGGTGCAGCCGTCCGGTCGCGGGATCCGCGGGACCCGGAGGTCGGCCGAGCGGTCCCTGATCGCCAGGACGCGCCCATCCCGATGGGCCTTCGTTGCGTGGTCCCTGCGGAGTCGTCACCTCCGAGATTCTGCCCTATCAACCTGAACGAAAGTTGATCGGTTGCGCAGCACCGCGATCTTGTCCCGGGCTTTCTCCACGTCGTCCAGGTCGAGGTCGGCGATCAGCAGTTCCGGCTGGGAGCCCGCGGAAGCCACGACATCCCCCAGCGGTGATGCCACCAGGCTGCCGCCCACGCCGGTGGGCGCGCCCGAACCGCTCAGTTCACCGCCCGGGTCGGCCTGACCGGCGGCGAGGACGAAGCACGTCGAATCCAGTGCGCGCGCCCGGGCCAGCAGCGTCCACTGCTCGAGTTTGCCGGGTCCGGAACCCCAGGACGCGCAGACAACGATCAGCTGCGCGCCACGGTCGGCCAGCTCTGTGTAGAGCGCGGGAAACCGGATGTCGTAGCACAGCGTCAGGCCCACCCCGACCCCGTCGACATCGATAACCACCGGTTGCCGGCCGGGCGCGACGGTGCGCGATTCGGTGAAGCCGAATGCGTCGTAGAGGTGGATCTTGTCGTAACGGGCATCGGGCTCATTGGGTGTGCCGGGGCCGGCCGCGATCAGCGTATTGGTGACCCGCCCGTCGTCCGTGGGGGCGAACATGCCCGCGACGACGGTGATGCCGGCGTCCGCCGCGATCCGGCGAAGGCCGTTGGCCCACGGACCGTCGACCGGCTCGGCGATCGGCCCCAGCGGCACCCCGAACCGGCACATGGTGGCTTCCGGGAACACCACCAGGACGGCGCCGGCGGCGGCGGCGCGCTCGGTGTACTCGCGCACCAGCTGCAGATTTGCGGCCGGGTCGGTGCCGCTGAGGATCTGGGCCAGTGCGATTCGCATGAATTCCAGCTTAGGCACGCGACTGCGATCAGCCGGTTCCGTTTCGCGCCGCCGATCCGCCCCCGTTGTTGAGCCACCGTGTGGTGAAGCGCTGCTCGATCGTCACCAGCTGGCCGAGTTCGTTGCCGATGATCCGCTCCAACTTGCCGCCGATGAACGGCACCCGCACCTGGATGGTGAGTTGCAGGGTCATCCTGGCGCAGTCCGATTCCCCGACCGGTTGCAGCAGCGCCGTGCCCCACAGGTTGACCGGCGCACCCACGATCGATCCGGCGACCGACGCGCTCGCGATGCCGTCTCGGATCGGGCCCCACGTCTCCTCGCGCCGTACGCAGAGGTCGCCCCGGTGCAGCTGTGTGACCAGCGCGGGCAGGTTCTGGCTCAGCATCGTCTGATGCGTGATCACCTCGATGGTGCCGTCATCGCCGGACTCGCCGCCGATGCGCATCGACTCCAGGCTGGCTACGTCGACCGGCGTTTCGGCGAGCCTGGCCTCCCAGTAAGCCAAGTCATGGAAGGCCTGGTGAACGTCTCTGACGGTGCCCTCGTAGTCGGCCGACATGTCGAATGAACGCGGCATAAGAGAAAACGCTACCGTTACGGGCCATGAAACGGAGCACATGAAACGGGAAGTCGGGTCGTTCTTTGCCGGCGCGCGCGTAGCCGAGTCGGTGCCGCTTGCACCGCTGACCACGCTGCGGGTAGGCCCGGTGGCGCGACGCGTAATCACCTGTGAGAGCGGCGATCAGGTGATCGCGGTGTTGCGGGCGCTGGACGCCCAAGCCCACGGCTTCGACGGCGGCCCTGTCTTGGTGTTTGCTGGCGGCTCCAATCTGGTGATCGGTGACGGACTGCCGAACCTCACCGTGGTCCGGTTGGCCAACGCCCGCATCGTCGTCGACGGCAACCTGGTGCGTGCCGAGGCGGGCGCGGTGTGGGACGACGTGGTGATCCGGTCCATCGAGCACGGGCTGGGTGGGCTGGAGTGCCTGTCGGGAATCCCCGGTTCCGCGGGGGCCACGCCGGTGCAGAACGTCGGCGCGTACGGCGTGGAGGTGTCCGACACCATCACCCGAGTGAGGCTGCTGGACCGGCGCAGCGGCGAGGTGGGTTGGGTGCCCGCTGAGGATCTGCGGTTCGCGTATCGCAGCAGCATGCTCAAACGGGCCGATGGACTCGATCTGCCCGCGATCGTCCTGGAAGTCGAGTTCGCGCTGGATGCCGGCGGACGCAGCGCGCCGCTGCGCTACGGAGAGCTGACCACGGCGCTGGGGGTGGCAACTGGGGAGCGTGGCGACCCGCGGGCGGTCCGCGCGGCGGTGCTGGCGTTGCGGGCCCGAAAGGGAATGGTGCTCGACGCCGGTGACCACGACACCTGGAGCGTGGGCTCGTTTTTCACCAACCCGGTGGTCCCGCGGGAGGACTACGAGCGTCTGGCCGCGGCAACCGACGGGCCGGTGCCGAACTATCCGGCGCCGGACGGGGTCAAACTGGCCGCGGGCTGGCTGGTGGAGCGCGCCGGTTTCGGGAAAGGGTTCCCCGACGAGAAGGCCCCGTGCCGGCTGTCCACCAAGCACGCACTCGCCCTCACCAACCGGGGTAACGCCACCGCGGAGGACGTGATCGTACTGGCGCGGACCGTGCGTGACGGAGTTCGTGACGTGTTTGGTATCACACTGAAACCCGAGCCTGTCCTGGTCGGATGCTCTTTATAGCTGCTACTTTCGTGCGCGAGACGCTCCGCCGCGCCTCTTCGCAGTGGGGGAGAGGGCATTTCGCCCGGTATCTTTGACGTTTGTGACCACCTCCCGCACCCCCTCGAGCCAAGGGCCGATCAATCGGCGCGCGGCTCTGGCGGCTATCGGCCTGGGCGTTTTCGCGCCGAGCGTCCTGGCCGCGTGTGCAGGCGGCAAGATCACCCCGCAATCCGAGAAGAAGCCGCCGGCCGCGCCCAAGCTGAGCTACCAGCCGGCGAACGCCACCGAAGACGTGGTGCCGATCGCGCCGATCAGCGTCAGCGTCACCGACGGCTGGTTCCAGAAGGTCGCGCTGACGAACTCGGCCGGCAAGCCCGTCGCCGGCACGTTCAACCAGGACCGCACCGTCTTCATGACCACCGAGCCGCTGGGCTACGACACCACCTACAACTGGAGCGGGTCGGCCGTCGGTCACGACGGCAAGGCAGTTCCGGTGGCCGGCAAATTCATCACCGTTACGCCGAAGAAGAAGATCGATGGCGGGTTCCAACTGGCTGACGGTCAAACCGTAGGAATCGCGGCCCCGATCATCATCCAGTTCGACGCCCCGATCAGCGACAAAGCCGCGGTCGAGCGGGCGTTGACCATCAAGACCAACCCGCCCGTCGAGGGCAGCTGGGCATGGTTGCCTGACGAATCGCAGGGCGCCCGCATCCACTACCGGCCCAGGGAGTACTACCCGGCGGGCACCACCGTCAACGTCGACGCCAAGTTCTACGGGCTGCCGTTCGGCGACGGGGCCTACGGTCTGCAGGACATGTCCCTGAACATCCAGATCGGCCGGCGGCAGGTCGTCAAGGCCGAGGTCTCCTCCCACCGCATCCAAGTGGTCACCGACGCCGGTGTGATCATGGACTTCCCCTGCAGCTACGGCGAGGCCGATAAAGCCCGCAATGTGACGCGCAACGGCATTCACGTGGTCACCGAGAAATACGCCGACTTCTACATGTCCAACCCGGCCGCCGGCTACAGCAACGTGCACGAGCGGTGGGCGGTCCGGATCTCCAACAACGGCGAGTTCATCCACGCGAACCCGTCCAGCGCCGGCGCCCAGGGCAACAGCAACGTCACCAACGGCTGCATCAACCTGTCCACTTCCGACGCGGCCGAGTACTTCCCGACGGCGATGTACGGCGACCCGGTCGAGGTGACCGGCAGCTCTATCCAGCTCTCCTACTCCGACGGCGACATCTGGGACTGGGCGGTGGACTGGGACACCTGGGTCGCGATGTCGGCGCTGCCCGCGCCGTCCGGGCGCCCCCCGGGCACTCAGATCCCGGTCACCGCACCGGCGACGCCGTCGAACGCACCCAGCCTGTCGGGCACTCCGACGACCACGACGACGACGACCACCGCCACGACGACCACCGCCACGACCGGGCCTAGTTCTGGGCCAGGTGGTTGAACTTCCGCGTCGCTGACGCCTGATCGCGGGGCCGGATGATGATCTGGTCCAGGTTCACGTGCGAGGGACGCGACGCGACGAACCCGATGACCTCAGCGACGTCGGCGGCCACCAGCGGCGTCATCCCCGTGTAGACGGCGTCCGCACGTTGCTCATCGCCGTCGAACCGAACCAGCGAGAACTCGGTCTCCACCGCGCCGGGGGCTATCTCGGTCAAACGCACCGGCTTCCCCAGTAGTTCGCCGCGCAGCGTGCGGTGCAGTGCGCCCTGAGCGTGCTTGGCCGCCGTGTAGCCGGCGCCGCCGTCGTAAATCTCAAGGGCCGCAATCGAAGTCACGGTGACGATCAGACCGTCGCCGGACTCGATCAGCTTGGGCAGCAATGCCCGGGTCACCCGCAGCGTGCCCAGCACATTGGTCTCCCACATCCAGCGCCAATGCTCCATGTCGGCATCCGCCACCGGCGCCAGGCCCTTCGCGCCGCCGGCGTTGTTGATCAGCACGTCGACCCGGTCCAGCCGGCGGGCCAGCGCGGCCACGTCCTCGTCTTTTGTGACGTCGGCCACAACCCCGGTGCCGCCGACCTCGGCGGCCAGCGCATTGATCCGATCGGCCCGCCGTGCCACTGCAACCACGTGAAATCCTTGTGCGGCAAGCACTTTCGTGGTCGCCTCGCCGATCCCGGAACTGGCTCCGGTCACCACGGCGACTGGCTTCTTCGGGTCGGGGGAACTCATCGGGACAACTCTAATAAACGTGCTAAATTTTCGGTGTGTACTGCAGTGCCATGTTCCGCACGACGACCGCGTGTCTTTACGCGGGCGCGTGTTGTTGTCGCGCACTTTGCCGCGCCTGAACTGACGCAAGTCGCGGGTGTGGCCAGGGACCCGGCCATCGGAACTCGTAAAAGGACTGCCAGTGCACTCGACTACTCTCACCCACCAATCGCACAGCCGCACCGGGCATAACGCACAGTTGCGGGCATACCGCCAGGTCGTGCCCCCGGCGTTGCACCTGTCGGACTCCGCGGCGGCGTCGGTCTTCCGCGCCGTGCGGTTACGCGGCCCCGTGGGCCGCGACGTCATCGCCAGTGTCACCTCTTTGAGCATCGCCACGGTGAACCGTCAGGTCATCGCGTTGCTCGATGCCGGACTGCTCCGTGAACGCGCCGACCTGGCGGTTTCCGGGGCGATCGGACGCCCGAGGGTTCCGGTGGAGGTCAACCACGAGCCCTTCGTCACGCTCGGCATCCACATCGGCGCCCGCACCACGAGCATCGTGGCTACCGACCTGTTCGGCCGCACGCTGGACACGGTGGAGACCCCGACGCCGCTCAGCGCCGCGGGTCCCGCCCTGACGGCGCTGTCCCACAGCGCCAGCCGCTACCTGCGACGCTGGCACCGGCGGCGCGCGCTGTGGGCCGGCGTGGCGATCGGCGGCACCGTCGACAGCACAACCGGCCTGGTGGACCACCCCCGACTGGGTTGGCGGCAGGCTCCGGTCGGACCGGTGCTGGCCGACGCGCTGGGCTTGCCCGTTTCGGTGGCTTCGCACGTGGACGCGATGGCCGGGGCGGAACTGCTGCTGGGCATGCGGCGGTTCGCGCCCGGCACCTCGACCAGCTTGTACGTGTATGCGCGCGAGACCGTGGGCTATGCCCTGGTGATCGGCGGGCGGGTGCACTGCCCGGCCAGCGGGCCGGGCACCATCGCACCCCTGCCGGTGCAATCGGAGTTGCTCGGCGGGTCCGGGCAACTGGAATCCACCGTGAGTGACGAGGCCGTACTGGCGGCCGCCCGTCGGCTCCGGATCCTGCCCGGAGTGGCCCCCGCCACCCGTCCCGGTGCGTCGACGACCGCGATGACCGACCTGCTGCGAGTGGCACGGTCGGGCAACGAGCAGGCCAGAGAGCTGCTGTCGGAGCGGGCGCGGGTGCTCGGCGGGGCCGTCGCGCTGCTGCGCGACATGCTCAACCCAGACGAAGTAGTGGTCGGCGGCCAGGCGTTCACCGAGTATCCGGAAGGGATGGCGGACGTGGAGGCCGCCTTCGCCGAGCGTTCGGTGCTGGCTCCGCGCGACATCCGCGTCACCGCCTTCGGCAACCGCGTGCAGGAGGCCGGAGCCGGCATCGTGTCGCTGGACGGACTCTATGCCGACCCGTTGGGAGCGATGCGCCGATCGGGAGCACTGAGCGACCGCCTCGTCGACACCGAGCCCACTGCTATCGCCAAGTAGGGTTCTGACCTGCTCAGCCGTCGATCCAAGCCATGCGCCCGGGCTTACGCTGCGGGGCGTCCTGTAAAGATGACAGTGTGCGTTACGACGACGAGCCACGCCGGGTAGCCCTGCTCGCGGTACACACGTCGCCGCTGGCACAGCCCGGCACCGGTGATGCCGGCGGCATGAACGTCTATGTGCTGCAGAGCGCATTGCACCTGGCCAAGCGGGGCATCGAGGTGGAGATCTTCACCCGGGCCACCGCATCAGCCGACCCGCCGGTGGTGCGCGCCGCACCCGGCGTGCTGGTTCGCAACGTGGTCGCCGGGCCGTTCGAGGGCCTCGACAAGTACGACCTGCCGACGCAGTTGTGCGCCTTCGCCGCCGGGGTGCTGCGCGCCGAAGCCGCGCACGAGCCGGGTTACTACGACATCGTGCACTCCCACTACTGGCTGTCCGGGCAGGTCGGCTGGCTGGCCCGCGATCGGTGGGCGGTGCCGTTGGTGCATACCGCGCACACGCTGGCCGCGGTGAAGAACGCGGCGCTGGCCGACGGTGACACCGCGGAGCCGCCGTTGCGCACGGTCGGCGAGCAGCAGGTCGTCGACGAGGCGGACCGGCTCATCGTCAACACCGAAGACGAAGCGCGACAATTAATTTTGTTGCACCACGCGGATCCGGCCCGCATCGATGTAGTGCACCCCGGTGTGGATTTGGAGGTTTTCCGGCCGGGCGACCGGGCGGCCGCGCGGGCAAAGTTGGGGCTGGCGCCCGACGAGCCGGTGGTGGCCTTCGTCGGGCGCATCCAGCCGCTCAAGGCGCCCGACATCGTGCTGCGGGCGGCGGCGCGACTGCCGGGTGTGCGCATCGTCGTGGCCGGTGGCCCCTCCGGAAGCGGCCTGGCATCCCCGGACGGCCTGTCCCGGCTTGCCGGTGAACTCGGCATCGCCTCGCGGGTGACCTTCCTGCCGCCGCAGTCCCGCGAAGATCTGGCCACCTTGTTCCACGCCGCCGACCTGGTTGCGGTGCCGAGCTATTCGGAGTCGTTCGGCCTGGTCGCGGTGGAAGCACAGGCCTGCGGAACGCCGGTGGTGGCAGCTGCGGTGGGCGGGCTTCCGGTGGCGGTGCGCGACGGCATCACCGGCACGCTGGTCTCCGGGCACGAGGTCGGGCAGTGGGCCGACGCCATCGACCACCTGTTGCGGGTCAACGCCGGCCCCCAGGGCTGGGCGATGAGCCGGGCCGCGGCCCAGCATGCCGCCACGTTCTCCTGGGAGAACACCACCGACGCGCTGCTGACCAGCTACCGTCGCGCGATCGACGACTTCAGCGCCGGACGCCAGCGCCGGGTGCGTGACCTGGTCGCCAAGCGCAAGCCGAGGCGCTGGTCGGCCCGGCGGGGGGTGGGCGCGTGAGCGTGGAGCAGGTGATCGAGGATGCGCTGCGGGCCAGCGAGCTGAACTACTCCAAACACCCCGGCGCGCGCGGCGGGCTGGCGGGAATCATCGTCGAGCTGCCCGGCGAGCGCAGGCTCAAGACGAACACGATCCTGAGCGTCGGCGAGCATTCGGTGCGGGTCGAGGCGTTCGTGTGCCGCAAGCCCGACGAGAACCACGAGGGCGTGTACCGGTTCCTGCTCAAACGCAACCGCCGGCTTTACGGGGTCGCCTACACCCTGGACAAGGTCGGCGACATCTATCTCGTGGGGCGAATGTCGCTGGCCTCGGTCGACGCCGAGGAGATCGACCGCGTGCTGGGTCAGGTGCTCGAGGCGGTGGATTCGGACTTCAATACGTTGCTGGAGTTGGGTTTTCGCACTTCGATCCAGAAGGAATGGGAGTGGCGGGTCTCCCGCGGTGAGTCGCTGAAGAACCTGGAAGCGTTCGCGCACCTGATAGACGAAGACGACGAGACTGCGTGAGAGACTGGCCGGCATGGGAGACACTGCCACGCTGGTCCTGCTGCGCCACGGCGAGAGCGAATGGAACGCCCTCAATCTCTTCACCGGCTGGGTCGACGTCGGACTGACCGAGAAGGGCCGCGCCGAGGCGGTGCGCGGCGGTGAGCTGTTGGCCGAGCAGGGTCTGCTGCCTGACGTGCTCTACACCTCGTTGCTGCGGCGCGCGATCAGCACCGCCCATCTGGCCCTGGACGCCGCCGACCGGTTGTGGATTCCGGTGCACCGCAGCTGGCGACTCAACGAGCGCCACTACGGCGCCTTGCAGGGCCTGGACAAGGCGGAGACGAAGGAACGCTACGGCGAAGAGCAGTTCATGGCCTGGCGGCGCAGCTATGACACGCCGCCGCCGGCCATCGAGAAGGGCAGCGAGTTCAGCCAGGACGCCGACCCCCGGTACACCAACATCGACGGTGGCCCGCTCACCGAATGCCTGGCTGACGTGGTGGCGCGGTTCCTGCCGTACTACACCGACGTCATCGTCCCGGACCTGCGCACCGGGAAGACGGTGCTGATCGCGGCGCATGGCAACTCCCTGCGCGCGCTGGTGAAGTACCTGGACCAGATGTCCGACGACGACGTCGTGGGGCTGAACATTCCGACCGGCATTCCGCTGCGCTATGACCTGGACGCTGACCTGCGCCCGAAGGTCCCCGGCGGGACTTATCTGGACCCCGAGGCGGCTGCCGCGGGAGCCGCGGCCGTGGCCAGCCAGGGTGCGGCAAAAGGCTGATTGCGGCCCACGAAGGACCGTAGGCTGAACACCGCGTTAACGGCAGCGGAACACCTGTACCGCGGCGTGTGACTTGTCCGATTTTAGCCGCGCTCCGCTAGGGCAGCGTTCACCCGATTTGTAGGATTTTGTTGTGACTGTGTTCTCGGCACTGTTGCTGGCCGGGGTCTTATCCGGACTGGCACTGGCCGTAGGCATTGTGGTGGGCGCCCGGCTGTCGCGGCAGGCGGGCCAAAACCGCCAACGTGCCGCCACCGACTGGACGGGTATCACCGTCGCGCAGATGCTGCAACGAATCGTCGCCCTGATGCCCATGGGCGCCGCGGTCGTCGATACCCACCGTGACGTCGTCTATCTCAACGATCGCGCCAAGGAACTCGGCCTGGTGCGCGACCGGCAGCTTGACGACGCCGCCTGGAGGGCCGCGCAGGCGGCGCTGGCCGGCGACGATGTGGAGTTCGACCTGGCACCGGTCAAGCGTCCGGGTGGTAGGACCGGACTGTCGGTGCACGGCCATGCCCGGTTGCTGAGCGAGGACGACCGCCGGTTCGCCGTGGTCTTCGTCCACGACCAGTCCGACTTCGCGCGCATGGAGGCGACCAGGCGTGACTTCGTGGCCAATGTCAGCCACGAGCTCAAGACGCCCGTCGGCGCCATGACCCTGCTCGCCGAGGCCCTGTTGGCCTCCGCCGATGACACCGAGACGGTGCGGCGTTTCGCCGAAAAGGTGCTGATCGAAGCCAACCGGCTGGGCGACATGGTCGCCGAGCTGATCGAACTGTCGCGCCTGCAGGGCGCCGAGCGGTTGTCCAACGTGACCGACGTCGACGTCGACGTCGTCGTGTCGGAAGCGATTGCACGCCACAAGGTGGCGGCGGAAAACGCCAACATCGAGATACGTACCGACGCGCCCAGCGGTCTGCGGGTGCTCGGCGACCAGACACTGCTGGTGACGGCGCTGGCCAACCTGGTGTCCAACGCGATCGCCTATTCCCCGCGCGGGTCCCTGGTGTCGATCAGCCGGCGCCGGCGCGGCGACAACATCGAGATCGCGGTCACCGACCGGGGGATCGGCATCGCCCTGGAGGACCAGGAGCGGGTGTTCGAGCGCTTCTTCCGCGGTGACAAGGCGCGGTCGCGCGCCACCGGGGGCAGCGGGCTGGGCCTGGCCATCGTGAAGCACGTCGCGGCCAACCACGGCGGCAGTATCGGCGTGTGGAGCAAGCCGGGCACCGGATCGACGTTCACGTTGTCCATCCCGGCGTTCGGTTCGGCGTCTTCGCCGGATGACATCAACCAAGAACCTGAGCAATTGCTGGGCCGCGAAATCAGGCCCAGGCAACAACGAGAGGAAGAACTGAGTCGCTGATGACGAGCGTACTGATTGTGGAAGACGAGGAGTCGCTGGCCGATCCGCTGGCGTTTCTCCTGCGCAAGGAGGGCTTTGAGGCCACCGTGGTGACCGACGGCCCCTCGGCGCTGGCCGAGTTCGACCGGTCCGGCGCCGACATCGTGCTGCTGGATCTGATGCTGCCCGGCATGTCGGGAACCGACGTGTGCAAGCAGTTGCGTGCCCGCTCCGGCGTTCCGGTGATCATGGTCACCGCCCGGGACAGCGAGATCGACAAGGTCGTCGGCCTGGAGTTGGGCGCCGACGACTATGTGACCAAGCCGTATTCGGCCCGGGAGCTGATCGCCCGTATTCGGGCGGTGCTGCGCCGCGGCGGCGACGACGACTCCGAGATCAGCGACGGCGTTCTCGAGTCGGGTCCGGTGCGGATGGATGTCGAGCGGCACGTCGTCTCGGTGAACGGTGACGCAATCACGTTGCCGCTCAAGGAGTTCGACCTGCTCGAATATCTGATGCGCAACAGCGGGCGGGTGCTGACGCGGGGACAGCTGATCGATCGGGTCTGGGGTGCGGACTACGTCGGCGACACCAAGACGCTCGACGTCCACGTCAAGCGCCTGCGCTCCAAGATTGAGGCGGACCCGGCCAACCCGGTGCACCTGGTGACGGTGCGGGGGCTGGGTTACAAGCTGGAGGGTTAGCCCGCCGCGACCACCTCGTCGGCGACCGCGAGAGCCATGGCCATGATCGCGACCTGCGGGTTGACCTCCGGGCAGCTGGGCAGGATCGAAGCGTCGGCGACCCACACCCCGTCCACGCCGCGCAGGCGGCCGGCCGGATCGACGGGACATACCTGCTCGTCGCCGCCGGCGGCCGCCGTCCCGGTCGGGTGAAAGGCGGCCAGGTGCAGGCTCCGCGGGTTGGTGCGGGCCAGCACGTCCTGAAGTTCGGCCTCCGACTTCACCGTGGTCCCGCCGGGGAGACCGGTGAGCACCTCGACCGCACCGGCGGCGAACAACAACTTGCCCATGGCCGCCAGCGCGACCCGCAGCTTGGCGACGTCGGCCGGCGCGATGTCGTAGCGGACCACCGTCTCGCCGCGCACCGAATGCACCGACCCGACACCCTGATCGGCCACCATTGCGCCGAACGTCGCCACCTGCGGCGCCTGGTCGAGCCAGCGCAGCAACTCCGCGCCATAGCCCGGAAAAACCATCGACCCCATGCCCGGTGGCGTGGACGTCGCCTCGATCAGCACGCCGTCGGACTCGTGGAATTCGTGGACGGCCGCGCTCTGCAGCACGCCGCGCCACGCGTACACGTCCTCCTCGAACCGGCCCGCCAGGACCGAGGCCGGATGCAGCGCGAGGTTGCGGCCCAGTCGCGGATGCTGACCGATACCGCTGCGCCGCAACAACATCGGGGTCTCGGTCGCGCCGGCTGCGATGATCACCGTGCCGGCGAGGATGTCGATCGCGGTGCCGTCGGGCCGGCGGGCCCGGACGCCGCGGGCGCGACCGCCCTCCACCAGCACCCGCTGCACGCGTGCTTCGGAGATGATGCGCGCGCCGGCCGCGCACGCCTGCGGCAGTGCGTTGAGGTGCACCCCGAACTTGGCGTTGTGCGGGCAGCCGAGCGCGCATTGGCAACAGCCTTCGCAGCCCGGTGCGTTGCGCGGGATGGGTGCCGCCTGCCAGCCCAGCGAGCCGGCGGCGTCGAGCAGCAGATTGCCGTTGCGGCCCATCACATCCAGTGGCACCGGCGCGACCCGCAGTGTGCGCTCCACCTCGTCCAGGTGGGTTCGGAACCGGTCCGGGCCGGCGAAGTCCAGGCCGAATTCATCGCGCCAGCGGCGCTGCACGGCATCCGGCGGGCGGAAGCAGGTGCCCGAGTTCACGACTGTGGTGCCGCCGACGGCGCGGCCCATCGGCAGTACCACCGCCGGGCGGCCCAAGGCGACGGTCGCCCCGGCGCCCCGGTACAGACCGGCGTAGCGGTCGATGGGGTGGGTGGTGCGGAACTCCTGCACTGTCCACCGCCGCCCCTCCTCGAGCACGACGGTATCGAGGCCGGCCCGGGCCAGAGTTCGGGCTGCCATCGCGCCGCCGGCACCGGAGCCGACGATCACCACGTCCGTGGTGATCACCGAGGCGCTCTCGGACGACGGGGTGACGTCGAGTGCCGCGTCCGGGCGCACCACGTCTTCGTCCTGGGCGCGCGAAAGTAGTTCCGCCGCAAAGGTATCGGCGCCGTTAGCCAATAGGCCGATCACCTTCATGCCTTCGACGGCAACGCCGGCGTCGACGTTGAGTGCCGCGATGCGGCGCAGCACCTGTTCGCGTTCGGCCGGGCCGAGCCGCGCCAGGGGCCGGCCCGTGGTGAGGTAGCTCGCCGCGGCCAGGGAGACCATGCCGGCCCGCACCGCCATCCGCGCGGTGGCGGGCATCCGCTTCAGGTACCGGTCGACGCGTTGGGTGAACTCCGTCGCGGTCGGGCCGCCGTGCTCCGGCGGGAGCAGGGCGGTGCCGAAGGAGGCTATCGAGGACCGGCCGACGCGGTCGGTCAGCCGGCTCATGAGCGTGCGGCCACTCGCCGGCCGAGTGCCCGTCCGAGCTTGAGAAAGAACGGGTAGGTGGCGAAGATGCCGCCGGCCGCGGCGTGCGCGGGCCAGTCCAGCTCAGCGGTGTCGAGGGCGAAAGCGCCTGAGTTCCACATGAAGTCGCGGCCGTTCTGGGCGCGGAACGGCCGCCACAGGAAGCCCAGTCCGGGCACGTTGTTGTACAGGCCGAACGACCCGGCGAAGAAGACGCCCAGGACCGCGGCCTCGGCGACATCGCGGCGCTCGGGCGGCAGGCGCCGCTCGATGAGCAACCCGGAAGCGAACAACAGTGGGGGGTCGAGGGCGAAACTCATGACGGGGTCCTTTCATTGACGGGCGGGGCCTGCTGTCCGCGCAGGCCCACTTCGGTGTGTCCGGTGCCGGTCACCGACCAGCTGCGCTCGACAACCCTGGCGCCGCCGACCCGGCGGCTGATCTCGATGTGGACGTCGGCCTGTTCGGTGTTGGTGCACACGCACTTGCCGCCGTCGGGATCGGTGTATTCCAGGCTCACGCAACGCTCGTTCGGCTGGTCGACCCGGATCAACACCTCGCGCCGGCCGATGCGGCCTTCCATCTGCCAGTGCTGCAGACCGAGCGTCGTCCGCATCCGCAGTGACGGCAGAATCGTTGCGGGCCAGTCCTTTCCGTCGATCCGGAACCGGATGAACGCCAGTGGCGCGAGCCGGTTGAGGCCGGGCTTGTGCGATACCGCGGTGACCGCCTCCAGCACGTCGCCGTCACCGAGGTCGGCGTGGATCCAGCCCCATTGCTTGGCGTTGCCGTGCCCGTAGATGTGGGCGACGTTGCCGCGCCAACGGTCGACGGGGATCTTGGTGCCGTCGACGGTCAATGTGCCGGTGAAGTCGGCCGTGGGGGCCAGCACCACCTGGGCGCCGGGCAGCACTTCGCGTTCCCAGGCCAGGCGGGGAAATGTCCACAGCGGAGCGCCGGTGTCCTTCCAGGACAGGTCCCAGGTCAGCGACCGGGCGCTGCCGGTCAGCCGTTCGGGACCCGCCACTGCGCCGGCCGCGTCGAACCACGTTGTGCCGGTTGCCGGTTGGACGGGTTCGGGGCCGAAGCGCTCGGTCCGGGGCGATCCCTGGGCTGGAAACCAGGTGACCCAGCCGTGCTCATAGGGTTCGCCGTCCGTCGGCGCCACCGTCTCGCAGTGCACCCAGAGGCCCGCGCGCGTGACCGGGTCGGAGAGCGTGGCGTACCAGACCTCCAGGCGTCCCGGGGCGCCCCGCCAGCGTGGGGCCGCGGCCGATCGCATCTCGTCGTCCACTGCGTTACCTCCGTTGGGACATGCGCACGGGGTTGTGCCTGCTCAGTCGCCACCATACTATATTGGTTGAGCCAATGAACCAATCACTTCCGATACCGCCGCCCGACCGACAGCGCGTCGATGAGCAGATCGCCGCGTCGATCGCCGACGCCATCCTCGACGGCGTGTTCCCGCCGGGATCGACGCTGCCGCCCGAGCGGGAACTGGCCGATCAGCTCGGCGTCAACCGCACCTCACTGCGCCAGGGCCTGGCGCGCCTGCAGCAGATGGGGCTGATCGAGGTCCGGCAGGGCAGCGGCAGCGTGGTGCGTGATCCGGCGGGACTGACCCATCCGGCAGTGGTGGAAGCCCTGGTGCGCAAGTTGGGTCCGGAGTTCTTGGTCGAGTTGCTCGAGGTCCGGGCCGGATTGGGGCCGGTGATCGGCCGGCTGGCCGCGCAACGCGCTGAGCCGGAGGATCACGACGCGCTGGCGGCAGCGGTGGCCGAGTTGCGGGCCGCGGACACGGCGACCGCGCGGCAGGCGGCTGACCTGGCCTACTTCCACGTCCTCATTCACAGCACCCGCAACCGAGCGCTGGGTTTGCTCTACCGCTGGGTGGAAGACGCCTTCGGCGGCCGGGAACACGAACTAACCCGCGCCTACGACGACGCGGCTCCCGTGGTGGCCGACCTGCAAGCGATCACCGATGCGGTGGCCGCCGGCGATCCGGCGGCAGCCGCAGCAGCTGTCGAGGCATACCTGAACGCCAGCGCGATGCGAATGGTGCTCGCCTACACCAACGTGCGGGACGAGGGCACCAACGTGCGGGACGAGGGCACCAACGTGCGGGACGAGGGCTAGATCACTCGGCTGCCCGGGTGGCCGGATGCACCGCGACCAGTCCTAATTGGCTGCGGCGCTTGCACATTGCGGCCAGCTCGGCATAGGCCTTCTCGCCGAGCAGTTCGGCGAGTTCGTCGGCGAGGCTCTGCCAGACTTGCTGCGCGCCGACATGGGCGGCCGGGTCGCCGGTGCAGTACCAGTGCAGGTCCGCACCACCGGAACCCCAACCGCGGCGGTCGTACTCGGTGACGGTGGTCTTGAGGATCTCCGTGCCATCGGGCCGGGTCACCCAGTCCTGACTGCGCCGGATCGGCAACTGCCAGCACACATCGGGTTTCATCGTCAGCGGCGGCACCTCCAGCTTGAGGGCTTTGCTGTGCAGCGCGCAGCCGACGCCGCCGGGAAAACCGGGGCGGTTCAGGAAGATGCAGGCGTTCTTGTGTTTGCGGGTGCGGTACTGCGGCTCACCGTCGTTCTCGTCGAGTTCAAGGTAGCCCTTGCGGCTCAGGCCCTTGTCGCGAAACTGCCAGTCGTCCTTGGTCAGTTTCTGCACCGCGTCGTCCAGCCGGGCACGGTCGTCGTCGTCGGACAGGAACGCGCCGTGGGAGCAGCAGCCGTCGTCCGGGCGGCCGGCCACGGTGCCCTGGCACGCCGGGGTGCCGAACACACAGGTCCACCGGGACAGCAGCCAGGTCATATCGGCCGCGATGAGGTGTTCGGGATTGTCGGGGTCGTAGAACTCCACCCATTCGCGGGTGAAATCCATATCGACCTCTTGTCCGGGCCGCCAGTTCGCCACGGGTGCAACGTTAGTCCACGATTCCGGCGACCACCGGGACGCCGTCGGTGTCGTCGGCGGGGCGCTGCGCAGCGGGTCGCGATACGGGCGCGTCGTCATCCCGACTAGGTTGAATCCGTGCGATTGGGTGTGTTGGACGTGGGCAGTAACACCGTCCACTTGCTGGTGGTCGACGCGCACCGCGGTGGGCATCCGACCCCGATGAGCTCGACGAAGGCCACCCTGCGCCTGGCCGAGGCCACCGACAGCTCGGGCAAGATCACCAAGCGCGGTGCCGACAAGCTGGTTTCCACCATCGATGAGTTCGCCAAGATCGGCGTCAGCTCCGGCTGCGCCGAGTTGATGGCCTTCGCGACGTCCGCGGTCCGGGATGCCGAGAACTCCGACGACGTGCTGGCCCGGGTACGCAAGGAGACCGGTGTCGAGCTGCAGGTGCTGCGCGGGGTCGACGAGTCGCGGCTGACCTTTCTGGCGGTGCGGCGCTGGTTCGGATGGAGCGCCGGACGCATCGTCAACCTCGACATCGGTGGCGGCTCGCTGGAGGTGTCCAGCGGGGTGGACGAGGAGCCCGAGGTCGCGATGTCGCTGCCGCTGGGTGCGGGACGGTTGACCCGCGAGTGGCTGCCCGATGATCCGCCCGGTCGGCGCCGGGTCGCGATGCTGCGCGACTGGCTGGACGCCGAGCTGTCCGAGGCCGGCGCCACCGTCCTTGACGCCGGCGCGCCCGACCTCGCCGTGGCGACTTCCAAGACGTTCCGGTCGCTGGCACGCCTCACCGGCGCCGCCCCGTCGGCGGCCGGCCCGCGGGTGAAGCGAACGCTCACAGCAAACGGCCTCAGACAACTCATATCTTTCATCTCTAGGATGACGACCGCTGACCGGGCAGAACTGGAAGGAGTCAGCGCCGAGCGGGCGCCGCAGATCGTCGCGGGTGCCCTGGTGGCGGAGGCGAGCATGCGAGCGCTGTCTATAGAACAGGTGGACATCTGCCCGTGGGCGCTACGGGAGGGTCTCATCTTGCGCAAACTCGACTCCGAAGCCGACGGAACGGCACTCGTGGAAACCTCGGTGCGGGATGCTGGACGTCAGTTAGTTGATCGGAACTCGCCTAACCGATCGAGAGGCAAGCCATGACCGAACCAGACGCCGAGGACACCAAGCAGATCTCGGTGGCCGAACTGCTGGCCAGGAACGGGACCATCGGTGCTCCCGCGGTCACGCGCCGGCGCCGACGCCGGCGCGGTGACGACTCGGTTACCGTCGCCGAGCTGACGGGTGAGATCCCGATCATCCGCGACGACCGGCCCGCGCCGCCCCCGGTGGCGCCGCCCGCGCCGCCCCGGGTCGAGCGGGAAGTCCAGGCCGCCGAACCGGCCCCGCCGCCTGAACCCGTCATTCAAAAGATTCCCGAACCGGCTCCCGAACCCGCTCCCGAACCGGCCCCGAAACAGGGCACAGTCACCGCCGCGGAGCCCGAACGCAAGACCCCGTACTGGGCCGAGCCCGAGCCGCGCTGGCCCAGGTCGGAACCGATAACCACCCGCAGCACCGGGCCCGAGCGCAGCGAATACCCGCGGCCCGTGCGCCACCTGGACGAGGTCAGCGAGTCCGGCGGACAGCAGTCCGGCGCCGACAGCATGAGCCCGGATCCGGTGGGTCACTACACCGACGCCTCCGTCGACGTCCTCGACAGCGAGATCAGCGAGGTGGAAGAGCCGGTCGAGGACTCCGCCTACGTGCGTTCGTACCTGCAGGAGTCGGACGGCGGCGCCGAGCACACGCTGTTCGGCGGACAGTCGATCGCCGACGAGGTAGCGCGGCGGCGCAGCGAGCGCCCGCCGGTCGACGAGGACGACCTCGACTCCGATGTGCAAGCGCCGCAACGTCGCTCGGGAAGCACCGCGGCGGCACTGGGCCGTGCCGCGCTGACCGTGTTGCAGTCCATCCTGGCCGTCGCGTTCGGCGCCGGCCTGTTCATCGCCTTCGACCAGCTGTGGCGCTGGAACTCCATCGTGGCGCTGGTGCTCTCGGTGCTGGTGATCCTCGGCCTGGTGGTCGGCGTCCGGGTGGTCCGCAAGACCGAGGACATCGCCAGCACGTTGATCGCGGTTGCGGTGGGTGCGCTGATCACCCTCGGACCGATGGCCCTGCTGCAAACCGGATAGGCGCACCAGACCCCCAGTGCGCCCAGCAATCAAAGTCGGCTTGTCGACGGCCTCGGTATATCCCCTGCGAACCGAGGCCGCGTTCGAGTATGCGGCCCGACTCGGCTACGACGGCGTCGAGCTGATGGTCTGGGGTGAGGCGGTCAGCCAGGACATAGACGCCATCGGCCGGCTGTCCCGGCGCTACGGGGTGCCGGTGCTGTCCGTGCACGCGCCCTGCCTGCTGATCTCCCAGCGGGTGTGGGGCGCGAACCCGATCGTGAAGCTGGACCGCAGTGTGCGTGCCGCCGAACAGCTGGGTGCGCAGACCGTCGTCGTACACCCGCCGTTCCGGTGGCAGCGGCGCTATGCCGAGGGATTCGGCGAACAGGTCAAGGCCCTGGAAGAATCCGGCAGCGTCATGGTGGCCGTCGAAAACATGTTTCCGTTCCGCGCCGACCGGTTCTTCGGCAGCGATCAGAGCCGCGAGCGGATGCGCCGGCGCGGGGGCGGACCCGGCCCGGCGATCTCGGCGTTCGCGCCGTCCTACGACCCGCTGGACGGCAACCACGCGCACTACACGCTGGATCTTTCGCACACCTCCACCGCCGGCACCGACTCGTTGGAGATGGCGCGACGGATGGGGGCGGGGCTGACCCATCTGCACCTGTGTGACGGCAGCGGGTTGCCGGCCGATGAGCACCTGGTGCCCGGCCGCGGCACCCAGCCCACGGCCGAGGTGTGCCAGATGCTTGCCGCGAGTGATTTCACCGGTCATGTGGTCCTCGAAGTGTCCACCTCGGGAGCGCGGTCGGCCGCGGAGCGCGAAGCCATGCTGGTCGAGTCCCTGCAGTTCGCCCGAACCAACTTGTTGCGGTGATATGAGCGCACTGTTCACCGCGGCCATGGCGCTGCGCGAAGCCGGCTCGGGCCCCGATGGTCTGCTGTTCGAGGGTGCCCTGGACGAGCAGTGGACCATCGGGCCCAAGGTGCACGGTGGTGTCATGGTCGCGCTGTGCGCCAATGCCGCGCGGACCGCGTACGGCGGGGGCAACCTGCACCCGGTGGCGGTGTCCGCGAACTTCCTGTCGGCCCCCGATCCGGGCCCGGTGCAGCTGATCACCGCCGCACGCAAGCGCGGCCGCCGGATCACCGTGGCTGATGTGGAGCTGGTTCAGGGCGGGCGCACCGCGGTGCACGCCGTGGTGACACTGGGTGAGCCCGAACACCACCTGCCGGGTGAGAGCGAGCCGCTGCTGTCGGCGAACCCGGTGCTGGATCTGATGCCTCCCGAACCGCCGGACGATCTGGCGCCGATCGGGCCCGGCCACCGGCTGGCCGGGTTGGTGCATCTCGGCGCGGGCTGCGACATCCGCCCCGTGCTGTCGACGATGGAGCCGACCGGTGACGGGCGGCCGCCGCTGCTGCAGATGTGGGCGCGTCCGCGTGACGTAGCCCCCGACGGGCTGTTCGCGCTCATGTGCGGCGACCTGTCGGCACCCGTGACCTTCGCCGTGGACCGGACGGGCTGGGCTCCCACCGTTCAGCTCACCGCGCTGCTCCGGTCCCTGCCCGCCGACGGCTGGCTGCGCATCGTCGCCACCTGCCTCGAGATCGGGCACGACTGGTTCGACGAGGACCACATCGTCGTCGACCGGCTGGGCCGCCTGGTGGTGCAGGCCCGCCAACTGGCCCTCGTACCCCCCCGGCCGCCTGCCCGGTAACGCGGGGGCTGTGTCTGGAATGCTCTCCGGCATGGCAAGAATCGCGATCATCGGCGGCGGCAGCATCGGTGAGGCCCTGTTGTCCGGGCTGTTGCGGGCAGGCCGCCAGGTCAAAGACCTGGTGGTGGCCGAACGGATGCCCGATCGGGCCAAGTACCTGTCGAATACCTACGGCGTGCTGGTGGTGCCGTCGGTCAAGGATGCGGCCGAGAACGCGACGTTCGTGGTGGTCGCGGTCAAGCCCGCGGACGTCGAGGCGGTGATCGACGATCTCGCCGGCGCGGCGGCCGCGGCCGAGCACGACAGCGCCGAGCAGGTGTTCGTGACGGTGGCCGCAGGCGTCACCATCACCTATTTCGAGTCCAAGCTGCCGGCCGGGACACCGGTGATCCGGGCGATGCCCAACGCGGCGGCGCTGGTCGGAGCCGGGGTGACCGCGCTGGCGAAGGGCCGGTTCGTCAGTTCCGGGCAAATGGACGAGGTGTCCGAGCTCTTCGACGCGGTGGGCGGGGTGCTCACGGTGTCCGAGCAACACCTCGACGCGGTGACCGCGGTCTCCGGATCGGGTCCGGCGTACTTCCTCCTGCTGGTCGAGGCCCTGGTGGACGCCGGTGTGGCGGTGGGGTTGAGCCGACAGGTGGCCACCGAGCTGGCCGCGCAGACGATGGCCGGATCGGCGGCCATGCTGCTGGAGCGGATGGACGAAGGTCGCCGGCCGGCCGACGGCGAGCCGATCGGCCTGCGGGTCGATACCTCGCCGGCCCAGCTGCGGGCGTCGGTCACCTCGCCCGGGGGCACCACCGCGGCCGGGCTGCGCGCGCTGGAACGAGGCGGATTCCGGGTTGCCGTCGACGCGGCGGTGCAAGCCGCGAAAAGCCGCTCTGAGCAGCTGAGAATTACATCGGAATAATTCAAGAAATTTGGACTGATTGTCTCTCACCAGTACCAGTAACCCCACTAGTCCCGCTATTCTCCTCTTTGTATGCACGTGTGGGTGCCAGCGGAGGGGAAGCCGCTGGCATTGCGCGGGCCTGACACGATTGGGTTGCGATGACGTCAACGAATGGGCCGTCGGCACGGGATTCTGCAGGTAAGGCGGCCGGATCGGCCGACGCCGCGCAGTCCCGGACACAATTCCTCACCGTCGCCGAGGTGGCGGCTTTGATGCGGGTGTCCAAGATGACGGTGTACCGGTTGGTGCACAACGGCGAGTTGCCCGCGGTTCGGGTCGGCCGGTCCTTCCGGGTTCACGCCAAGGCGGTCCACGACATGCTGGAGACGTCGTACTTCGACGCCGGTTAAGACGCCGGGTAAGAACGCTGGGTAGGCGGCCCGGGCCAGGCGTCCCGGCGACTCGCCTCTCGATGACGGCGTGGCGCCGCCCAGCCTGTTTCCTGCAGCGGAAATGTACGTAGGCCCCTGCCGTTTCGCAGGCTCGACGGGCTGCGCCGGGCGCGGGCCACCCAGCCGGTTTGGTGTTGCGGGTGCCGGGTTCGGTAAGGTGGCGGGGTCCTTTTGGGGTCTTAGACGGCCGGTGAGATAGCGGAGTTCATGGGTTCAGTAATCAAGAAGCGGCGCAAGCGTATGTCGAAGAAGAAGCACCGCAAGCTGCTGCGTCGCACCCGGGTGCAGCGCAGAAAACTTGGCAAGTAAGTCGAGCCCGCGGGTACCGTCACCCGTCCGTAACGCCTCCGTTTCTCCTCGTCGCTAGGCTGTCAAGGTGGATTCGTCGAACGGCCAGGACGGTGGGGGACCCGGCGGCCAGCAGCCGAACGCAGACCCGGTGCACTACCCGAAAGTGGTGTTGGTCACCGGCGCCTGCCGGTTCCTGGGCGGCTATCTGACCGCTCGTCTGGTGCAGAACCCGCTGATCAACCGCGTCATCGCGGTGGACGCGATCGCGCCGAGCAAGGACATGCTGCGCCGCATGGGCCGCGCCGAGTTCGTCCGCGCCGACATCCGGAACCCCTTCATTGCGAAGGTCATCCGGAACGGCGACGTCGACACGGTGGTGCACGCGGCGGCCGCGTCGTACGCGCCGCGCTCGGGCGGCACCGCCGCGTTGAAGGAACTCAACGTGATGGGCGGGATGCAGCTGTTC
Source organism: Mycobacterium paragordonae (assembly GCF_003614435.1). Lineage (NCBI taxonomy): Bacteria > Bacillati > Actinomycetota > Actinomycetes > Mycobacteriales > Mycobacteriaceae > Mycobacterium > Mycobacterium paragordonae. The sequence continues at coordinate 991,725 of NZ_CP025546.1, forward strand.
GCCGCGTGCCAGAAGGCGCCGTCGGTTCGCCGCGTCGTGTTGAAGTCGACGTCGGAGGTGTACGGGTCCAGCCCGCACGACCCGGTGATGTTCACCGAGGACAGCAGCAGCCGCCGGCCCTTCCGCGACGGGTTTGCCAAGGACAGTCTGGACATCGAGGGCTACGTGCGGGGGCTGGGCCGGCGGCGCCCCGATATCTCGGTGACCATCCTGCGGCTGGCCAACATGATCGGCCCCGCGATGGACACCTCGCTGTCGCGCTATCTGGCGGGGCCTCTGGTGCCGACGATGTTCGGCCGCGACGCGCGGCTGCAGCTGCTGCACGAGCAGGATGCGCTTGGCGCGCTGGAACGCGCCGCGATGGCCGGCCGGGCCGGCACCTTCAACATCGGCGCCGACGGAATCATCATGTTGTCCCAGGCAATTCGTCGTTCCGGACGAATTCCCTTGCCTGTCCCCGGATTTGGGGTGTGGGCCCTCGATTCGCTGCGCCGTGCCAACCGTTATAACGAGATCAGCCGCGATCAGTTCGCGTACCTCAGCTATGGCCGCGTAATGGATACCACCAGAATGCGTTCGGAGCTCGGCTACCAGCCGAAATGGTCCACCGCAGAGGCTTTCGACGACTACGTCCGCGGGCGCAACCTGACTCCCATAATCGACCCACATCGGGTACGCTCCTGGGAGGGTCGTGCCATAGCGGTGGCGCAGCGCTGGGGTAGCCGAAATCCCATTCCGTGGGCGGGGTCGTAGATAGATTTGGGTAGATAACGTGGCGGGTGAAACCAGAGCGAATGTTATTCCACTGCACAGTAATCGGGGTCGCGTAGCGGCGCGCCGCCGTGCCGATCAACGCACGGACGCCTCGCGTCAGCACCCCTCGCTCCTCTCCGATCCGAGCGGCCGCGCGTCGGCCGAAGAGATCGCCGCCGTCGTCCGCGAGATCGACGAGCACCGCCGCGCGGCCGGCGGGTCGTCCACCGGTGAAGCGCCACTCAACGATGTCGCGCAGCGCGTCGCCGCTGTCGCCGGATTTTTCCGCCAAAGACTGCTCGGTGATTACAGCGTCGACGAATTCGGATTCGATCCGCACTTCAACGACGCGATCGTTCGGCCTTTGCTGAGATTCTTCTTCAACTCCTGGTTCCGGGTCGAAGTCAGCGGCATCGAGAACATCCCCAGCGATGGCGCGGCCCTGGTCGTGGCCAATCACGCCGGTGTGCTGCCGTTCGACGGTTTGATGCTCTCGGTCGCCGTGCACGACGAGCACCCCGCGGAGCGCGACCTGCGCCTGCTGGCCGCCGACATGGTCTTCGACCTGCCGGTGGTGGGGTCGGCGGCCCGCAAAGCGGGACACACCATGGCCTGCACGACCGACGCGCACCGGTTGCTCGCTTCCGGCGAGCTCACCGCGGTGTTCCCGGAAGGCTACAAGGGTCTGGGTAAGCGCTTCGAGGATCGCTACCGGCTGCAGCGGTTCGGGCGGGGTGGCTTCGTCTCTGCCGCGCTGCGCACCAAGGCGCCGATCGTGCCCTGCTCGATCATCGGCTCCGAAGAGATCTACCCGATGCTGACCGACGTGAAGTTGCTGGCGCGGCTGTTCGGGCTGCCCTACTTCCCGGTGACGCCACTGTTCCCGTTGGCCGGTCCCGCGGGCCTGGTGCCGCTGCCGTCCAAGTGGCGGATCGCGTTCGGCGAGCCGATCCAGACCGCCGACTACGCGCCCAGCGACGCCGAGGACCCGATGGTCACCTTCGAGTTGACCGATCAGGTGCGCGAGACGATCCAGCAGACGCTGTACCGGCTGCTGGCCGGCCGGCGCAACATCTTCTTCGGCTAGATCTTTTCGGCCGGGCTCAGCGAAAAGCCCCGATTTCCTTGTGAAATCGGGGCTTTCGCGTCCGCTGGTTATTTGACCAGGGTGAACTGACACACGTTGGTGTAGCCGTCGCGGAACAGGTCCGAGCAGCCGCGCAGGTACTTGATGAAGGTCTCGTACTCCTGCTCGCCCTTGAGCTCGATGGCCTTCTCCTTGTTGGCTTCCAGCGCGTCGGCCCAGGTGTTCAGGGTGGGCACGTAGTTCTTGCCGATGAAGTGGTGGCGCTCGATCTTGAAACCGGCCTCGGTCGAGTAACGGTCGACCTGCTCCACCTGCGGCAACTTACCGCCGGGGTAGATCTCCCGGAGGATGAAGCTGATGAAGCGCAGCAGGGTCATCGTCGTCTTCAGCCCCATCGCCCTGCCCTCTTCGGCGGTGGGCACCACGATGGAGTGCAGCAAGAATCGGCCGTCGTCGGGCAGCAGGCTGTAGTACTTCTTGAAGAAGGTGGCGTACCGCTCGTAGCCCGCGTCGCCGGCTCCGTCGGCGAAGTGCTCGAACGCGCCCAGCGACACGATGCGGTCGACGGGTTCGTCGAACAGCTCCCAGCCCTGCAGCCGAACCTCTTTGCGGCGCGGGCTGTCCATCTCGTCGAACTTCTGCCGGCAGTGGGCGAGCTGGTTCTCGCTGAGCGTCAGGCCGATGACGTTGACGTCGTAGTGCTCGACGGCGTGCCGCATGGTCGAACCCCAGCCACTGCCGATGTCGAGCAGCGTCATACCGGGCTCGAGGTTCAGCTTGTCCAGCGCCAACTTGCGCTTGGCGAACTGCGCCTCCTCGAGGGTCTTGGTCTGCGGCGCATCGATGTCCGGGTTTTCATCGAAGTACGCGCAGCTGTAGGTCATCGACGGGTCGAGCCACAGCTTGAAGAATTCGTTGGAACGGTCGTAATGCGATTGCACCGCCTCGACTGGCGGCTGCAACTGGGTACCACCCGTTGTGCCTTCTGATGTCATTAATCCGACGCTACCTGCCGCTATCCGATGGATGCAATTGCAGCCACGGTCGCCTCGGTGTCCGCATCGTGCTGCGCCGCTTCACCCAACATGGTGACGACACTGGTGATCACCGGCTTACCTTCGCCGTCCGTCACCTCGCTGCGGATTTCGGCCAAGACCGTGCCGTGAGACTGGATCACCGAGTCGAGGTAGGTGTCGAAATGCAGCTCGTCACCGACCACGATCGGGCGGTGAAACTTGAACTTCTGGTCGCGGTGCATGACTCGGGCGATGTTGATCGGGATGCTGAACTTGGTGAAGATCTCGAGCTGGACGCGTCGTCCGGCGATGGCCAGGAACGTCAGCGGGGCAGGCAGGGCGTCGTAGCCGGCCTCGGCGGCGACGGCTTCGTCGTGGTGGATCGGGTTGTCGTCTTTGACCGAAAGTGCGAATTCACGGATCTTTTCGCGTCCGACCACGAAGTGGTCTTCCTGCCGGTAGTGCTTACCGATGATTCCTTCGGCTCCCTGGGGAACTGTCATGACGCTGCTTTCCGATCGAAGAGTTAGCTCAGCGGCGCAGCTTATCAGCGTGATTGACGCCGGGACGCCAACGCCGCAAGCGCGCCGCCCGCCGCTCCCAGCGCCAGCGCGGACGGCACGCCGATGCGAGCGGCCTTGCGGGCGGTGCGGAAGTCGCGGATCTCCCAGCCCCGCTCGCGGGCCAGGCTGCGCAGGCGGGCGTCCGGGTTGATCGCGACCGCGGTGCCCACCAGGGACAGCATGGGCACGTCGTTGTAGCTGTCGGAGTAGGCGGTGCAGCGCTTGAGGTTGAGGCCCTCCCGGATCGCCAGCGAGCGCACGGCGTGGGCCTTGCCGGGTCCGTGCAGGATGTCTCCGACCAGGCGGCCGGTGAAGATTCCGTCGACGGATTCGGCCACGGTGCCCAGGGCGCCGGTGAGGCCCAGGCGACGGGCGATTGTCGACGCCAGCTCGTAGGGAGTGGCGGTGATCAGCCACACCTGCTGGCCGGCGTCGAGGTGCATCTGGGTGAGTTCACGGGTGCCGGGCCAGATCTTGTCGGCGATGATCTCGTCGTAGATCTCGTCGCCGAGCCGCACCAGTTCCTCGACCGACCGGCCCTCGATGAAGGCCAGCGCCTTGCGCCGGCCGGCCGCCACGTCGTCGCTGTTCTCCTTGCCGAGCACCTGAAACTTGGCCTGCGCGTAGACGAATCCGAGTACGTCCCGGTAGGTGAAGTAATCCCGGGCGGCCAGTCCGCGGCCGAAGTGCACGGCGGAGGAGCCCTGCACGAGCGTGTTGTCCACATCGAAGAACGCGGCGGCGGTCAGGTCGATGGGCGGCTGCGGACGCTCGCTTTCGGCGCTGGCGTGCAGGTCGCTCAGGGCCCGCTCGGCGCTGGCGTCGGCGGCCAGCGCCTCGAGGTCGACACGACCGCTCACGGGTTCAGAGGAAGCCATGGAAGACATGCGCCAAACCTCCAAGTCGCTGGTAGCTGCCGAGCCGACACCAACCCTATCCGGCCCTATCCGGCCGCAGCCGGGCGAATGCCAGACTGGTGGCCATGGTCACGTCCGCAATCCGACCCCAGGTGCAACTGCTGACTCGCGCCGGTTGCGCGATCTGTGACCGGGTGCACGCGCAGCTGGCCGAACTGGCCGGCGAGCTGGACTTCGATCTGGTCAGCACCGACGTGGACGTTGCGGCGCAGGCCGGAAATCCGCAGCTGCGGGCCGAATTCGGGGATCGGCTGCCGGTGGTGCTGCTGGACGGTCGGGAGCACAGTTACTGGGAGGTCGACGAGCCGCGGTTGCGGGCCGACCTGTCGGCCCGGTGACCGTAAGCGCTGGATATTTGGTAGCCCACCTGACAACCGTCTACCGTAGGTAGTAGTTCACTTTCCGACGCTGTAAGGGAGCGGGCCAGGAGATGCTGCCGTGAGCATCCTGCTCTTCGGGGTTTCGCACCGCAGTGCGCCGGTCTCCGTGCTGGAACAACTCAGTATCGACGAGTCCGATCAGATCAAGATCGTGGACTCCGTGCTGCAGTCGCCCCTGGTGAGCGAAGCCATGGTGCTGTCGACGTGCAACCGCGTCGAGGTCTACGCCGTCGTTGAGGCGTTCCACGGCGGCCTGTCGGTGATCGGCCAGGTGCTGGCCGAATACTCCGGTCTGCCGATGGGCGATCTGACCAAGCACGCCTATGTCCGCTACAGCGAGGCCGCCGTCGAGCACCTGTTCGCGGTGGCCAGCGGCCTGGATTCGGCGGTGGTCGGGGAGCAGCAGGTGCTGGGGCAGGTGCGCCGCGCCTACGCCTCCGCCGAAGCCAACAGCGCGGTCGGCCGGGTGCTGCACGAGCTGGCGCAGCGTGCGCTGTCGGTGGGCAAGCGGGTGCATTCCGAAACCGCGATCGACGCCGCCGGCGCCTCGGTGGTCTCGGTCGCCCTCGACATCGCCGACCGCAAGCTGGGCAGCCTGGAGGGCAAGACCGCCGCGGTGGTCGGCGCCGGGTCGATGGGTGCCCTCGCCGCGGCCCACCTGACCCGCGCGGGAATCGGCCGGGTGCACGTGCTGAACAGGTCGCTGGGCCGGGCCGCCCGGCTGGCGGACCGGATCGAGGCGTCGGGCATCCCCGCCGAGGCGCTGACACTGGACCGGCTGGCCGACGCGCTGGCCGACGCCGACGTGGTGGTCAGCTGCACCGGTGCGGTCAGCCCGGTGATCTCGCTGGCCGACGTGCACCACGCGCTGGTCAACGCCCGGCGGGACGAGGCCGCGAAGCCATTGATCATCTGCGATCTCGGCATGCCGCGCGACGTCGACCCGGCGGTGGCGGGGCTGCCCGGTGTGTTGGTGGTCGACGTGGACCGGGTCCAACACGAACCGTCGGCGCACGCGGCGGCCGCCGACGTCGATGCGGCGCGTCACATCGTCGCCGCCGAGGTCGCGGCCTACCTGACCGGACAGCGGATGGCCGAGGTCACCCCGACCGTCACCGCGCTGCGCCAGCGCGCCGCCGACGTCGTCGAGGCGGAGTTGCTGCGCCTGGACAATCGGCTGCCCGGTCTGGACTCAGCCGAGCGCGAAGAGGTGGCCCGCACGGTGCGGCGCGTGGTCGACAAGCTGCTGCACGCACCCACGGTGCGGATCAAGCAACTGGCCAGTGCCCCGGGCGGCGACAGTTACGCCGAAGCCCTGCGCGAGCTTTTCGAACTGGAACAAACCGCGGTCGACGCCGTTGCCACGGCTGGCGAGTTACAGGTTCTGGCAACGGAATTCGACAACCCTTCGGCCGAGTGACCGATTGGCGCACGTGATCCGGATAGGCACTCGGGGCAGCCTGCTGGCCACCACCCAGGCCGCGACCGTCAGGGACGCTCTGATCGCCAACGGCCATCCCGCCGAGTTGGTGACGATCAGCACCGTGGGCGATCGATCCTCGGCACCCATCGAAGAGCTCGGTGTGGGCGTCTTCACCACGGCCCTTCGGGAGGCGATGGAGCAGGGCCGCGTGGACGCGGCCGTGCACTCGCACAAGGATTTGCCGACGGCGGTCGACCCGCGGTTCACCATCGCGGCGATACCGCCACGCAACGACCCCCGCGACGCACTGGTGGCCCGCGACGGGTTGGTGCTCGGGGAGTTGCCGGCCGGTTCGCTGGTGGGAACCTCCTCGCCGCGACGGGCCGCACAGCTTAGAGCATTGGGTCTCGGTTTGGAAATCCGCCCCCTACGAGGCAACCTAGATACCAGGTTGAACAGGGTGAGTAGTGGTGATCTAGACGCCGTGGTGGTGGCCCGGGCCGGGTTGGCCCGACTGGGCCGTCTCGACGACGTCACCGAGACGCTAGAGCCGGTGCAGATGTTGCCAGCACCTGCTCAGGGCGCTCTCGCAGTCGAATGCCGGGCCGACGACAGTCGCCTGGCGGCGGTGTTGGCGGAACTGGACGACGCCGACACACGTGCGGCGGTCACCGCGGAGCGTGCTCTGCTCGCCGAACTGGAGGCCGGTTGCTCGGCACCGGTGGGCGCGATCGCGGAAGTGGTCGAGTCCATCGATGAGGAGGGGCGGGTCTTCGAAGAGCTGTCGTTGCGCGGCTGCGTGGCGGCACTCGACGGATCCGATGTGATCCGCGCGTCCGGAATCGGCACCTCCGATCGGGCACGGGAGTTGGGCCTCTCGGTTGCCGCGGAGTTGTTCGAACTGGGCGCCGCAGAATTGATGTGGGGAGCGCGGGAAGACCCCGTTCGAGGAAGTTGAAAGAGACTTGGGAGCGACAACGATGACGCGAGGGCGTAAGCCGACACCGGGCCGCATCACTTTTGTGGGTTCTGGTCCAGGTGACCCCGGTCTACTGACCACTCGGGCCGCCACGGTGCTGGCGAATGCGGCCCTGGTATTCACCGACCCCGACGTGCCCGAGGCGGTGCTGGCGCTGATCGGCAAGGATCTGCCGCCGGTTTCCGGTCCGGCCCCCGCTGAATCTGCGCCGGCCAGCTCCGATACCGCCGCCAGTTCGTCGAGCCCGGAAACCGTCGCCGCGGTGATTTCGGCAGGCCCCGACGTTCGTCCCGCGCTCGGCGATCCCGCCGAGGTCGCTAAAACGCTGACGGCAGAGGCCCGCTCGGGCGTCGACGTGGTGCGGTTGGTGGCCGGCGACCCGCTCTCGGTGGACGCGGTGATCACCGAGGTGAACGCCGTCGCCCGGGCGCACCTGCATGTCGAGATCGTGCCCGGCCTGGCCGCCAGCAGCGCGGTCCCGACCTACGCCGGGTTGCCGCTGGGTTCCTCGCACACCGTCGCCGACGTGCGTGGTGACGTCGACTGGGAGGCGCTGGCCGCCGCACCGGGGCCGCTGATCCTGCAGGCCACGGCGTCGCACCTGGCGGACGCCGCGCGCACCCTGATCGACCACGAGCTGTCCGACAGCACCCCTTGCGTGGTGACCGCGCAGGGCACCACCTGCCAGCAACGGTCGGTGGAGACCACGCTGCAGGGTCTGACCGACCCCGCCGTCCTGGGCGGCGGCACCGACCCGGCCGGCCCGTTGACTGGCCCGCTGGTGGTCACCATCGGCAAGACGGTGGCCAGCCGGGCGAAGCTGAACTGGTGGGAGAGCCGGGCGCTGTACGGCTGGACCGTGTTGGTGCCCCGCACCAAGGACCAGGCCGGCGAGATGAGCGAGCGGCTGACGTCCTACGGCGCGCTGCCGATCGAGGTGCCGACCATCGCCGTCGAGCCGCCGCGCAGCCCCGCGCAGATGGAACGCGCGGTCAAGGGTCTGGTGGACGGCCGTTTCCAGTGGGTGGTGTTCACCTCGACCAACGCCGTGCGTGCGGTGTGGGAGAAGTTCGGCGAGTTCGGTCTGGACGCCCGGGCGTTCTCCGGGGTGAAGATCGCCTGCGTCGGCGAGGCGACGGCGGACCGGGTGCGGGCGTTCGGGATCAGCCCCGAACTGGTGCCGTCCGGCGAGCAGTCGTCGATGGGTCTGCTGGACGAATTCCCGCCCTACGACAGCATTTTCGACCCGGTGAACCGGGTGCTGCTGCCACGCGCGGACATCGCCACCGAGACGCTGGCCGAGGGCCTGCGTGAACGTGGGTGGGAGATCGAGGACGTCACCGCCTACCGGACCGTGCGGGCCGCCCCGCCGCCGGCGTCCACCCGGGAGATGATCAAGACCGGTGGCTTCGACGCGGTGTGCTTCACCTCCAGCTCGACCGTCCGGAATCTGGTCGGTATTGCCGGAAAGCCGCACGCGCGCACCATCATCGCCTGCATCGGCCCGAAGACCGCCGAGACCGCGGCCGAGTTCGGCCTGCGGGTGGATGTCCAGCCGGAGACCGCCGCGGTGGGTCCGTTGGTCGACGCGCTGGCCGAACACGCCGCCCGGTTGCGCGCCGAAGGCGCGTTGCCCCCGCCGCGCAAGAAGAGCCGCCGGCGATGACCTGTCTTGCGTTGACTCTGCGTGAGTGGCGCAAATGTGCGAGTGACCTTCGCCCGCAACGCAGAGTCACCGGCCAAGAATGAGGCAGCGGCCGCGCCGGCTCCGCTCCACCCCGGCGATGCGTCGCCTGGTAGGTGAAACATCCTTGGAGCCAAGGCATTTGGTGCTGCCGATGTTCGTTGCTGACGGTATATCGGCATCGAGGCCCATCTCTTCGATGCCGGGCGTGGTGCAACATACCCGGGACTCGTTGCGCAGTGCCGCTGCCGACGCGGTCGCCGCGGGTGTCGGCGGGCTGATGATCTTCGGCGTCCCGCGCGAGCAGGACAAGGACCCGGCCGGCTCGGCCGGCACCGATCCCGACGGCATCCTCAACGTGGCATTGCGCGATCTGGCAAAGGATCTCGGCGACGCCACGGTGCTGATGGCCGATACGTGTCTGGACGAGTTCACCGACCACGGGCACTGCGGAGTCGTCGACGAGCGCGGCCGGGTGGACAACGATGCCACCCTGGACCGTTACGTGGAACTGGCTGTGGCGCAAGCGGAATCGGGTGCGCACGTGGTGGGCCCCAGCGGCATGATGGATGGCCAGGTGGGTGCGATCCGGGACGGTCTGGACGCGGCTGGCTATGCCGACGTCGCGATCCTCGCCTATGCCGCCAAGTTCGCCTCGGCGTTCTACGGCCCCTTTCGCGAGGCGGTGGCCTCGAGCCTGTCCAGTGACCGGCGCACCTACCAGCAGGAGCCGGGCAACGCCCGCGAGGCGATGCGCGAGGTTCAGCTGGACCTCGATGAGGGCGCCGACATCGTGATGGTCAAGCCCGCACTGGGGTATCTGGACGTGCTGGCGGCGGCAGCCGACATCTCCCCGGTTCCGGTGGCGGCCTATCAAGTTTCGGGTGAGTACGCGATGATTTGTGCGGCGGCGGCCAACAACTGGATCGACGAACGGGCCGCGGCAATGGAGTCGTTGACCAGTATCCGGCGTGCGGGGGCAGATTTCGTGCTGACGTACTGGGCCGCCGAGGCGGCGGGGTGGCTTGCGTGACGGAGGCTCACATGGGATCTGCAGACGAGCGGCCGGACACGCCCGCCGACAAGCGACTGTTCTACGAATCCGGGGCGAGCTGGTACTGGGTGCTGGCGGGCCCGCTGTCGGCGGTGTCGCTGATCTACATCCAGCACGTCAACCACGTCCCGATTTCATATCTGGTGCCATCGGTCTTCCTGGTGCTGGTGTCGGCGTTCGTGGCATTGCAGGTCAAGGCGGCGCGGATTCACACCTCGGTCGAGCTGACCGAAGATGCGCTGCGCCAGGGCACCGAGACCATCCTGGTGCGCGAGATCGTGAAGGTGTTCCCCGAAGCCGAGAACTCGGTGAAGTCCGACAAGCCGCTGGCCCGGTGGCAGTCGGCGCGGGCGCTGGGCGAATTGGTGGGAGTTCCCCGAGGCCGGTACGGCATCGGGCTGAAGCTCACCGGTGGGCGCACCGCGCAGGCCTGGGCTCGCCGTCATCGTCACCTGCGTGATGCCCTGACCCCGTTGGTGGAGCGGCGGATGGGCCCCTATGTCGCCGAGGTCGCCGACGACATGGACCCGTTCGACGACGACAACGAGTCGATCCGGTGACCGCCCGCGCGATAGTGGAGTTGGCGCTGGCCGCCGCCGCGCTGGTGGCGATGGCGTTCAGCTGGTTGCAGACCCGTTCGACGGTCGCGGTGGCCCCCGTCGCCGACGGGCAGCCGGCCACCATGTCGGTGGTCTACGACCCGCAGCAGCTGGTGCTGACGCTGATGTTGGCGACGGTCGCCGGAATTTTCGCCGTGCTTGGCGTGGTCAGGATCCGGCGGGCTAAGCAGACTTCTTGACCAGCGGCAGAACCAGCTGGCGGCGCCAGTTGATGCCCTCGGCCAGGTAGCGCAGCGCCTCGTGGACCGAACGGGTCACCGGGAACAGGGTCTCGGCGGGGTCACTGCTGTCGCCGAGCAGCGCGTTGACGACAGGGTTGGCGACGATCATCCACTCCACGCCGGCGGCGCGGCATTCTTCGTCCAGCACGCAGAACAGCCCGACTCCGGCGGAGGAGAAATGGGTGACCGCGCTCAGGTCGAGCACCACGGGATTGTCGCGCAGAACGAAACGGCGCACGTGCTCGCCGACCTGGTCGACGTTGACGGCGTCGATCTCCCCACGGATGGTCACCACGGTGGCCAGGTGCCGGCAGTGGGCCCGGATCTGGGCACCACTGAGGTCGATTGCACCCGAAAGGTCGGCGGCGCTCGAAACGCGTCGTGTGATCGCGGTAGTCATCAAAGAGCCCCATTTCCCCTTGGTTAGTCGACGAGCGGGCCGACCAAACCCTGCACTCTAAAGTGCCCGCTAAACCTAAGGGGACGGGTAGCCGCGACTAACTCTTTGCTAAGAAGCGGCTCGTCGCCCGTCCCGATGGCTGCGCTGTTAGGCTGCCGGTGCTAGTCGGGGGGCTTGTGAGCGGGCGAGAACGCTTCGGTTGGCCGGTGAATTGACGCAACGAACAGCAGACAGCAAGAGTCCAGGCGGGAAGAAGCTCGTGCCCAGCGTAGAGATGAAGGCTGCGATCCGCGGGGAGATCAAGGCCCTCACCGGACTGCGCATCATCGCGGCGCTGTGGGTGGTGTTGTTCCACTTCCGCCCGATGCTCACCGATGTGTCGCCCGAGTTCCGCGAGAACCTGGCACCGGTGCTCAATTGCGGCGCCCAGGGCGTCGACCTGTTCTTCATTCTCAGCGGGTTCGTGCTGACCTGGAACTACCTCGACCGGATGGGCGGGGAATGGTCGACGCGCGCCACCGTGCACTTCCTGTGGCTGCGGCTGGCCAGAGTCTGGCCGGTCTACCTGCTGACCATGCACCTGGCCGCCCTGATCGTCATCCTCAGCCTGCACGTCGGGCACGTGCCGCTACCCGAGGTCAGGGATCTCACCGCGATCAGCTACGTGCGCCAGGTCCTGCTGGTCCAGTTGTGGTTCGAGCCGTTCTTCGACAACACCAGCTGGGACGGGCCGGCCTGGTCGATCAGCGCGGAATGGTTGGCCTATCTGCTGTTCGGCCTGATCGTGCTGGTGATTCTGCGGCTGGAACGCACCACCCGGGCGCGCAGCCTGATGGTGCTGTCCTTCGCGGCCTGCCTACCGCCGGTGGTGTTGCTGTTGGCCAGCGGCTATTTCTACACGCCGTGGAGCTGGCTGCCGCGCATCGTCACCCAGTTCATCGCCGGCGCGCTGGCGTGCGCCGCGGTGCGCAGGTTGCGGCTGAGCACCCGCGCGCGTCATGTCGCCGGGTATGTCTCGCTACTGCTCGTGGTCGCGATGGTGGGCATCCTCTACTGGTTCGACGCGCACCCGATCAGCGGCGTCGTGGACAGCGGCGGTGTGGTGGACGTGCTGTTCGTGCCGGTGGTGATCACGCTGGCGATCGGCCTGGGCAGTCTGCCGTGGGTGCTGTCGACGCGGCTGATGGTGTACGGCGGGGAGATCTCGTTCTGCCTGTACATGGTTCACGAGCTGGTGCACACCACGTGGGGCTGGGCGGTGCTGCAGTTCGAGCTCACGCCGCAGGACAACCCGTGGAAATGGAATGTCATCGGGCTGATCGTGATCGCGCTGCTGCTCTCGAGCCTCATGTATCACTTCGTCGAGGAGCCGGCCCGTCGGTGGATGCGCCGGATGATCGGCGCTCGGGCCGCGCCGGCGGGCACCCAGCCCGATGACTCGCCCATCACTAAACGGCATCCGATCGACGGCGCGCTGTCCGAGGTTTCCTCGCGGGCGGGGTGAGGGGCGGGCTGGTTGAGGGCGCCGGGGTGAGGCGGGCCCGGAAAAGCCGGGGCCGCAAGCGAGTTGACCGATGATTCGGTTGGGCGCCTCGTACGATTTCAGGTAGATCCATTTCAGGAGGTCGCAGTGACCCGGCTGGCCGCCTTCGCCATCAGCCTTGCCGTGCTGGTGGGCGTGGCTTCGTCGGGCCTGGTCCATCCGGCTCAACAGCGGCCGTACCGGGCACTGACGCTGGATCTGCGGCTCAAACCCGTCGCCGTGATCGGCGATTCGTACACCACCGGCACCAACGAGGGCGGGCTGGGATCCAACTCCTGGACCGCCCGGACCTGGCGGAGCCTGACCGCACCCGGGCTGCGTATCGCCAGTGACGTGGCTGCCGAGGGCAGAGCCGGATACGGGGCGATCGGCGACCACGGCGACATCTTCCAGGACCTGACCGCCAAAGCGGTCAAGCCGGAAGACGTACTGGTGGTGTTCTTCGGTTCCCGCAACGACCAGGACGTCGACCCGGTGCTGCTTGCGCAACGCGTCCACGCCACGTTCACGCTGGCCCGCCGGCTCGCGCCGTCGGCGCGATTCCTGGTGATCGGACCGCCGTGGCCGACAGCCGATGTGCCGGTGCCGGTGCTGGTGATTCGCGACGTCCTGGCCGCAGCGGCCTGGGCCGCGAGAGCGGATTTCGTCGACCCGATCGGGGACCGCTGGTTCGTGGACCGGCCAGATCTGATCGGGTCCGACGGCGTGCACCCCAACGACGCGGGGCATGCGTACATATCGGAGAAGATGGTGCCGCTGATTCGCTGGCAACTGTCTAGGTGATTCGAGCTGAGACGCTTGGGCGCTCTCGCCGCTCGAACGTATTCAGTTGCGCCGCCGCAGCTTCAGTCTTCTGCGTGCCTTTCGTAATCCCAACGTTCAAGGCGCGCTTGCAATTGCAGTAGACCAAGCCCGGCGACCGGCGCGGCTGCTGAGAGCAGGACCACCAGCATCGGACTCATTTCAAACCTCCAAAACCCTTCTATTGGTATCACGTTCGCGGTCATCGCATGGTTCATTCGCTGATAATCCACCGTCGTGTCATTCATTTGTTATGGCTCGATCGGCCAATGCGCCGATGACGGGCGCCAGGAGCTGCGCGTACTCGGTGGTCACGTGGTTGTCGTCGCGGAACACCAGGGTGTCTCCGACGATCAACGGGCAGCGCTGCGGGCTGCAGAACAGATCGGTCAGATCGGCATACGAGCCGCCGGCTGCGGTGGTCACCTGCTGTTCGGCCGCGATGCCGTCACCGTTGACCGCCGCTGACCGAGCCGGCGCGCAGGCGTCGGCGTCGTCCAGGTGGGCCGACAGGCAGGTCGGAGCTGAGGACTGCGGGTCGGCCACCGGACCGAGCACCAGAACCCGCGAGCCCATGCCGCGCAGCTGGGCCACCACCGTGGCCAGGGCGTGGATCCACGCCGGATCGTAGGAGGCGAAGCTGAAGTCGGCGTGATAGCGCCGGCTCATGCTCAGCACCACCAGCCGCGGCCGTTCCGCCGCCAGCCGGCTGACGATCTCCCCGCGCCACTGTTCGCACTCGGTGTACTTGCGGCCCAGGTAGGGGCTGACGATCGGGATGTCCAGGAACGGGCAGGTGACCTTGGCCATGGTCTCGAGCCGCCAGTGCCGCTGCTGGGCGACCTGCTGCAGGGCCGGGTCCCACACCGCGGCGTGGGAATCGCCGATCAGCGCCACGGTGGTGGGGGTCTCCCCGTCTTTCAAGTCCCCTTTCACGGAAGCGCACTCGCTTTGACCGACGTCGCGCCAGGACCGCATGCAACCGTTGACGAACACCGCCGCCTTGTCAGCCGGCGCGGCCGCCAGGGACGGGTTCAGGTTGGACGGTACGGCGTGCTGTCCGGCGGCCGCGGCAAGCATCTCCCGCGCCTGGCTGAACGCCTGGCGCACCGCCGCTTCCTGCGGACTGACCTGCGGGTCGGGTGCGGGTGGCAGCGCGACGATCCTGGCCTGCGGGGCGGCGGCACCGTGTCCCACCGGGGCCGGCACGGCCGTCAGCAGAACCGCGCACGCGCATGCCGCAACTCCGCTGGCGGCGCCGGCGACGGCCAGACTCGCCTTCGCCGAACGGCGCAGCCCCGCGGCGAAGCGGCCGGGGTTCTCGACGGCGTGCATCGTGATCACGGCGAGACCCGCGGACACCGTCGTCGCCGCCAGCCGGCCCGGCAGCCCGCCGGGATCGCCGAGCAGCGGCGGCAGCAGCAGCAGCACCGGCCAGTGCCACAGGTACCAGGAGTAGGACACCCGGCCGATCGCCCGCATCACCGGCGGGCACAGCACCCGCCCGACGCCCATGCCGCCGGTGACGGAACCGGCGCCGATCACCAGGGCGGTGCCCAGCACCGGGAGCAGCGCCGAGGTGCCGGGGTAGGGCGTGTGGGGTCCCAGCTGGGTGCAGGTCAGCAGGATCAGCGCCAAACCGCCCCAGCCCGCCACGGTGGCCGGAAGCAGGGGTAGTCGCTTCCATTGGTCAATCGTGAGGGCGACCAGGGCACCGGCGGCCAGTTCCCAGGCCCGGGTGGGCAGCGAGAAGAACGCCCACGGTGGCGAGGTGTGGGTCCAGATCACGGCCGCCGCCAGTGATGCCGCGCCGACGAGCGTCACGACCACCAGGTACGGCGCGTTGCGCGGTGTGTCGCCGCGGGCGATACGCCGTGCCAGCCACGCCGTGCCGATGATCAGGGCCGGCCACACCAGATAGAACTGTTCCTCCACGCCCAGCGACCAGTAGTGCTGGAACGGCGACGGGGGGAGGTCGGAGATCATGTAGTCGGTGTTTTGGGCGGCGAACCGGTAATTGCCGACGTAGAGCATGCTGGCGATGCCGTCGATGAACACCCGCCGGGCTTGCAACGGCGGCAGCACCGCCGCCGCGACCAGCGCCGTGACGACTCCGACGGTCGCGGCCGCCGGCAGCAGGCGGCGGGCGCGGGCGGCGTAGAAACGGCCCAGCGCAACGGTTTTGGTGGCCTGTACCTCACGCCACAGCAGGCCGGTGATCAGGAAGCCGGAGATGACGAAGAAGACGTCCACCCCGATGTAGCCACCGGCAATCCCGGGAATACCCGCGTGATAGAGAACGACGGCGACGACCGCGACGGCGCGTAGCCCCTCGATGTCCGGACGGAACGGGGCGCGGTCCTGCTGGGTCACGGGTCAGGTCGCCATCCAGGCGAGTTCACCGGGCAACTGCGCGCGCCAATAGTCGGCGTCGTGCCCGCCCGGCGAGAAGCTGCCGGCCGGCTTCTTCTTCAGCTGGCTGACGAATTGGCTTGAGGCGAAGAAGAAGCGGTCGCCGATGCCGCAGTCGACCCGGATGGGGATGGAGTTCAGCACCGGTAGGCCGAAGACGGTGTTGCGGTTCCAGTCGTCGATGCTGTCGAATGCGCCCGGGGCGCTGCCGATGTAGGACATGTACAGCGCCGGGCTGATCGCGCAGATGCCGGCGGTGCGGGCCGGTCCCAGCCGGGCCCCCAGCAGCAGCGCGCCGTAGCCGCCCATGGACCAGCCGAGGAATCCGACGCGCGAGGTGTCCATGCCCATCGACGTCAGCATCGGCAGCAGCTCTTCGAGCACCATGGTGCCGGAGTCCTGGCCGTTGGCCCGCCGGTGCCAGTAGCTGTCGGGGCCGCCGTCCACCCCGACCACGGCGAACGGTGGCTTGCCCTCGCTCACCAGTTGCGCGAGCGCGTCCTCCACTCCGCAGTCCAGCATCATGTTCGCGTCGCCGTCCTTGCCGTGCAGCGCGATGACGGGTCGCAGCATTTTGGTCTGGCCGGGCGGCATGGCGATCACCCAGTTGGTCTTGATGCCGCCACGGGCCGCGGAGACGAACGAGCCGGTCAGTTTGGTCGGCAGCGTCTTGCCCGCGGTCGGCGGGTCGAACGGCGCGGGCGCCGCGGGCGCGGCCAGGGTGGTGAGCGGGTCGATCAGAGCGCTGAGCGCCCAGACGCCGGCCGCTCCGGCACTGGCGCCGGCACCCATGCGCAGCACCGAGCGGCGGGTCAGGTCGGCCACGATCGTCAATAATGCCGCGCTGAAGGCGGTTTGACGCCCCTGCCACGCCGTATCGCAAGGGACTCGTAACGACGGCGTGATCCAGAGCCGGCTCAACTGCTAGCGTCCGGTGATGCCGGACGACCGGGAAGACGGCCAAGAAGACGAAAAAGCCGCGCTGAAGCAAGGACTTTCGCAGCGGCAACTCAGCATGATCGCCATCGGCGGGGTGATCGGCGCCGGACTGTTCGTCGGCTCGGGCGTCGTGATCCAGGAGACCGGTCCGGCCGCGTTTCTGACCTATGCGATTTGCGGGCTGCTGATCGTCCTGGTGATGCGGATGCTGGGTGAGATGGCGGCGGCGAATCCGTCAACCGGGTCCTTCGCCGATTACGCCGGTGCGGCGCTGGGTGGTTGGGCCGGGTTCTCGGTGGGATGGCTGTACTGGTACTTCTGGGTCATCGTCGTCGGCTTCGAAGCGGTCGCCGGCGGGAAGGTGCTGAACTACTGGTTCCCGGCGCCGCTGTGGCTGTCCGCGTTGTGCCTGATGTTGCTGATGACCGCCACCAACCTGTTCTCGGTGTCGTCCTTCGGCGAATTCGAATTCTGGTTCGCCGGAATCAAAGTCGCGACAATCGTGATCTTCCTCGGTGTGGGAACGGCTTTCGTTTTCGGGCTGCTGCCCGGCCGTCAGCTGGATTTCTCCAACCTGACCTCCCACGGCGGCTTCTTCCCCAAGGGAGTGGCGGCGGTATTCGCCGCGATTGTGGTGGTGATCTTTTCCATGGTGGGGGCCGAAGTCGTCACCATCGCCGCCGCCGAGAGCCGCGATCCAGCGCGCGCGATCGCCAAGGCGACGAGGTCGGTGGTCGTCCGCATCGTCATCTTCTTCGTCGGTTCGGTCCTGCTCCTGGTGATCATCATGCCGTGGAACTCGGTGGAACTCGGTGCCTCGCCGTACGTGGCCGCGTTGCGGCACATGGGTCTGCGCGGCGCCGATCAGATCATGAACGCGGTAGTGCTCACCGCGGTGCTGTCGTGTCTGAATTCGGGCCTGTACACCGCGTCCCGGATGTTGTTCGTCCTTGCGGGTCGCCGCGAGGCGCCGCAGCGACTGGTCCGACTCAGCAGTCGCGGTGTGCCGGCGGCCGCTATCGTGTGTTCTTCGCTGGTGGGCTTTCTCTGTGTGTTGATGGCCTGGCTATCGCCCAATACCGTGTTTCTCTTTCTGCTCAACTCTTCCGGCGCCGTCATCTTGTTCGTCTACCTGCTCATCGCGGTATCGCAGATTCGTCTGCGGCGCAGGACATCCGCGGAGCAGTTGCGGGTCAAAATGTGGCTTTTCCCAGTGCTTTCGATCCTGACAGCGGTGGGAATCGTTGCGGTCCTTGTGCAGATGGCCTTCGATCACGCCACTCGAAGCCAGCTGTGGCTGAGTCTGCTGTCCTGGGCCGTGGTGGTGGCGGTGTACTTTGTCACGCCGTACTTCCGACGAAATGCGCTGACGCGCAGTCGGATTCGCGAAAACCCCTGAGACGGCCGTTTGGGTCACTGTTGCGCGGGTAACCGGCCAGATCGGGTCGAGACACATACGCAACAGTCGTGACAGTCGTGGGAGAAATATGTTCATTCACAATAAGGACCTGCAGTTCGAGGTGCGTGTCAGCCAGCCGGACCCCCGGTTCGCCTCGCTGTTGATGGAGCAGTTCGGTGGGGCCAACGGCGAACTGACCGCCGCGCTCCAGTACTTCATTCAGGCCTTCGTGCTGCGGGAGAAGAATCCCAAAATGTACGACCTATTCATGGATATCGCCACGGAGGAACTGAGCCATCTGGAGATGGTCGGGTCGATGATCACCATGCTGCTGGACGGGCTGAACGATGATCTCAAGCTGGCCAATGACCGCTGCGACTGGATGCCGTTGGTGGCCAGTCGAGATGGTCGTCAGCAGGCCATCCACCAGGTCGCCGTCAATCCGATGTTCCTGGTGCTCAGCGGCGGTGGGCCGGATGCGAAAGATTCCGCGGGCAACAACTGGACCGGGGCGTTCATCGATGCCAACGGCGACCCGACGGTGGACCTCCGCAATAATCTCGCCGCCGAGTCACGAGCGAAAGTCGTCTACGAGTACTTGAAGCAGTTCACCGACGACCCGGGCGTACAGGAAACCCTGACATTCCTCATGACTCGCGAAGTCGCCCACTATCAGCAGTTCACCGCCGCTCTCAATGAGCTGCCGGTGAACTTCCCGCCCGGCACTCTGGCAGGCGACGAACGGTTCCAGAACGTGGCCTTCAATATGTCGAACGGCAAAGGCTCGGTGCGCGGGCCGTGGAACCAGGGACAGGGTCCGTGGCCAGAGGGCACCGAATGGCAGTACGTGGAGGAGCCGACCACTGAATGGCTCGGCAGCACCCTGCGGCAGAACACCGGCGCCGCCACCAATCCTGAAGGCTCGCCGGCTGTTCCGAGTGACAAGCCGTTCACGCACGAACAGCGGACGCCCACCACTTAGGTCGGCCGTCTCAAGTCATCTCGGGTCGTCTCGGGGTGTCTCCGAAGCCGGAAAAGCCTGGCGCCATCGAGGGCGCCAGGCTTTTCTATCTTGCCGCTCAGTGCATCTGGGGATCGGGCGGGTTGTCGGCCGCCCGGCCGGTGACCGCGTCACGGACGTGGTCAACCACGGCAGCGCCCAAGCCCATCGTCTTCTGGGTCAACGAGTCGGACGGCGTCTTCGGATGGGGCCGGGTCACCGCAACCTTTTTCGCGGTCTCCAGCTTTCCGCCGAGCTGTTCGAGTTCTTGCTGATCGACCGCCGCGGAAAAGCGCGGCCACACGACGTCCTGCTCGAACATGATGTGCTCGCGGCCGGCTTTGACGAACTCCTTGAGCGCCTCGTGATAGTCCGGGTCGCCCGGTGCACTGTCCTGGAGGCGTTGCAGCAACTTCTTGCCGGACCCTTCCTGTGCGATCGCTTGATCGGCCAGCTCGTCACCGCCTTCGACGGCGCGCCGGACCGCCGGCCAGAAGAACTGCTCTTCGACCGCTTCGTGCTGTGACTCGGAGATGATCAGGTTGTTCACCATCGTCTCGAGGCCGCTCAGTTGCGCGCCGTCGGATTCGGGCGCCCCGTCCAGCACTTCCAGCATGCCCAGCACGCTCTTGTGGTCCTGGCGAAGAAATGTCAATGCATCCATGTGATGGCCTTTCGTCTGTGGCAATCAGCTGCGAGTACCCGCGTCGGCTCAGGCGAAACGACGATTCGGCGGAAAGCTGTGCGGCGCAGCAGGATTCGCGGTCTGCGGCCGGAGGGTCAAACGCCCCCGTCAGCGGAGGCCGCTGACAGGGGCGTTTGAGACCTGCGCTACGCGGTCGGCGGCCGGCGGGTGGCGGCCGGCGCAACGGTGGCGTCGTTGGCGTTGCGACGCTTCAGGCCTGCGAGCCCGGCCAGACCCAGGAGACCGGCGAGTCCCCACAGCCCAGTGTTGTCACTCTCGTGGTTGCTGTTGTTGTCGGTGTCGGCGAGCGTGGTGGTCGTCGAGGACGGAACCGGAGCCTGGTCGACGGCGGCGTTTGCGACGCCTGCCCCACCGAAGAGCAGTGCAGTGGCGGCGCAGCCGGCAGCGATGGTGTTACGCATAGTGTTACTCCTTTCGGCCGCGAACGACCGGAAGCGGATTCGAACCAGTTTGATCTAGTTCTTTCGGATGACGACGCGGAGTGACTCCGGCGCCGCGGTGCATCTGTACCCGGGCATTCGGCGGCAAAACCTTTTGCGACTCGAATTCGACCGACTGCGAAAAGCAATGCCGCACTGTGAAATAACCGACCACCGGTCATGCTCTCTAGGAGGCTTCGGTGGCCGTTTCGTTCCAGGGTGTCTGGGTATGTCGTATGCCATGGTGTCACTGTGGTTGGACGACCGCGGCACAACGCCGTGGGCCGGCAGAACCTCCGGGAGCGTCGACGGGTCTGCCGATGTGGTGGTGGTCGGGGCGGGAATCACCGGCTTGATCACCGCGGTGCTGCTCGCGCGCGCGGGCAAGGACGTACTAGTTCTGGAGGCCCGAACGGTGGGCGCCGGAGCCAGCGGGAACACGACCGCGAAACTGAGCCTGTTGCAGAGCACCCACCTGAGCAAAATCCTTGCGCGACACGGCAGAAGCACGGCCCGGGCGTACGTCGAGGGCAACCGCGAGGGGATGGAGTGGGTGCTGCACCACTGCGACACGCACGGCATCGACGTACAGCGCGAAGACGCCTACACCTACGCGCAATCGGCCAGGGGGGTGCCGTCGGCGCGGGCGGAATGGTTGGCGTGCAGCGCCGTCGGACTGCCCGTGACGTGGGATAACCGCGCCGACGTGCCGTTCTCGTTCCATGGCGGGGTGCGGCTGCCCGATCAGGCGCAGTTCGATCCGGTCCCCTTCCTGGACAGCCTGGTGGTCGAATTACTCGATCGCGGCGGCCGGCTCGTCGAGGGCGCGCGGGTCCGCAAGGTGGCCGGCGACGGAGACGGCCTGCGGTTGCACGTCAACACCGGTGGGGGAGAACAGGCGGCGGACGGCACCGAGGCCGACTCCGAGGTCTCCGCACGGCAACTGGTGCTGGCGACGGGCATCCCGATTCTGGACCGCGGCGGCTATTTCGCCAGGCTGAAACCGAGTCGCTCCTACTGCATGGCTTACCGGGTGCCGGGTCCGATCACCCGGGCGATGATGATCTCCACCGACTCGCCGACCCGATCCGTGCGCTATGTCCCCACCGACGACGGGGAACTTCTGATCGTCGGCGGCGCGGGACATCCGGTGGGTCGCAAGAAAAGTCCCTCGAAAGCGCTCGCCGAGCTTGACGAGTGGACACGCGAGCACTTTCCCGGTGCGGAGCGGACACACTACTGGTCGGCGCAGGACTACACACCGATCGATCAGTTGCCGTATGTGGGACCGATCCTGCCGAACAACGAAAAGATCTTCGTGGCAACGGGTTTCAACAAGTGGGGAATGACCAACGGCCCGGCCGCGGCGCTGGCGCTGTCCAGTCGCATCCTGGGCGGCCGGATGGATTGGGCCGGGGCTTTCGCCAGCTGGAGTCCGCACGAATTGTCCGGCGTGACAACCGCTCTGACTGCCAACATGGAGGTCGGCTTCAACCTGGCACGCGGTTGGGTCACGCCCGCAACGCGAATTGGGCGGCGTGACCCGAAGCCCGACGAGGGCGGAGTGGTAAGTGGGCCGCCGTGGGACCTGCAGGCGCGGTGCGTGGTCGACGGAGTCGAGCACGTGGTGTCGCCGGTGTGCACCCACCTGGGCGGCATCGTCAACTGGAACGACGCGGACAAGGCATGGGAGTGCCCGCTGCATGCGTCGCGGTTCGCGCCGGACGGGACGCTGCTGGAGGGGCCGGCCACCACGGACCTGACCCGGTCTAAGTGATCTCCGTCCGGACGGGACGCCCGCCGGCCTCGCGGTAGATGAGTCCCGCGGTCTCGAAAGACGTCAGCCAACCCTCCATCGGCCACCAACCCCAGCGCCGGTGAAAGATCCCGGCGTTGCGCACGATGTCCTCCAGATGTCCGACCGGCGGGTCGGCCACCGGGTGGTACTGGTGAAACGCGTCGGCGCCACCGACCCAGCGCATCGGAACCTCAACTGCCGCAGCGCATTGCGCGAAGTCGGTGTCCTCGCCGCCGTAACCGCGGTATTCCTCGCAGAATCCGCCGATCCGGCGCCACGTTTCGGCGCGGACGGCGAAAGACAACGACCAGAACAGGGCATAGTCCGCGGTACCGATGACCGTCCCGGGCGCCGGCGCGGGCCGGGCGGGATGCGGATTGATCGGCAATTCGGACAGAACGTAGCCGTCCGGACCGGGCGGCGGGAGGTAGGTGACCGGACCGCACAACAGCGCATCGCGGTGTGCAGCCTGACCCGCCACAGTGTGGTAGCGCTCGATCAGGTCGGTGCCCGGGATGCAGTCGACGTCTAGAAAGACCAACAGCTCGGCCGACTTTCGCAGGGCGGCAGCCGCCCCCAGGTTTCGTCCCTGCGCGACCGGTAGCGGCTGTGACGCCGGATGGTGCAGCACCGTCGATTGGTGACCAGCTACCGCGTCGGCCACGGCCGGGTCACCGAGCGCGACCACGATGTGCACGTCGGGCATCTGGGTGCCTTCGGTCAGGCCCCGGAGTTGGCGGACCAAGTGGGTGTGTCGCCCGTGCACGGTGGTGATCACTGCTGTCTTCACGATGCGCCTCCCCGGCACAGCCGCGCGGTCGCTTCGATCGCTTCGGCGGCGCGCCGGGCAGCCCCGTCCACGGCCCATCGTTGCCAACGCTGTGGATCGAAAGCGTCGGCGTGGGCCAACAAAGCCGGCCAGGCGCGCTGATCCGGCCAGTCCTGCGCGACGATGGCCAGCCGATGCTGCCGGAGCATCAACCCGGTCGCTGTCTGCTCACCGAACGGGCGAGGCTGCGGGATCACGATCGCGGGCCGTTGCGCCGCAGCCACATCGGCGATGCAGCCTTGTCCCGCGTGCGTGACGACGACGTCCGCACCGCAGATCTGAGCCCAGGGATCTGCCTGCCACGAACCGGCACCCCCCAGTGTCATCCAGTTGGGCCCGGAATCGTCTGTGGCACAGAGGCTGATCTCAGGCGTGATCTCGGCGCCGAACGCACCGTCGGAGCCGCTCAGCACGAGTACCTGGTTGGCGCCGCCGGTGTGACGGTCGGTACGGTGCCTGCCCTCGAAGCGGCTGATGCCCCCGACGTAGCTGGTCTTGTGATCGTATCGCCGGAGCCACGTGGGTACGCACAACGCCTTCGGCCATGCCGCCACAATATGGTCGGCGGTGCGGTGCACCAGGAGATGTGGCGCGTCGATCCGCCTTCCGGGCAACGCGACAACTATCACCGGTATGCCGAGCAGCCGAACGAACAGAGCGACTTCCACTGAGACATCGACGACGAAAGCTTCCGGTTCGGCATCGCGGACCCAGTCCGCGATCCGGCTCATCCGGGCGCTCAGGCCCGGGTCGTGGTGCGGCGCCCAATGCAGCGCGCCGTGCGCGGTCGGCTCGGCAGCGCGTGGTCCCTGATCGTCACGCGGCAGTGTGACCACTGCCGAAAATGGATGGGGGTCAGGGATGTCCAGTGAAGTCAACGCCGTTACGGGCCGGTGCATCCGTGCGCAGACGGTGGCGGCGCGGGCCAGGTGCCCGAAGCCGTGGTGGTGAATGTAGTAACCGATCATCTGTCCTGTCCGTCACATCGTCGGCCATTTGCCGGTACAAGCCGGAATAGGCGGTGAGCATCGCCGCCGCCGAGCAGCGCCGTATCGCGTTTTCGCGCACCGCGTCTCGCGGCAGCCGGGTCGCGGCGGGGATAGCGTCGGCCATGCCGGCGACATCGCCGGCAGGCACCAGCCGTCCTGCGGCGTCGTCGACGAGCTCAGGGATGCCGCCTCGGGCGAAGGCGACCACAGGTGTGCCGCACGACATCGCCTCGGCGACAACCAGACCGTAAGGCTCGTCCCATGTCGGGGTGACCAGCGCAACACCGGACGCCCCCACCAGTCGGGCCAGCTGGGTCTGATCGAGATGTCCCGCATAGCGGATGGCGTCGTCCAACTCCGGTGACACGTGCTCGGCGAAGTAACGCTCATCGGAGATGGGCCCGGCGAGAATCAGTGCTCTGCCGGCTCGCCGGGCCGCCGCGATCGCCAGGTGTGGCGCCTTTTCCGGAGTCATCCGGCCGAACCACACCAGGGCATTTCCGCCCGGACCCGGCGGCCACGCCGTGGTGTCCACCCCGTTGCGCACCACCGTGATTCCGCCCGCCACCTGCCGCCACGCGGCAGCGGTGTGCTCCGAGACGGCGCTGAATCGGGTGCCTGCGCCGCCGGAGGCATCGACGGCCGACTCCAGCCACGGCGTCGGCGGCGTGTGCACCGTCGTGAGCATCGGCGTCGACAGCATCGGAGCCATCGCCACTGGAAGGTAATGCAGGCTGTGATTGTGGATGACGTCGAACTGATCAGCTCCCGGCCCGCCAAGCCAGAGCATCAGCGACAGATACGCGTGGTGGTCAGCCATGAAATCCGCTGCGGGCATGGACACGTCGCGCCGGGCCGATTCCGACAGGTTGAGGTACCGGACCACCAGCGGCTGACATCGCGGTCCGGGTGTGGAGCCCGCGGCGGCGAAGAGCGAGACTCGATGTCCCTGGGAGGCTAGTGCGCGGGCGAGGTGCCACACGTGCGCTTCCAAGCCGCCCGCGAAGGGTTCGCGGATGGGATACCGGTTCGAGGCGATGAGTGCCACCCGCAGTTCACCGGTCATGCCAGCGCCTTGTGGTAGATCTGCCGATGCGCCGCGGCTATCGCCCGTCGCTCATCGAGTCGGTGTTCCCATCGCGCCCGCGGAGCGGGATCCCCTGCCGCCCAACGCTCGTAGGCCCGACGCAGCGCGGTGGCCAGCGACTCCTCGTCGAATCCGTCTTCGTCGAAGCCGAAGCTCTCGCAGGGACGTTGCTGCCCGTAGTAGCCGCAGCCCGGCGCCACCACCGCGGTGCCCAGGTCGAAACAGGCTTCGAGCCAACCGGAGTGGGTGCCGAAGCGATAGGGCAGCACCGACACGGTGAGCGACGCCAGGTAGTCCCAGAGTTGGTCATCTGAGAAGTACGGATGGGCCCTGACGTCGACGTGCTGGTAGCGCTCGTATTCCAGCAACGCCACGGCAGTCTCGGGTGCGAACCAGTGGTTTGCGGGATCGAAGATCTCGTCGTGGAAGTCAATCTGCAGCACCGCGCCGGGCAGCGAGGCCGAGATCTCGGTGAGCGCCTCTACTACGGGCAACGGATCCATGTTGGCGCGCAGGCTCTTCGCGTGCACACCGACCACGAAGTGTTCGTCCTCGCGCGGGCGTTCGATGAGGTCCCTGCCGAGGACATGGGGATGTGGCAACACGTGAGTGTGTCGTTGCCAGCGCCGCCAGATCGCCTGCGCGGCACCGGGGGTCAAGGTGATCAGCTCAACGGCCGCGGCGACCAGGACCTCCTGTTGGCCTGCGTGGTCCTCCGGCTCGGGGTGATGTGGATTGCGCAGGTCGTGCACGGTGTAGACGAGCGGCTTGTCATGCATCTTCAGTTCCTGGACCACGTCGCTCAACGCCTCGGGCCCGATCGCGTCGAAACCGAAATGAAGGTGGAAAACCTCGAATTCGGTGTGGTGGGCGGAGACCCAACCCGGCTCCAGCATCAGCGGCGGCCACCAGCCCCCCGGCACGATGCGGCCGTCGGCCGGGATCGGATCATCCAGGCGCACAACGCAATCGCCGTCCGGATCGGCCAGATGGCGGACGTAGACGTGGGATGCCGGTACCGAGGCGACACGCAGCAATGACGTTCCTCCATGGTTGTCGAGCTATGCACCGGTTCGACGGACCATGCTTCGAGGAAGGCGTCGACGAGGCGCGGAAACCCGTTCCTGTTGGTTGAAGAACGCGCGGACTGCGGATACCCGCGAGCCTCCGGGTCAAACGGACGACGTCGGTGGGTTTATCGCTGCCGGGACCGGCTACCCAGCCACGCCTGTAGTGCGTTCGAGAGAGGAACCTTTCGTGGGATTTGCCGAACAACAACAACCGGTGCCGGGCGTTCAAGGGCAGATGGATCCCGTACCCGACTGCGGCGAGAACAGCTACTCCGGTTCCGGGAAGCTGACCGGCAAGAGAGCGATCATCACCGGAGGAGACAGCGGGATCGGTCGCGCCGTCGCGATCGCGTTCGCCCGCGAGGGCGCGGACGTGTTGCTGGCGTATCTGAGCGAGGACGAAGACGCGCGGGACACCGCCCGCTACGTCGAGGACGCGGGACGTAAATGCGTGCTGGTGTCCGGCGATCTGTCCGACCCGCAGCATTGTCGCGCTGTCGTGGACCGGGCCGTCTCGGAGTTCGG
Organism: Mycobacterium paragordonae; assembly: GCF_003614435.1. Classification (NCBI taxonomy): domain Bacteria; kingdom Bacillati; phylum Actinomycetota; class Actinomycetes; order Mycobacteriales; family Mycobacteriaceae; genus Mycobacterium; species Mycobacterium paragordonae. The sequence goes on from NZ_CP025546.1 coordinate 1,018,339, forward strand.
TCGCATCGACGTGCTGGTGAACAACGCCGCCTATCAGATGACACACGAGACCCTCGAAGAGATCTCCGACGAGGAGTGGGACCACACCTTCCGGCTCAACGTGGGGGCTTACTTCTACCTGGCCAAAGCCGCTCTGCCGCATATGGGTTCCGGCTCCTCGATCATCGGGAGTTCGTCAGTCAACTCCGACTCGCCGAATCCGACTCTGGCACCCTATGCGGCAACTAAGGCGGCCATCGCCAACCTGTCCGCCAGCCTCGCCCAGATGTTGGGGCCCAAAGGTATCCGGGTCAACAGTGTGGCGCCCGGCCCGATCTGGACGCCGCTGATTCCCGCGACCATGCCCGCCGAGAAGGTGAAGTCGTTCGGCGACAACGTACCGCTGGGCCGAGCCGGGCAGCCGGCCGAACTGGCTCCGGTGTACGTGCTGCTGGCCTCCGACGACGCCAGTTACATCTCCGGCGCGCGGGTCGCAGTCACCGGGGGGCGGCCGATTCTGTAGGTCAAGACGTTGTTTCCCAACGGTTTTCGATAGCCTTGACCAACGCGGTGAGCGTGGCGTTCACCGGGGCGTCCACGCCCACGCGAGCGCCCTGGCGCGGTACGGCGCCGTTGATGACGTCGATCTCGCTGACGCGTCGGGCTTCGTGATCCAGTAGCGCCGATGGTTTGGCGTCCGGCATTCCGGCGCCGAAGGCGCGCACGTGTTCGACCGGATCGGGGACATCGATGTTGATGTCGGAGGCGAAGGCCACCCGCCACGCTTCCTTGGCCGCGGCCCGGCTGACCGGGCCCATGTCCGGGTCGTCCATCACCTGGCCGACCGTCATCCCGGTCAGCGCGCACGGCGCGCTGTAGGCGACGTTGCAGATCAGTTTCTCCCACTGCATGGCGGCGATGTCGGGCACCGCCGCGGCGTCGAAGCCGGCATCGGCCCACACTTGCGCGATCGACTCGACCGTCGACCGGTCCAGCTCCGAATAGGCGCCGAAACGCATGGCGCGCATGGCGTTGTGGTGGACATGTCCGGGCGCCAGGCGGGCAGCGCCGAACCCGCTCGCGATGCCGACGGCGAGCCGCTCGTCGCCGACGATGCCGGCAACAGTCTCCGCGGAGCCCAGGCCGTTCTGGATAGTCAGCACCGAGGTGCCCTCGCCCAGCATCGGAAGTGCTTGCTGCGCAGCGGCGCTCACGTCAGCGGCCTTGACGGCCAGCACGATCAGATCCATGGTCTCGGCCGGTGCGACGGTGTCGGCCCGAAGCTGCACCGTCTGGTCGTAGCCCGGCCCGCTGACCCGCAGCCCGTGCCGCGCAATCTGGTCGATGCCGGGCTGGTACCGGTCGACCACCAGCACCTCGTTGCCCGCACCGGCCAGCCGCGCGGCATAAATGGAACCCATCGCGCCACAACCGATTACGGCAATCTTCATCGCTACACTCCTAAGCCGTCAGGTCGACGATCGCCTCGGCCAGGCCGCTCTTGCGCTCCAGCCCGAAGCCCGGTGCGTCCGTCGGCGCGATCCTGCCATCGGACAGTGCGCAGCCGTCGGAATACCCCCCGAACGGCTGAAAGACGCCGGGGTAGGACTCGCAGCCACCCAAGCCCAGTCCGGCCGCGATGTGCAGGTTGATCAGATGCCCGCCGTGCGGGAAGGCGAAGCGGCGGTCGAAGCCATGTGATTCGAGCACCTCGAGCATGCGAGCGTATTCAACCAGTCCGTAGCTCAGTCCGGCGTCCATCTGGAAGATGTCGCGGTCTGGCCGCATGCCGCCGTACCGGACCAGGTTGACGACGTCGGGCACCGAGAACAGGTTCTCCCCGGTGGCGATCGCGCCGTCGTAGCAGTCCGCCACCGCGTGGTTCAATTCGAAATCCAGCGGGTCGCCCGGTTCCTCGTACCAGCGCAGCCGATGCCCGGCCAGCGCCCGGGCCCACTCGACAGCCGCCGATCGGTCGAACCTGCCGTTGGCGTCCACCGCGACGCGGCCGCCCTCGCCGACCACGTCGATGACGGCCTCCACCCGGGCCAGATCCTCCGGCATCGGCGCCCCGCCGATCTTCATCTTGACCGCGCCGTAGCCCAGGTCGAGGTAGGACTTCATCTCATCGCGCAATGTGTCCAGGCCGGCGCCCGGGTAGTAGTACCCGCCGGCGGCGTACACCGGAACCGAACCCAGGGGCTCACGCCCGAACCGGCGTGCGATCGTCTCGTAGGCGGGTTCGTCGTCGAGTTTGGCGTTCAGATCCCAGCACGCCAGTTCCAGCGCGGCGGCCGCGGCGGCCCGGTCGCCGTGTCCGCCCGGTTTCTCGTCGCGCAACGCGCAGGCCAGCAAGGCCGCCGGATCGAGCCGTCCCGAGTCGTCCAGCAGCGTGTCCGGATCCGCGGCAAGCACCCGGGGAATCATTCGGTCCCGCAGAATCCCGCTCTGGGCGAACCTGCCGATCGAATCGAAGGCGACACCGGTCACGCGCCTGCCGTTTCGGACGCCGACCAGCGCCACCAGCGAGACGGTGTGGCCGGCGAAATTGACCCGGGAATTTGCCGGCGTTTTGCCGGCAGCGCCCTGCAACGCGACCGCCCGCTCCCGGATCTCGGTGAGTTGCGTCACTCGCTTTTCCGCAGCAGCACTGCTTGTTCGAACGGCAGGTTGGCGAACAGCGGACGCAACCCCCGGGTGACGTAGGGCACCGCTTCCTTCTTGGTCATCACCCGCGGGTCGGTGACGCCGAAGGTCCTGCCGTAACGCTGCAGACGGCCACCACCGGCCGCTTTGAGGTTCTTCAGCCAGTCCCGGTCGGGCCCGTAGGTCAGCATGATCACCACCCCCGGCCGTCCGTCGTCAACAGCGGTGAACACGACCAGCGGAGTGCGGTACGGCTTGCCGGAGCGGCGCCCGACGTGCGCGAGGATGCCGTGCAACGGGATCCAGCCTGCCCACACACGCTGGATGGGATTGGTGACATAGCGGTTGAACCGCGCCAGCCATTGGGGGAGTTGCATGACGTAACTCTTACACCCTGTAGTTGAACCTGTCGGCACGGCTGGGACACTGGTCGGCATGGGGATCGACCAGGCAACCGCGCAGGTGCGCGCCTCGGCGCAGCTGTTCTCCGATGCCTGCGAGGTGATACCCGGTGGGGTGAACTCGCCGGTGCGGGCGTTCACCGCGGTGGGCGGCACTCCGCGGTTCATCACCGAGGCCCATGGCTGCCGGCTCACCGACGCCGACGGCAACACCTACGTCGACCTGGTCTGCTCCTGGGGCCCGATGATCCTGGGTCATGCACACCCGGCCGTCGTCGACGCCGTCAGCAGGGCGGCGGCCCACGGACTGTCGTTCGGAGCCCCGACGCCCGCCGAGACCGAACTGGCCACCGAAATCATCGGGCGGGTCGCACCCGTCGAGCGGATCCGGCTGGTGAACTCCGGCACCGAAGCCACCATGAGCGCGATCCGGCTGGCGCGCGGGTTCACCGGCCGGTCCAAGATCGTCAAGTTCTCCGGGTGCTATCACGGGCACGCGGACGCGCTGCTCGCGGACGCGGGCTCGGGGGTGGCCACCCTGGGGCTGCCGTCCTCGCCCGGCGTCACCGGCGCGGCTGCGGCCGACACGATTGTGCTGCCCTACAACGACATCGACGCTGTCCGGGAGACGTTCGCCCGGTTCGGTGAACAGATCGCGGCGGTGATCACCGAGGCCAGCCCCGGCAACATGGGTGTCGTCCCGCCGGCGCCGGGTTACAACGCGGGACTGCGGTCGATCACCGCCGAACACGGTGCGCTGCTGATCTCCGACGAGGTGATGACCGGGTTCCGGGTGAGCCGAAGTGGTTGGTACGGAATCGATCCCGTCGACGCGGACCTGTTCACCTTCGGCAAGGTGATGAGCGGCGGCCTGCCCGCCGCGGCGTTCGGCGGCCGGGTCGAGGTGATGGAGCGACTGGCCCCGCTCGGACCGGTTTATCAGGCCGGCACGCTGTCGGGTAACCCGGTGGCGATGGCGGCCGGGCTGGCCACCCTGCGGGCCGCGGACGACTCCGTGTACGGCGCGCTGGACGCCAACGCCGACCGGCTGACTGCGCTGTTGACCGACGCTTTGACGAAGGCCGGTGTGGCGCATCAGATTCCGCGCGCCGGCAACATGTTCAGCGTGTTCTTCACCGACACACCGGTGACCGACTTCGCGTCCGCGCGGGCCAGCCAGACCTGGCGTTACGCGCCGTTCTTTCATGCCCTGCTCGACGCCGGCGTCTACCCGCCGTGCAGCGCGTTCGAGGCGTGGTTCGTCTCGGCCGCTCTCGACGACAGCGCCTTCGAACGGATCGCTGACGCGCTACCCGCCGCGGCCGCCGCGGCACAGGAGGAACGACCCTGATGGCCGAACAAACCCGGGTGCACGTGATTCGGCACGGCGAGGTGCACAACCCCGGCGGCGTCCTCTACGGCCGGCTGCCCGGTTTCCGCCTGTCGGAGAACGGCGCCGCGCAGGCCGCCGCCGTCGCTGACTTTCTCGCGGACCGCGACATCGTGGCGGTGGTCGCATCGCCGTTGCAGCGGGCACAGGAGACCGCCGCCCCCATCGCCGCCCGGCACAACCTGCCGGTGGACACCGATCCCGACCTGATCGAGTCGGCCAACTTCTTCGAAGGCCGCAAGGTGGGTCCGGGTGACGGCGCCTGGCGCGACCCGCGGGTGTGGTGGCAGCTGCGTAATCCGTTCACCCCGTCCTGGGGCGAGCCGTACAGCGAGATCGCCGCCCGGATGGCGGCGGCGGCAGACAAGGCCCGGGCGCGTGCCGCCGGCCACGAGGTGGTGTGCGTCAGTCACCAGCTGCCGGTGTGGACGCTGCGCATGCACGTGACGGGCCGCCGGCTCTGGCACGACCCGCGGCGGCGAGAGTGTGGGTTGGCGTCGGTGACCTCGCTGGTCTACGAGGACGATCGGTTGGTCACGGTCGAATATGCAGAACCGGCGGCCGGATGACGGTTCGGCGCTGGGTGCTCGCCGCGGCGGTGGTGACGGGGCTGTTGACGGGCTGCTCCGGGCGCGACGCTGTTGCGCAGGGCGGCACCTTCGAGTTCGTCTCCCCGGGGGGCAAGACCGACATCTTCTACGACCCGCCGGACAGCCGAGGTCGCCCCGGCCCGCTGTCGGGGCCGAGTCTGACCGACCCGGCGCGGACCCTGTCGCTGAACGACTTCGCCAGTCAGGTCGTCGTCATCAATGTGTGGGGCCAGTGGTGCGGCCCGTGCCGGGCCGAGATCGGGCAGTTGCAGCGGGTGTATGACGCGACCCGCGATTCCGGCGTCTCGTTCCTCGGGATCGACGTCCGGGACAACAGCCGCGAAGCGGCCCAGGACTTCGTCAACGACCGGCACGTGACGTTTCCGTCGATCTACGACCCGCCGATGCGCACCCTGATCGCCTTCGGCGGCAAGTATCCGACCACCGTCATTCCGTCGACGCTGGTGCTGGACCGGCAACACCGGGTGGCCGCGGTGTTCCTGCGTGAACTGCTCGCCGAGGACCTGCAACCGGTGGTTCAGCGGGTCGCCGCGGAGTCCCCGGCCAAAGCGAGTTCGGGGTCGCAGTGACCGGTTTCGCCCACATCGCCTCCGCCGGGCCACTGGTGGTGGCGCTCGGGGTGTGTCTGCTGGCCGGGCTGGTGTCGTTCGCGTCGCCGTGTGTGGTGCCGCTGGTGCCCGGTTACCTGTCCTATCTGGCGGCGGTGGTGGGCGTCGAGGAGGGCGAGCCGGCCGGAAACGGCGCCGGGACCCTGAAGGCGCCGCCCGCCGCGCGCTGGCGGATCGCCGGATCGGCGGCGCTGTTCGTCGCCGGGTTCACCGCGGTGTTCGTGCTGGGCACCGTGGTCGTGCTCGGCATGACGACCACGCTGATCACCAACCAGCTGCTGCTGCAGCGAGTCGGCGGTGTGCTGACCATCGTCATGGGACTGGTGTTCGTCGGGCTCGTCCCGGCGCTGCAGCGCCAGGCCCGGTTCAGTCCCCGGCAATGGACCTCGGTCGCCGGGGCCCCGCTGTTGGGTGCGGTGTTCGCGCTGGGCTGGACTCCGTGCCTGGGGCCGACGCTGACCGGGGTGATCACGGTGGCCTCGGCCACCGACGGCGCGAACGTGGCCCGCGGGATCGCGCTGGTGATCGCGTACTGCCTGGGGCTGGGCATTCCGTTCGTGTTGCTGGCGTTCGGCTCGGCCAGTGCGATGGCGGGATTGGGCTGGTTGCGCCGGCATACCCGGGCGATCCAGGTGTTCGGCGGTGTGCTCTTGATCGCGGTCGGCACCGCGCTGGTCACCGGGGTGTGGAACGACTTCGTGTCTTGGCTGCGTGATGCCTTCGTCTCCGATGTCAGGCTGCCGATCTGATGGGGCGAGCAGACGCAAAATCGCACAAAACCGGGGGTTTTGATGCGATTTTGCGTCTGCTCGCGCCCAGAGCGCTCGCGGGGAGGGTGCGCAACACCTGGCGGTCGCTGACGTCCATGGGCACCGCGCTGGTGCTGCTGTTCCTGCTGGCGCTCGGCGCGATTCCCGGCGCACTGTTGCCGCAGCGCAGCCTCAACGCCGGCAAGGTCGACGAATACCTGCACACCCACCCGATGATCGGGCCGTGGCTCAACGAGCTGCAGGCCTTCGACGTCTTCTCCAGCTTCTGGTTCACCGCCATCTACGTGCTGCTGTTCGTGTCGCTGGTCGGCTGCCTGACCCCGCGGATCTTCGAGCACGCCCGCAGCCTGCGGGCCAAGCCGGTGGCCGCGCCGCGCAACCTGTCCAGGCTGCCCAAGCACGCCGAAGCCCGGGCGACCGGCGACGCCGAGGCCCTGGCCACCACCGTCACCGACCGGCTGCGGGGCTGGCGCACCACCACCCGTCGCACCGGCGACACCGTCGAGGTCTCTGCCGAGAAGGGCTACCTGCGGGAGTTCGGCAACCTCGTCTTCCACTTCTCGCTGCTGGGTTTGCTGGTCGCCGTCGCCGCCGGCAAGCTGTTCGGCTACGAGGGCAACGTCATCGTCATCGCCGACGGCGGACCGGGATTCTGCTCGGCGTCGCCGGCGGTGTTCGACTCGTTCCGCGCCGGCAACACCGTCGACGGCACGTCGTTGCACCCGATCTGCTTGCGGGTCAACAACTTCCAGGCCAACTACCTGCCCTCGGGACAGGCCACCTCGTTCGCCGCCGACATCGCCTACCAGGCCGGGGACGACCTGACGTCCAACACCTGGCGGCCCTACCGGCTGGAGGTCAACCACCCGCTGCGCATCGGCGGCAACCGGGTGTACCTACAGGGGCACGGCTATGCCCCCACCTTCACCGTCACGTTCCCCAACGGCCAGACCCGCACCTCGACCGTGCAGTGGCGGCCCGACAATCCGCAGACGCTGCTGTCCTCCGGCGTGGCGCGCATCGACCCGCCGGCCGGGAGCTACCCCACCGCCGAGGAGCGCCGGCAACACGAGATCGCCATCCAGGGCCTGCTGGCGCCCACCGAGCAACTCGACGGCACCCTGCTGTCGTCGCAGTTCCCGGCGCTCAACGACCCGGCCGTGGCCATCGACATCTACCGCGGCGACACCGGCCTGGACACCGGACGGCCCCAGTCGCTGTTCAACCTCGATCCGCGGCTGATCGAACAGGGCCGGCTGACCAAGGAGAAGCGGGTCAATCTGCGCGTCGGCGACCAGGTGCGTATCGACCAGGGTCCCGCGGCCGGCACGACGGTCCGCTTCGACGGCGCGGTGCCGTTCGTCAACCTGCAGGTCTCGCACGACCCCGGGCAGATCTGGGTGCTGGTGTTCGCGATCTCGATGATGGCGGGGCTGTTGGTGTCACTGCTGGTGCGCCGGCGCCGGGTCTGGGTTCGCCTGACGCCCACAACCGGTACTCCAGCTACGGTTGACGTCGAATTGGGCGGTCTGGCGCGCACCGACAACTCCGGATGGGGCGACGAGTTCGAACGGCTGACCGAGCGGTTGGTGGCCGGGTTCGGCAAAGTCCCCGAGCAAGCCGAAACGAAAGTGGACGTCACATGAACACCCAGCACATCAACATCGGCCTGGCCCGGTACTCCGACTGGGCGTTCACGTCGGCGGTGGTGGCGCTGGTGGTGGCACTGCTGCTGCTGGCCTACGAGCTCGCCTACGTCCGCGCGCGCAAGCTCGAACCGGTGGCCGTGGCCGCCGGGACGGTGACCACCGACAGCGTCGCGCCCGGGATCGTGGCCGAGACGCAGCAGCGGCCGCTCGACGAACGTGTCGGCCGGGCCGGCCTGGCCGTGCTCTACCTCGGCATCGGTCTGCTGTTCGCCTGCATCGTGTTGCGGGGACTGGCCACCATGCGGGTGCCCTGGGGCAACATGTACGAGTTCATCAACCTGACCTGCATGTCCGGGTTGATCGCCGGCGCGGTCGTGCTGCGCCGCCCGCAGTACCGGCCGCTGTGGGTATTCCTATTGCTGCCGATCCTCATCCTGCTGACCGTCTCCGGCCGCTGGCTCTACGCCAACGCCGCGCCGGTGATGCCGGCCCTGCAGTCCTACTGGCTGCCCATCCACGTGTCGGTGGTCAGTCTCGGCTCGGGGGTCTTCATGGTCGCCGGTATCGCCAGCATCCTGTTCCTGCTGCGCACGTCGCGGTTCGGCGAGCCGGACGCCCGAGGCCGGCTACCGCGGCTGGTGCAGCGGTTCCCGGATGCCCAGACGCTGGACCGGATCGCGTACCGCACCACGATCTTCGCCTTCCCGGTGTTCGGATTCGGGGTCATCTTCGGGGCGATCTGGGCGGAGGAGGCGTGGGGCCGCTACTGGGGATGGGACCCCAAGGAAACCGTGTCCTTCATCGCATGGGTGGTGTACGCCGCCTACCTCCATGCCAGGTCAACCGCGGGTTGGCGGGATCGCAAGGCCGCCTGGATCAACGTCGTGGGATTCGTCGCCATGGTCTTCAACCTGTTCTTCGTTAACCTGGTGACGGTCGGCCTGCACTCCTACGCGGGCGTTGGCTGACCCACGCGAGACAGGCCACGCGAGAGAGGGGGAGTGGAGTGTCAGAGCATCCGACGCCGGGCGCGGGGGCGCCGCGGGTTCACCCGGGCAATGGAGAAGGCACGGGCAGCCCGAACGTCAGTCCGGATCAGCCGACCACGGAGTTCAAGCCGGCCGCCGACGCCGTCGGCGAGGCGCCCACCCGGGCGTTCAGCGGGTTCCGCACCGAGCGGCGTAACACCCCCGCCGAGCCCGGCCCGGCACCGCACCAGACCGCCGAGCTGGAGCGTCCCCAGTGGGATGCCGGCCCGACGACCGGTCCGGTGACCGGTGTCACCCGAGTGGACCCGACCGCCTACGGCGCGTACTACCCCGGGCCACCGGAAACCCCCAGCACCCCGGAGCGGCCCCAGTTCCGTCCGGAACCGTTACCGCACGCGCCGTACCCCGAGCTGTCCACGACCGTGCTGCTGCGCCCGGTCAAGCCGCCGCCATCGGAGGGCTGGCGCCGGGCCCTCTACGTGATGTCGGGTCAGCTGATCAACCTGGGTGAGGGCCCGCGCGCGATGCGGCACAACAACCTGGTCGCCCAGATCAACCGGCCGTTGCGCGGCTGCTACCGCATCGCGGTGCTGTCGCTGAAGGGCGGGGTCGGCAAGACGACCATCACCGCGTCACTAGGGTCCACCTTTGCGTCCGTGCGGGGTGACCGGGTGGTCGCGGTGGACGCCAACCCGGACCGCGGAACGCTGAGCCAGAAGGTTCCGCTCGAGACGCCGGCGACGGTGCGGCACCTGCTGCGCGACGCGGACAGCATCGACCGGTACAGCGACGTTCGCAGCTACACCTCGCAGAACGCGGACGGCCTGGAAATCCTGGCCTCCGAAAGCGACCCGGCCGTATCGGAGGCCTTCAACGGCGACGACTACACCCGGGCCCTCGACATCCTCGAGCGGTTCTACGGCCTGGTCCTCACCGACTGCGGCACGGGCCTGCTCCATTCGACGATGTCGGCCGTCCTGGCGAAGTCCGACGTGCTGATCGTGGTCGCCTCCGGCTCCATCGACGGTGCCCGCAGCGCCTCGGCGACTCTGGACTGGTTGGAAGCCCACGGCTACGAAGACCTGGTGCGCAACTCCGTCGCGGTGATCAACGCGGTGCGGTCGCGCTCCGGCAAGGTCGACATGGACAAGGTGATCGACCACTTCGCGCGGCGGTGCCGGGCGGTCCGGGTGGTGCCCTTCGATGCCCACCTCGAGGAAGGCGCCGAAATCAGCCTGGACCGGTTGAAGCGGGACACTCGCGAGGCCGTCGCCGAGTTGGCTGCGGTGGTCGCCGACGGGTTCCCGGCCGACCAGCGGCGGGCCAACCCGAACTTCGTCTAGCGCGGCTTGTTGTCGCCCAATCGGCGCAAGAACTCCGGATCGTCGTCGGGCCCGATGACGCGGGTCTTCGGCGGGCTGGTCTGCGACCGCGCCGCGCGCCAGCCGAGATAGATCAACGTCCCCAGAACAAGGACGACGAGCAGGTAAAGCACTCGACACCTCCTTTGGGCAAATATACCTGCGCCGTAGGCTCAGGTTGTGCCAGAAGCGCTTAACGACAAGACCGGTGACGGTAGTGCCGCTGCCCGGGGCGTCGTCGCAGTCCTGCTGTACGTGGCGGCCAGGTTGCTGCTGTTCGTCGTCGTCACCGCCGGAATCTACGGGTTCGCGCGCCTGCTCGGCGTGGCTGACTTTCCGCTGTTCGTGGCCGCCCTCGGCGGTCTGATCATTTCGATGCCGCTGGGCATGTGGGTGTTCAGTCCCTTGCGGCGCCGCGCGACCGCCACGCTCGCGGTGTCCGGAGAGCGCCGGCGCCGGGAACGTGAGCAGTTGCAGGCCCGGTTGCGCGGTGAGGCCCACACCCCCGACAGACCCGAGGAATAGAGCGGATCAGTCGCTGTGCAGCGGCATCCGCACGACCTGTGCGGCGTAGGTGAGGCCAGCGCCGTAGCCGATCAGCAGGGCCAGGTCGCCCGGTTTGGCCGCCCCGGTGTCCATGAGTTCGGCGATCGCCAGCGGTATGGAGGCGGCCGAGGTGTTCCCGGCATGCTCGATGTCGTTGGCGACGACGGTGTCCGGACGTAGCTGCAGGTTCTTCACGAGCAGGTCGTTGATCCGGGTATTGGCCTGGTGCGGCACGAACACGTCGATCTGGTCGGGTCCGACCCCGGCGGCCTCCAGCGCACGGCGCCCGACGTCGCCCATCTTGAAGGCCGCCCAGCGGAACACCGCCGGACCTTCCAGCCGCACGAACGGTCGCGGGCCACTGGGGTTCTGCGCGAACGTGATCCAGTCGATGTCCTGCCGGATCGCGCTGGACTGCTCGCCGTCGCTGCCCGCGATGGTCGGTCCGACGCCTTGGAACGGTGTCTCGCCTACCACCACCGCGGCGGCGCCGTCAGCGAAGATGAAGCAGTTGCCGCGGTCGTACATGTCGATCGTCGGCGACAGTTTCTCAGTGCCGACCACCAGCATCTTGCGGGCGCCGCCGCCGCGGATCAGGTTGGTCGCCGTGCTCAACGCGTAGCCGAACCCGGCACACCCGGCCGAGATGTCAAAGCCGAGAACATCTTTGGCGCCCAGGGCGGCCGCGACCATCGGGGCGGCCGGCGGGGTCTGCAAGAAGTGGGTGTTGGTGGTGACGATCACGCCGTCGACGTCGGAGGCCGACAGCGAGGCGTTCTTCAGGGCGCGCCGGCAGGCCTCGGCCGCCATCGAGGCGGCGGACTCGTCGTCGGCGGCGAACCGGCGGGTCTTGATTCCGGTGCGTGAGTAGATCCATTCGTCCGACGAGTCGATGTTCTGGCATATCTCTTCGTTGGTGACGACGCGCTCGGGACGGTATGCCCCGACGCTGAGCAGTCCGATATTCGTGGGGCCACTGACCGTGGCGATCTCCGTCATTACCCGCGTCCTTCCCGCCGCCGCAGCATCTTCCCTGATGCCGCCGGGGCGTGATCGACTCTAGGCGTGCCCGCTGTACGCCAGCGCGGCAGCCACCGCAATCGACCACACCACCATGGTGAGGCCGGTGTCACGCAGCACCGGGATCAGCTCCGGGCCGCCGCGGCCGGACCGGACCGGCCGGTCGGCGCGCAGGGCCAGCGGCGCCGCCACCAGACCCGCGGCGCACCACGGCGTCGCCAGCATCAGCACCGGTGTCAGCAGACCCGGGACGACCAGCAGCGTGTGATAGAGCACCCGGGTGCGGCCGTCGCCCAGTCGCACCGCCAGGGTGATCTTTCCGGACTGCGCGTCGGTCGGGATGTCGCGCAGGTTGTTGGCGACCAGCACCGAGGACGACAGCGCCCCGATGCCCACCGCCAGCACCAGGCCCACCCAGTCGATCCGCAGGGCCTGTGTGTACTGCGTGCCCAGCACCGCGATCAGGCCGAAGAACACGAACACCGCGACCTCGCCCAGTCCCGAGTAGCCGTACGGCCGCGACCCGCCGGTGTACAGCCAGGCCCCCAGCACCGACACCGCGCCCACCGCGATCAACCACGGCGCGCTGACCAGCGCCAGCGCCAGCCCCGCCACGCAACCGACGAACAGGCTCACCAGCGCCGCCGTCAGGACCGCTCGCGGGGCCGCCAGCCGCGAACCCACCAACCGCACCGGGCCGGCGCGTTCGTCGTCGGTGCCGCGGATTCCGTCGGAGTAGTCGTTGGCGTAGTTGACGCCGACGATGAACGACAGCGCCACAGCGAGCGCCAACAGCGCCTTCCACCACACCGCACCGTGCAGCCAGGCCGCTGCGCCGGTGCCCGCGATCACGGGGGCTACCGCGTTCGGCAGCGTGCGCGGGCGCGCTCCGGAGATCCACTGGGCAAAACTGGCCACCACCGCATCCTGCCCTATGCATAAGATTGCGCGGGTGCTCGGAGTGATTGGCGGTACCGGCTTCTATACGTTCTTCGATTCAGACACCCGAACCGTCCACCCGGACACCCCGTGGGGTGAACCCAGTGCCCCGATCACGATCGGCGCGGTCGGCGACCATGAGGTCGCCTTTCTGCCCCGCCACGGCGCCAAACACGAGTATTCGGCGCACACCGTCCCGTACCGGGCGAACATGTGGGCGCTGCGCGCGCTGGGTGTCCGGCGGGTGTTCGCGCCCTGTGCGGTGGGCAGTCTGAATCCCGCGATCGAGCGGGGCGCGGTGGTGGTGCCCGACCAACTCGTCGACCGCACCAGCGGCCGGGCGGACACCTACTTCGATACCGGCGGGGTGCACACCAGCTTCGCCGACCCGTACTGCCCGACGTTGCGCACCGCGGCCACCGTCCTGCCCGACGTGGTGGACGGCGGCACCATGGTGGTGATCCAGGGCCCCCGCTTTTCCACCCGGGCCGAGAGTCAGTGGTTCGCCGCGGCCGGGTTCAGCCTGGTCAACATGACCGGATATCCGGAGGCCATCCTCGCTCGTGAGCTTGAATTATGTTATGCGGCAATAGCTTTGATCACTGACGTGGATGCCGGGGTGGCCGTCGGCGAAGGCGTGAAGGGTGTCGACGTGTTCGCCGAGTTCGGGCAGAACATCGAGATGTTCAAGCAGCTGGTGCGCTCCGCGATCGGTGGCGTCGCGGCCGAGCGCACCTGCACGCACTGCCTCCAGCACGCCGGGGTTCCGTTGCCTTTCGAGCTGCCATGAGGGTGCTGCTGACCGGAGCGGCCGGATTCATCGGCTCCCGGGTCGAGGCGGCGCTAACGGCCGCCGGTCATGAAGTGGTCGGCGTCGATGTCCTGCTGCCCGCTGCGCACGGTCCGGACGCCGTCCTCCCGGAGGGGTGTCACCGGGTCGACGTCCGCGACGCCGAGGCCCTCGCCCCCCTGCTGGCCGGAGTGGACCTGGTGTGTCATCAGGCCGCGATGGTGGGCGCCGGGGTGAACGCCGCCGACGCCCCCGAGTACGGCGGCCACAACGATTTCGGCACGACGGTGCTGCTGGCGCAGATGTTCGCCGCCGGCGTCTCGCGGCTGGTGCTGGCGTCGTCGATGGTGGTCTACGGGCAGGGCCGCTATCGGTGCGGTGAGCACGGACTGGTGGACCCGCAGCCACGGCGGCGCAGCGACTTGGACGCCGGAAACTTCGAGCACCGCTGCCCGCACTGCGGTGAACCGGTCGGCTGGCAGTTGGTGGACGAGGACGCGGCGCTGCGGCCCCGCAGCCTCTACGCAGCCAGCAAGACCGCCCAGGAGCACTACGCGCTGGCGTGGACGGAGGCCACCGGCGGTTCGGTGGTCGCGCTGCGCTACCACAACGTGTACGGGCCGGGCATGCCGCGCGACACGCCCTATTCCGGGGTGGCGGCCATCTTCCGGTCGTCACTGGAAAAGGGCGAGCCGCCGCGGGTTTTCGAGGACGGTGGTCAGATGCGGGACTTCGTGCACGTCGACGACATCGCCGCGGCCAACCTCGCCGCGATGAACACGGATCCGGCCGGGTTCACCGCGGCCAATGTCTGCTCCGGGCGCCCGATCGCGATCCGGGAGGTGGCCGACGCATTGTGCCGCGCGCGGGGCGGCGACTTGTCACCGGTCGTCACCGGGCAGTACCGCAGCGGGGACGTGCGACACATCGTCGCCGATCCCGCCCGCGCGGCAGAGGTCCTGGGTTTCCGGGCGGCAGTGGAACCGATGGCGGGGTTGCGCGAGTTCGCGTTCGCTCCGCTGCGGTAGCCGGCCTACCGAGGGTTGTTCGGGGGCCGGAAGATCTTCGGGCGCACTGGCCCGGTGGTTTCGCTGGACCGGAAGATCCGCGGCGCGGGACCCGGCGCGGACAGCACCGACGTCGGGGCGTCGTGCTCGGTCCGGGGGGCGCCGAACCGCGTCGTACTGGCTTCCGACGGCCGCGGGGGAGCGCCGGGACGGGTCGGGATCGGGGCCGGGGGCCGCGTCCTGGCGACTGGACGCTGCTGAACCGGCCGACGCCGGCGCCGCGGCTTACGGATCTGGCCCGCGACGATGACGGCCGCGAGGATGAACAGCGCCAGACCGGACAGCGTCACGTCGAAGGTGCTGGTGATCTGCTGGGCGAGGTCGTTGCCGTAGACCGGGCTGACCGACGCCGCCTGCTCGAAGCGCGGCGCCAGCACGACGCCCAGGATGATCCGGGACACCGCGAGAGTGAACACCAGCCCGGCGAGCCACGTGATCAGCCGCGACCGCAATGCCCCGGACGCCAGTTTGACGCGTAGCCACAGCGCCAGCACCGCGGTCAATACGTCGAAGGCGGCCAGCGTGAGGGAGTTGTACGGGAACGAGGGGTAGTTCAGCATCACCGCGACCAGCAGATCGGTGATCCGCATCAGCGCCGAACCGAAGCACCAGACGACGATCAGCGTCAGGCCCTTGCGGATCGCGTTGCGCCACACCTCCCGGTCCCGGTACACCTCCGGGCCGCTGAACAGAGTCAGCGGCACGAACAGAGCCGCGGCCGCCGCCCAGGCGAGGTAGCCCTCGTAGCCGACGCCCGCCGTCGAGGTGTTCTGCTCGATGCCGTGGAAAGCGTCGATCTCGCGGCCGGCCGGAAGAGCCCACACCAGCATCCCGGCCAGCAGCGACGAGACGCCCAGGGCGAAGATGGCGAATCGGGACGCCGGGGTGTTGCGCAGGATCCAGCGCGAGGCCACCAGCACCGCCGTCAGCGCGACCACGCCGTACACCACCGCGCTGAGAATGACCGTGGTGTTGCGGGTGCCGAACGCCTCCGAGCCGCCGGCGTTCTGCAGCGCATAACGCACCCGCCAGCACAGGTTGAATCCGGCGCTCAGGGAAGCGCCGAACATCGAGACGTAGCCGAGCAGCCGGGCGCCGCGCAACCACCGTTCGTAGCGTTGCTCTTCGGTGGTGGGGCTGGTGAGCGTGGGCTGCGCCGCCAGCAGCGCTCCGGCGGCACCCAGCCATCCGCCCGGTCCGACGCCACCCGGCACGTGCACGGTGCCACCCGAGAGGATCGATTCGAAGACGTCGTAGCCGACGAAACCGGCGATCAGCACCAGGTAGGGAATGTTGAGGATGAGCCGGAGCCGCGCGCCCGAACCCGCGTCAGATGCGCGGCGTGCCACCACCAGCGACAGCAGGGACAGCACCGTCACCAGCGCGAGCAGTCCCCACCACACCAAGCTGCTGTCGGGGATTCCCAGGCCGAAGTACAGATTCCACGGGAACGCCAGGGCCAGCAACAGCAGGAGCAAGGCGGCGATGTCGCGGAAGAGGTTGCGTCGCTGGGTGAGGGAACCGGGAGGTCGGGGGCCGGGGCCGGGACGATTGGCGCTCGGCGGAGCTTGCCGGGCGCCCACGATCGGGCCCGTCGGCGTGTCGTCGGTGTTCAGGCTCACGATGCCCCCCAGGGATCGAGGTCGGGTACTGCCGGGGCAGGTTCGGTAGTGTCGCAAGGGAACCCCCTGCCAGGCCCACTGCGTTGTTCCCTTGCGAACATATTCTCCATTCGGATGTGGGGCAGTGGCTGTGAACAGGTTATGAAGGTGGACGGGATCGTTGGTGAGCATCCCTAGGGGGTGGGAATCCGATTACGCTGCGCTCATGGGGCTTGCCTCCAAGATTTCTCCAAGCCCGAATAACGAATATTGCCGACGGTACAAAGTGTAGTGACGCCGGGACATAGCTGGTTCTGGGGTAGCCGGCCGAAGGGGAGCCTTAAATGGATGTCGTGTTGGGGGTGGCCGTCACCGGCCAGGTCGCACGCCTGGCTCTGGTTGAGGCGTCCGCTCGCGGTAACCAGACACTTGACCAGTCCACGGTCGAGCTGTCGGGGGACCCGGTCGCGGACCTGACCGAAACCGTGGTCGGCACCAATCGTCTGCTGGCCGACGAAGGCCACCGGCTGGTGGCCACCCGCCTGGTCTGGTCGGACCCTTACCGTGCCGACCAACTGCGCCAGGCGCTGGACTATGCCCGCGTTCCCAACGTGCAGGTGGTTTCGGAGTCGAAAGCGGCCGGCGCGCTGCTGGGGCCCGGGCGGGGCGCTGCGGCGGTGCTGCTGATCGGCAACGAAACGGCGAGCCTGGCGGTGTCGGGGGATCCGGACGCGCCGCCGACGATCCTGGCGTCGACCCCGGTGGAGAACGATCCGGGGGCAACGTTCGACACCTTGATGTCCCAGATTCCCGGTCAGGCCGGCAGCCCCAACGACGTCCTCGTGGTAGGCAGCTCGGCCGAGCAGACCGCGATGTTCGCCGACCACCTGCAGTCCGCCTCGACCATGGGCGTGCAGATCCCGCCGGACGCCAACTTCGCGCTGGCGCAGGGCGCTGCGGCCGACGCGACGATGGCGGCCCCGGTGATCCCTGCCGACGGGGCGGCGGGCGTTGCCGGTTCGTCGCTCGATGCTCCGATGGGGCACCAGGGATTCGCCGGCGGAGGGCCCGGTGGCGCCCCCACGTCGTCCCCGGATGCGTCGGGGTTGTCGGCCGGTGGGCCGGGTGGCACACCCACGTCGTCCCCGGATGCGTCGGGTCTGTCGGCCGGTGGTCCCGGTGGTGGTCCCACGTCGTCCCCGGACGCCTCGGGGTGGGCCGCGACGATGGCGCAACCCTCTTTATCCGGCAGTGGACCGGGCGGCGGTCCCTCGTCGTCCCCGGACGCGCCGGGTCTGTCGGCCGGCGGTCCCGGTGGTGGCCCTACCTCGTCTCCGGACGCATCGGGGCTGGGTGCGACGATGGCGCACCCGGGCCTGGCCAATCAGGCACATGGTCACCAGGGGTTTGCCGGCGACGCGACGATGGCCGCCCCGACCGCTTCCCCGGACGCCACCATGGCGGCGCAGATACCGGGCGACGCGACCGCCCATGTCTCGTCGCCGGACGCGGGACAACCCGGCGGCGGGGACGAACAGCTGGCGTATTCGCAGGCCAGTGAATACGACATTCTTCCGGTCGACACCGACGGCCTCAGTGATTACGGCGATGAATACGACGAATACGACGAATTCGATGACGGATTCGACGAGGACGACCCCGAAGCGGGCGGCGGAAAGCCGCACAATCTCAAGCGGTTGCTGATCAGCAACGCGGTGATGGGGTTTGCTGTCCTCGGGTTCGCGTCGCTGGCCGTCGCGGTGGCGGTCACCGTCCGCCCGACCGCGTCCACGCTGCCCGTCGAAGGCCACCAGAACGCGCAGCCGGGCAAGTTCATGCCGCTGTTGCCGACCGAGCAGCAAGCACCCGTTCCGCCGCCGCCGCCCGACCTGCCCACCGCGGGCTTCCAGGGCGGCAGCATCCCCGCCGTGCAGAACATTCCCCGTCAGGTGCCGGCCGCTCCCGTCCCCGCTCCCGAGCCGGTCGCCCCGGTTCCGGTTCCGGTGCCGGCGCCCGTGCCGATCTTCATTCCGCCGTACCCGGGCTGGCAGCCGGGCATGCCGACCTGGCCGATCGTGACGCCGCCGACCACCCCGCCGACGACGGAGTACACGACCCCGCCGACCACACCACCCACCACACCGCCGACGACACCACCCACCACGCCGCCGACCACACCGCCGACGACGCCGCCCACCACTCCGCCGACGACACCACCGACCACGCCGCCGACGACTGCTGCGACGACGCCGCCGACGACCGCGGCGGTGACCACTCCGCCTACGACGTACGCGCCGCAGCCGACTACCGCGGCTCCCGCGCCCACCACCTACGCGCCGCAACCCACCACTGCGGCCCCGCAGCCGACGCAGGCACCGCAGCCGACGTATGCGCCGCAGCCGACGCAGGCGCCACAGCCGACGCAGGCGCCGCAGCCCAGGACTCAGGCACCGCAAACCCAGGCGCCGCAGACCGTCGCCCCGAAGCCGCCGACCCAGCAGGCGCCCAAGCCGCCGTCCGGCGGAAGCGGCGGCAGCGGGGGCAGCGGCGGCAGCGGTCCCCGGTGAGCTGACCTCGCGGCGTCAGGGTTCTCCATGTCCGAGGTGACCGTCGTGCTGCCCTGTCTCAACGAGGAAGAGTCGTTGCCGGGCGTGCTCGCCGCCATCCCGCCCGGTTACCAGGCGCTCGTGGTCGACAACAACAGCACCGACGGCACCGCCGCGGTGGCGGCCCGCCACGGTGCCCGGGTGGTGGCCGAGTCCAGGCCGGGATACGGCGCGGCGGTGCACGCGGGTGTGGTCGCCGCGACCACGCCGATCGTGGCGGTGATCGATGCCGACGGCTCGATGGACCCCGGCGACCTGCCCAGACTGGTCGCCGAGCTGGAGCGCGGCGCCGACATGGTGACCGGACGGCGACGCCCGGTCGCCGGCCTGCACTGGCCGTGGGTGGCCCGGGTGGGCACCGTCGTGATGAGCTGGCGGCTTCGTACCCGGCACCGGTTACCGGTCCACGACATCGCGCCCATGCGGGTGGCCCGGCGCGAGGCGCTGCTCGATCTGGGCGTCGCGGACCGACGATCGGGCTATCCGCTGGAACTGCTGGTTCGCGCCGCCGCAGCGGGCTGGCGGGTAGTCGAACTCGATATCAGCTACGGCCCACGGACCGGCGGCAAATCCAAGGTCAGCGGATCGCTGCGGGGCAGCGTCACCGCCATTCTGGACTTCTGGAAGGTGATCTCGTGACGTTGCCGGTCACGCTGCTGGTGGTGGCCAAAGCGCCCGAGCCCGGGCTGGCCAAGACCCGGCTGGCCGCGACGGTCGGAAACCGCGTTGCCGCCGAGATCGCCGCCGCCGCGCTGCTCGACACGCTGGATGCGGTGGCCGCGGCCCCGGTTGCCGCACGCGTGATCGCCCTGACCGGAAACCTGGACAACGCCGCCGGCGCGGCTGAGATCCGGGAACTGCTCGGCGCGTTCACCGTCGTCGAACAGCGCGGCGACGACTTCGCCGACCGCCTGGCCAACGCGCACGCCGACGCGGCGAGCGCGGGCTACCCGGTGCTGCAGATCGGGATGGACACGCCGCAAGTCACCGTCGAACTGCTGTCCGTCTGCGCGCGCCGGTTGCTGGAGACCCCGGCCGTGCTCGGAATGGCGCAGGACGGTGGCTGGTGGATTCTGGGAGTACGTGATCCGGCCGACGCTCAGTGCCTGCGCGGCGTCCCGATGTCGCAGTCCGACACCGGCGATCTGACGCGTAAAGCGTTGCAGGACAATGGTCTTGATGTTGCTCTGGTGCAAGAGCTGGCCGACATCGACGTCATCGCCGATGTCGCGGGGGTGCGTCAGGCATGCGGGCACACCAGTCGCTTCGCCCGGGCCACCGCAGGCGTCGCTACCAGTTCGTAAAGATCACGCTGTTCAGCAGCAGCGCCCCGGCGGCGTTGACCGCCAGCCACACCCGGTGCGAGCGCACCGGAAGCAACGCCGGCGCCGCCGTGAGCCACACGGTGAACGGCAGCCAGATCCGCTCGGTCTCGGCCTTGCTCAGCATGCTCAGGTCGGCGCAGACGATCGCGGCCAGGGCGGCCAGCAGCAACAGGTGCAGGCCGCTGCGCCGGCGGATGGCGGCGCGGTCGAAGACCCGGCTGATGCCCGCTACCGAACCGAACCCGATCGAGCACACCACACACGCCAGGTTGGCCCAGCTCCAGTACTGGAAGGGCCGGTCCTTGGCGATGCCCTGCCAATAGCGTTGCTGCACCAGGTCATAGCCGTCGAACCAGTAGAACCCCGCGACCGCGAACGTCGCCGCCACCGCCACCGCTGCCAGCACGGCCGGACCGAGTGCTCGCAACACCGCCCGCCAGTCGGCGGCCGAGATGAGGACGGCCAACGCCGGCAGCCCGATCAGCACCAGGCCGTAACTCAGAAAGACGCCCCAGCCCAGCACCAGCCCCGCGCCCGCACCGGCCAGCGCCGGGAACCGGACACCGCCGTGTACCGCCACCGCCAGCAGCGCGATGCCCCAGGCCGCCACGCCGGCGAAATAACCGTCGGCCGACACCGCGACCCAGATCGCCGTGGGTGCCACCGCGACGAACGGGGCCGCCCGGCGCGCCATCTCCTCGCCGGCCAGCGCGCGGACGGCGACCAGCACGGCCGCGGCCGCGCTGGAACCCATCAGCAGGCACCACAGTCCGGCCCAGGCGCCGCCGTGCAGGCCGATCCGGTCCAGCCACACGAACGTCAGCAGTGCGCCCGGTGGATGGCCGGACACGTGGGTAGTCCATGAGTGCGGCTGGAAGTCGACGATCCGGCTCGCGAAGGTGCGCAGCGTCGCCGGGATGTCGGTGATGCCGGGCACCTCATACAGGTATTCGTCGCGGGTAGTCAGCCGGCCCGCGAAGCCGCGCTGCCAACCGTCGATCAGCGCCAGCGACAACGCCCACGCGGCCGACGTGGCCCAGCTGCCCAGCAGCAGCGTCCGCCAGGAAAGTCGTTGCGCCACAGCGGGACCCCACAACACCGCGGCCGCCGCGATGACGATCGCCGCCGCGGTGCCCCAGCTGAAGTGGATGTCCCAGTAGCCGAAGATCGGAGCGGCGCCGGCGCGCATGGCGAACCGCTCCAGCCCGATGTCCGACCGCGGCTTGACGCCGACGTTCATCCGCGGCAGCACGAACGCCGCAGCCACCAGCACGGCCGCGGTCGCCACCGCCAAGGTTTCCCGGCGCGCGATCTTCACATCAGCAGCCTATTGAAAGGAAGCAGCCTATTGACCGAACTGCTGTGCCAACGCCCGGCGGTCGACCTTGCCGATGCCGCGGCGCGGCAGCTCGGAGACCACATGCAACTCCCGGGGCGCGGCGGTGGCGTCCAGGGTGCGCGCGATATGGGACCGCAGCTCCTGCAGGGTCGGCGCCGCGGATCCGGCATGCAGCACCACCGCGGCAACCACCCGCTGGCCCAGCCGTACGTCGGAAAC
This sequence comes from Mycobacterium paragordonae, assembly GCF_003614435.1. NCBI lineage: Bacteria > Bacillati > Actinomycetota > Actinomycetes > Mycobacteriales > Mycobacteriaceae > Mycobacterium > Mycobacterium paragordonae. The sequence continues at coordinate 1,040,195 of NZ_CP025546.1, forward strand.
CCCGAAAACCGCACAGTCCGCCACGGCGGGATGGGTGAACAGCGCCGCCTCGACGGGACCCGGGAACACCGTCAGGCCGCCGGTGCTGATCGCGTCGTCGACGCGGCCCAGCACCGTCAGGACGCCCGAATCATCAACGGCGCCAAGATCATCGGTGAGAAACCAGCCATCTTCGAACGGATCCGGATCGACCGGGTTGCGATAGCCCTTGGCCAGGGTTGCGCCACCGAGCGCGATGCGGCCGCCGTCGCGGATCCGCAGTTGAACTCCGTCCAGCGGAACGCCGTCGTAGACGCAGCCCCCCGCGGTCTCGCTCATTCCGTAGGTGCGTACCACCGTGACACCGGCGGCGGCCGCGGCCTCGAGCACCGGTCGTGGCGCGGGCCCGCCGCCCAGCAGGACGGCGTCCAGCTCGGCGAGTGCGGCCGTGGCAGCGGGATCGGTCAGCGCCTTGGCCAGCTGGGCGGCGACCAGTGACGTGTACCGCCGCCCGGAGCCCAAACGGTCTATCGCGCTGGGCAATTCACCGATATCGAAGCCGGCCGAGACATCCAGCTCGACCGGTTCCGACCCCGCCAGCAGACTGCGGATCAGCACCTGCAGCCCGGCGATGTGGTAGGGCGGTATGGCCAGCAGCCAGCGCCCCGGTCCGCCGAGATGCTGGTGGGTGGCCGTCGCGCTCGCCCGCAGCGCGGCGGCGGTCAGCAACGCGCCCTTGGGAGCGCCGGTGGTTCCCGACGTCGTCACCACCAGGGCGACGTCGTCGTCGATCTCTTCACCGACGCGCAGGCCGCGCACCGTGGCGTCGATGTCGTGTGCCGGCGCGGCCACCAGCGCTGAGTCCGCGCCGTCGAGCACCCGGCCCAGGGCGGGTAGCAACTGCCGGGTCGCCGAGCCCGGTGCGACACCCAGTGCCCGCAGGACGGCTATGCGTGGTCTCCGTTGTCGCGCGCGTCATCGAGGGGCCAGCCCTGGGCGGCGAGTCGCTTGCGGACGCGCTCGACGTCATCGGGCGACGGCAGTTCGTCGGTGAGTTGCGTTATCGCGACGCCGATGTCGATCTTGTCGATGTTGAGTTCGCCGCGCTGCATCAATTCGTTGGCCACCGTGACGATCTCGTCGTTGGTCAGGCGGCGGGCCAGCAACGCCAGCACGGCAAAGGAATCCGTCGGCGGAATGCCGTCCGGATATCCCGCGCGCAGCCACGAGACGATCGAACTGAGAAAACGGTTCATTGTGCGATCAACTTACCCCCCGGGCCAGCGCCGAAACGCGGTTGACGAGGAACTCCGCGTTACGGTTTCGCGCCCAGGAACGGGTAGTGGGTGTGGTGGGCGATGAAGTCTCTGGCGATGTAGAGCACGCCCAGGACGACCACCACGAGAACCACGGCATAGATGAGCCAGGCGATGCCGGTCAGCAGCGGGCGAGGTCTCCCGGCGATACCGCTCGAGTTGAGAGTGCCGCCGCCGGCGGCCTGAAGCCGCACGCCCAGGGCGAACAAGCCCGGTAGCGCCGCGCCGGCCAGCAGGCTGAAGAGCAGGATCTTCAGCGTGGCTTCGTAGTTGAACCAGCCGTTCATGACGCGTTCCGTGCGGGGATCTGGCCGTCGGACCCGTACTGACGTGCCGGCGGACTCGGCGGACTCGGCGGCGCGGGGCTCGGTGGGGGTGGCGGCGACGGCAGTTCGTGTTCCTCGGCGGCGTCCAGACCGGCCGTCAGGTGGCCCTCCCAGTCGGCGTTGACGTTCTTGTGGTCGACCTTCACCCGCCGCGAGCGCAGGTAGATGGTGGCCGCCACCGCGATCAACAGCGAGAACCCGACAATGGCGCCGGGATAGCCACCGATGAGGTGCACGATCCAGTAGGTGACCGCGCCGACGAGGCCGGAGAGCGGCAGCGTCACCAGCCACGCGGTCGCCATCCGGCCCGCCACTCCCCAGCGGACCTCGGCGCCGGGCTTGCCGACCCCGCTGCCCAGCACCGAGCCGGTGCAGACCTGCGTGGTGGACAGTGCGTAGCCGAAGTGGGCCGACAGCAGAATGACTGCGGCCGAAGAGGATTCGGCGGCCATGCCTTGCGGCGACTTGATCTCCACCAGCCCCTTGCCCAGGGTGCGGATGATTCGCCAGCCACCCAGGTAGGTGCCGCCCGCCATGGCCAGGGCGCAGCACACGATGACCCACAGCGGCGGCATCGACGACGTCTTGCTGACCGACCCGTAGGACATCAGAGCCAGGAAGATCACGCCCATGGTCTTCTGGGCGTCGTTGGTGCCGTGTGCCAGCGAGACCAGTGACGCCGACCCGATCTGCCCGCGCCGGAACCCGGCCTCGGTGCGTTCGTCCGAGGTGCCGCGGGTGATCCGGTAGACCAGCCAGGTGGCTGCCGCGCCGACGACGATCGCCAGCAGCGCCGCGATGACGGCGGGGATGAGGACCTTGGAGATCACGCCCTTCCAGATCACCCCGTGTCCGCCGACGGCAGCGATGGTCGCACCGACGATGCCGCCGATCAGTGCGTGCGAGGAGCTCGAGGGTATGCCGAGCAGCCAGGTGAGCAAATTCCAGACGATGCCACCCACCAGGCCGGCGAACACCAGCTCCAGGGTCACCAGGTTGGCGTCGATCAACCCCTTGGCGATGGTTGCCGCCACCGCCGTGGACAGGAAGGCGCCGATCAGGTTCAGCACCGCCGACAGCGCGACCGCGACTTTCGGCGCCAGAGCGCCGCTGGCGATGGAGGTCGCCATGGCGTTTCCGGTGTCGTGGAAGCCGTTGGTGAAGTCGAATGCGAGTGCGGTGATCACGACGATGATCAAGAGGAACAGCTGAATGTTCACAGGCCCTGATTCTGGTGGTCGGAGTAACCCTTGTCGAACGGATGACGAGGGGAAATGCAGGAATATCGCGAGTCGTCGCCAGATGTTACCTAGCAGTTCATCTTCGGTTCGTCCCCACTCACTGCCGGGTGTCGGTACGCAACGGATGACCTCGCGGAACCTGGATGAAAATCAGCGTGACGCCGTCGGGATCGGTCACGTGCATCTCGTGCAGACCCCACGGTTCCTGCCGGGCCTCGCGGGCGATCGGCACGCCCCGGCCCCGCAGCTCGTCCTGGGTTGCCGCCAGGTCGCGCACCTGTAGCCACAGCGCGCCGGGAAAGGGTCCCCGGGAATGGTCCGGCTCGTCGTAGCCGGTCAGTTCCAGCAACGACTGGCCGGCGAAAAACACTGTGCCCGCGCCGTACTCGCGGGCGATCGCCAAGCCGATCTCGTCGCGGTAGAAGGCCAGCGAGCGTTGATAGTCCGCCGGTCGGAGCAGCATGCGGCTCGCCAGGATCTCCATGTGTTCGTGTCTAGCACCGGTTGCGCAACGTCGCCACGCCCGGGCCGGTCAGATCGTCGCAGGCCGCGGCCCGGCCGGTCATGGCAAGCAGCAGCGACAGCAGCGGCCCCTCGACCGGCTCGCCCTGTCCGTGCTGCCAGTCGTCGTCGGTGGCGCGCAGCGACAGACCGGCGATCCGTGTCTTGGCGCCGCTGAGCATGTTGGAGCCCTTGTAGAAGTCGATCACCTGGCGGACCGCTTCCGGCGGGTAGGTGTGCGGGATGCCCAGTGGACGCCGGATGTCGGCGCCGTGGATGACGATCTCGCCCAGCCAGGAGACCTTGGGGCCCGGCGGCGCTGAGGTGGAGCGCACCAGGCCGCGGAAGTCGGCCAGCGTGGCGGCCGGGTCGGGGCCGCGGTGCTTGTCGAGCTGCCCCCTGGAGAACTTTGAGAAGCTGAAACCCGCCCTGGCCATGCCGGCGAAGAACTTCACCGGGGTCATCGACGCGGTGGCGGACAGGTGGGCGACGACATCGCGGACCGTCCACTTGGCGCACAGGGAGGGTGTGTCCCACTGCGCCGGGGTAAGCGCGGTCAGGTCATCGGCGAGGGCGCCCCGCTCGGCGGCGATGGTGGTCCAGATGTCTGTCACGGCACCCTCCTCGGCTCAGCCGTGTTGGTTGTTGCGGGCCTGCATCAAGGTGTTGACCCAGCGGGGGCCGACGGTGTTCAGCGCCTTCGCCGCGATCGCCATCCGGGGCGCGATCTGTACCGGGCGGGTGCGGGCCGCGGTGATCATCCACTCGCCGGCCTCTTCGGACGTCAATGCGGGCATTCCCTCGTAGGCTTTGGTCGGCGCGATCATCGGGGTGGCCACCAGCGGGTAGTAGAGAGCCGTGGAGTGCACACCCTTTGGGCCCCACTCCGTTTCGGCGATCCGGGTGACCGAGGTCAACGCCGCCTTGGACGCGTTGTAGACCGCGAACAGCGGAGCGGCCTCGTTGAGCACACCCCAGGTGGAGACGTTGATGATGTGGCCGTCGCCGCGCTCGATCATGCCGGGCGCCAGCCCGCGCATCAGGCGCAGCGGGGCATAGTAGTTGAGCACCATGGTGCGTTCGACGTCGTGCCAGCGTTCCAGCGATTCGGCCAGCGGCCGGCGGATGGACCGGCCGGCGTTGTTGATCAGGATGTCGATGCCGCCGATGCGCTGCTCGACCTCGGCGACCAGGCTGTCGATGGCCTCCATGTCGGAGCAGTCGCAGGGGATGGACATCGCGGTGCCGCCCGCGGTGGTGATTCGGTGGGCGAGTTCGTCCAGCAGGTCCCGACGCCGGGCGACGACGACGACGGTGGCACCGCGCTCGGCGAACTGCTCGGCCGCTGCCTCCCCGATGCCCGACGAGGCGCCGGTGAGCAGGACGCGCTTGCCGCGCAGGTCGACGGGTTTGATCGCCGGCCGGTTGAGCAGCACTTGGGGCGTCACCGGCGGGCGCATGCTGGCCAGCACGATCTGATCGGTCAACCGGCGCAGCGGACTCTTGCTCACGGTGGGAGTCTAGGCGGGGCATCTCTGGCTGTGCGCCGCCGAGTCGGGGGCCGGGTGGCCTTGTCCGCCGGTGAGGCTCGCCCGACAGGAACGCATCAACGCGAAATAGCCTGTGCTGCTGTTGGTTCAGAAGTTTCCGGACGCCGACTTGTCAGTGCCTCTTCGTAGAATTGGGGGCATGTCATCGAGCATGTGCGAGGAGATCGCCGAGGTTCTCGGCGGGCTCGAGGCATGCGCGGAACGCTTGTGCGAGTTGACGTTCGAGGCACCGGACACCGCGGGACTGTTGGGGATCATCGACGCCATGTCCCGGGTGGTGCGCACGTTGCGCGTACCCGGGCATGCGGTCATCAACCAACTGGACACCCGGGCCACCAACGCGGAGTTGGGCGGCTCCCTGGGCCAGGCATTGGCCGACCGGCTGCGGATCACCAAAACCGACGCCCACCGGCTCATCGCCGAGGCCGCCGACCTGGGCCCGCGCCGCGCCCTGACCGGCCAACCCCTGACCCCGGTGCTACCCGCCACCGCCGCCGCCCAACGCCGCGGACACCTCAGCGACGCCAACCTCACGGTCATCCGCAAATTCTTCGCCAAGCTGCCCGACACCGTCGATGCCGCCACCCGCGCCTACGCCGAAGACAAACTCGCCCTGGCCGCCACCGGATTCCGCCCCGACGAACTCAGCGAATACGCCCAGGTGCTCAAAGACTGCCTCAAACCCGACGGCGACTTCTCACCCGACGAACCCGAACCCACCCGCACCCGCGGCATCACCCTGGGCCGCCAACAACCCGACGGCATGTCCCAGATCCGCGGACTGATCACCCCAGAACTCCGCGCCACCCTCGAACCCGTGATCGCCAAACTCGCCGCCCCCGGCATGTGCAACCCCGACGACCCCACCCCCGTCATCGACGGACGCGCCCCCGCCGAAGCCGTCGACCGCGACACCCGCACCCCCGCCCAACGCACCCACGACGCCCTGCAAACCGCGCTGCGCACCCTGCTGAAATCCGGCAAACTCGGCCAACACCACGGCCTGCCCACCACCATCATCATCACCACCACCCTGGCCGAACTCGAAGCCGGCGCCGGACGCGCCCTGACCGCCGGCGGCACCCTGCTGCCCATGTCCGACGTCCTCCGGCTGGCCTCCCCAGCCCACCACTACTTGACGATCTTCCACAAAGACAAAACCCTGGCCCTCTACCACGGCAAACGCCTGGCCAACCCCGAACAACGCCTGGCCCTGCTCGGCCGAGACCGCGGCTGCACCCGCCCCGGCTGCACCGTGCCCGGCTACTGGACCCAGGCCCACCACCTCGAAGGCTGGATGAACACCCGCCGCACCCACATCGACGAACTCGGCCTGGCCTGCCCACCCGACAACCGACTCGTCGAACTCCACAAATACACCACCCGCCGCAACATCAACGGCATCGTCGAATGGCGCCCACCCAAACACTTGGACGTCGGACGACCCCGCACCAACTGCATGCACCACCCCGAACGACCGCTGGCATCTGATGAGGATGACGAGGCGCCGTAGCGCACCCTTGCTCAGAAATATCGGGGGAAGGGGCTCCAGTCCGGCGGCCGCTTCTCCAGGAACGCGTCGCGACCCTCGACGGCCTCGTCGGTCATGTACGCCAACCGGGTGGCCTCGCCGGCGAACAGCTGCTGACCCACCAGGCCGTCGTCGAGCAGGTTGAACGCAAACTTCAGCATCCGTTGTGCCTGAGGCGATTTCGCGTTGATCTCAGCGGCCCACTGGATGGCAACCGTTTCCAGCTCGGCGTGGTCGACGACCTCGTTGACGGCACCCATATGGTGCATCTGCTCCGCGGTGTACGGGCGGCCGAGAAAGAAGATCTCGCGGGCGAACTTCTGTCCCACCTGACGCGCCAGATACGCACTGCCATAACCACCGTCGAAGCTGCCGACGTCGGCGTCGGTCTGCTTGAAACGCGCGTGTTCGCGACTGGCCAGGGTGAGGTCACAGACAACGTGCAGGCTGTGCCCGCCGCCGGCCGCCCACCCGTTGACCACGCAGATGACCACCTTCGGCATGAACCGGATGAGCCGCTGCACCTCGAGGATGTGCAACCTGCCGGCCCGGGCCGCGTCCACCGTGTCGGCGGTCTCGCCGCTGGCGTACTGATAGCCGCTGCGCCCGCGGATGCGCTGGTCTCCGCCGGAGCAGAACGCCCAGCCGCCGTCCTTGGGTGAGGGCCCGTTGCCGGTCAACAACACCACCCCGACGTCCGGCGACATCCGTGCGTGGTCGAGCACCCGGTACAACTCGTCGACCGTATGCGGCCGAAACGCGTTACGCACCTCGGGACGGTCGAACGCCACCCGCACCGTCGCGTCGCGCACATGCCGGTGGTAGGTGATGTCGGTCAGATCGTCGAAGCCGTCGACGAGTCGCCACTGCGTACTGTCAAAAGGATTGTCACTCAAGGCTCTTGGACTCCATCCTGGTCGATGGTGCGCTCGCCGCAACTGATCGTCTGGGCGGTCGTCACCGCGGGGTCCTGCGCGGACGTGGCCGTCAGGGTATCGGAGGTTCCGGTAGTGGCCCGGAGCCCGTTCAGGTCGATCTCGGTGCGCCGCACGGTCCACTGATCGCCGCTGCCCAGCGCCTGCAGTGCGACCAGGTTGCGTCCGCCGCCGATCTCGCTGCACCCCACGCCGGTGCCGCTGCCCGCCAAGTTCTCCAGATCGAATACGAACGGCCTGCCGTAGTGACTGTCTACGACGGTTTGCAACCGGCAGTCGGCGAAGGCGTACAGCGGCGCGCTGCGGCCCACGCTGGCAATCACCTGATGGCCGTCCTGGACCTCGATTGCCAAGGCGCGCAGTGGTATTGGGCTGGCCGACACAACCGGAACGTCGCTGTCCGCCCCGCTGGCGGTGGCGATGCCGACGGCGCGTGTCATGGCACCGTCCGGACTTTGCCACTTGCCGACCCATAAGGTGTCGGGCCGGCGGTCCCCGTCGACGTCGCCGATCTGCCGGGTCGCGGAGCCGGGTGGTACCGGGGTGCCGCCGGGCGGGCACCCGGGCGCGGCCGCGGTCGCGCGCGGCACCCCCACCAGACAAGCCGCAACCGCGACGGCGATCAGCAACCGCAGCATCATGTGTCGAAACGAAAAACCGCACAGCGCCCGGCGAGCGCTTCGAATTCTTCGGGACGCCCGTCCTCGACGAGGCCGGAACGCTTCATGAAACCCACACCGGTCGGCACCTCGGTGGGAAACGCCCGCAGCACCGGTCTGGCGTCGGCCGCCGAGAGTTCCACCAACCGGACGCGTTCGCTCTTGCGCCCGCGAGTCAGCGTGACTTCGCCTGCGGCCCTGACGTTTTTGACCCAGTCGGCACCCGGGAAGCCGGCCACGACGTACTGCTTACCGTCCAACGTCATCGGTGTCACCGGCGTAGACCGAGGCTTGCCGGATTTGCGGCCCGGCACCGTCAACACCACCGGGCTCTCGCCGCCGAAGTTCATGCCCAGCTTCGACATCTGGATGAAGACCTTGTTCATGGGCTTGAGCCACCAGGGCGGTCTTACCGGCGGCTGACTGCGCTCACTCATGCCCGCCAGCGTAGCCACCGTGGCGTCGCCGAATGTGCGGCCAGCTTCACACTCGGCAGCGAATGTGCGGCCAGCTTCACGCTCGGCGCACCGATCAGCCCACCGCGCGGCCGGCGCCCTCCCAGAACTGCGCGCGCACCGCCTTCTTGTCGGGCTTGCCCAGCCCGGTCAACGGCAGCGCGTCGACAACCACCACCCGCTTGGGTGACTGCACCGAGCCTTTGCGCTCTTTGACCGCGGCCTGGATCTCGGTGATCATCACCTCGATCGCCGCCTCGTCGCGGGCCGCGTCGGAGCGCAACACCACCACCGCGGTGACGGCCTCGCCCCACTTCTCGTCGGGTGTCCCGACCACGCAGGTCTGCGCGACGGCCGGGTGCTCGGCGATCACGTCCTCCACTTCGCGGGGGAACACGTTGAAGCCACCGGTCACGATCATGTCCTTGACCCGGTCGACGATGAAGTAGAAGCCGTCCTCGTCCTCGCGGGCCATGTCGCCGGTGTGTAGCCAGCCGTCCTTGAACGCTTCGGCTGTTGCCTCGGGCTTGTTCCAGTAGCCGGCCGCCAAAAGTGGCCCGCTGACGCAGATTTCGCCCGGCTCACCCTGCGGCACCGGCTGGCCGTCCTCGCCCAACAGTGCCACCCGCGCGAACAGCGTCGGGCGTCCACACGAGGTCAGCCGCTTCTCGTCGTGATCGGCCTTGGCCAGGTAGGTGATCACCATCGGCGCCTCGGACTGGCCGTAGTACTGGGCGAAGATCGGGCCGAAGCGGCGGATCGCCTCGGCCAGGCGCACCGGGTTGATCGCCGAGGCACCGTAGTAGACCGTCTCCAGCGAGGACAGGTCCCGGGTGTGCGAATCCGGGTGGTCCATCAGCGCGTACAGCATCGACGGCACCAGCATGGTGGCCGTAATGCGTTGTTCCTCAATGACTCTCAGTACCTCGGCCGGATCGAACTTGGCCAGTACCACCATCTCGCCACCCTTGACGACGGTGGGAGTGAAGAACGCCGCACCCGCATGCGACAGCGGCGTGCACATCAGGAACCGCGGGTGTTCCGGCCATTCCCATTCCGCCAGCTGGATCTGGGTCATGGCGGCGATATTGCCCGTGGTGCCGATGACACCCTTGGGCTTGCCGGTGGTGCCGCCGGTGTAGGCCATGCCGCCGATGTTGTCCGGCGGCAGGTCGGCGACCACCAACGGCTTGGGCTCGAACTTGGCCGCCTCGGCGGACAGGTCGACCGCCACGCCGCGCAACGCTTCCGGCACCGGGCCGATGGTCAGGATCTGCTTGAGCGAGTCCACCTTCTCCAGCAGTCCCAGCGCGCGCTCGACGAACATCGGGTTGGGGTCGATGATCAGCGCGCTGGCGCCGGAATCGTTGAGCACGTAGGCGTGGTCATCCAGTGAGCCGAGCGGGTGCAGGGCGGTGCGCCGGTAACCCTGCGTCTGACTTGCTCCGAGGATCATCAGGACCTCGGGCCGGTTCAGCGACAGCAGGCCGACCATGACGCCGGAACCGGCGCCGAGGGCCTCGAATGCCTGGACGTACTGGCTGATCCGCTCGGCGAGCTGACCACCGGTCAGGGTGGTGTCGCCGAGGAAGAGCACCGGGCGGTTCTTGTGGCGCTTGAGTGCGCCCGCCAGCAGGTGGCCGTTGTGGGTCGGGTTGCGCAACAAATCGACACTCATGGCGCCGCTCCTCCTCATCGCTTCGCTCTGCATCGTCGCTGGCGCGACTCATGATCCAAGACTAGAACGTGTTGCAATTCGGCTTTTTCGCGCCCTCGGTCAGTAGGATTTGCCCACATGAGCGCCGCTGACACCGTCTTCACCGGAACCGTACTGACCGTTGACGAAAGCCGCCCGACGGCAGAGGCGCTCGCCATCGCGGACGGCCGGATCATCGCCGTCGGCGACCGCGCCGACATCGAGCAGTACCTGGGACCGGACACGCAGACCATCGACCTCGGCGACGGCTGCGTGATGCCCGGTTTCATCGAGGCGCACGGTCACCCCCTGATGGAGGCGATCGCGCTGTCGGACCGGATCGTCGACATCCGGCCGGTCACCGTCCGCGACCCGGACGATGTGGTCGAGACGATCCGGCGCGAGGCCGCGCGTCGTGGTGCCGAAGGCGCTTACCTCAACGGCTGGGACGCGCTGCTGCAACCCGGGTTGCCCGACCCGACGCTGAGCTGGCTGGACGACATCGCACCGGACGGGCCGCTGGTCATCATCCACAACTCCGGCCACAAGGCGTTCTTCAACTCGCGCGCCGCGGAACTCAACGGCCTGACGCGCGATACCGAAGACCCCAAGGGCGCCAAGTACGGCCGCACGGCCGACGGCGAACTCGACGGCACCGCCGAGGAGATCGGCGCGGTCTTCCCATTGCTGGGCGGCGCGATCCAGGCGGGCAACTACCCGGACATGTTGCGTGCGGAGTGTGGGCGCCTGAACCGCGCAGGCCTGACGACGTGCTCGGAGATGGCCTTCGACCCGACGTTCAAGCCCATGGTGGAGCAGCTGCGCAACGACCTCACCGTGCGGCTGCGCACCTACGAGGTCTCCAACGCGCGGATGGCCACCGACGCCACCCCGGGCGAGGGCGACGACATGCTGCGCCAGGTCGGCATCAAGATCTGGGTGGACGGCTCGCCGTGGATCGGCAACATCGCGCTGTCGTTCCCCTACCTGGACACCGCCGCCACCCGGTCGGCCGGCATCACACCCGGTTCCTGCGGCTGCGCCAACTACACCAAGGAGCAGCTGACCGAGATCGTGGGCGCATACCTGCCGATGGGCTGGCAGATGGCCTGCCACGTCCAAGGCGACGCGGGCGTCGACACCATCCTCGACGTCTACGAAGAAGCCCTGCGCCAGCACCCGCGCGAAGACCACCGGCTGCGGCTCGAGCACGTCGGCGCCATCCGGCCCGAGCAGCTGCAGCGCGCCGCCGCGCTCGGGGTCACCTGCAGCATCTTCGTCGACCAGATCCACTACTGGGGTGACGTCATCGTCGACGGGCTGTTCGGGCCCGAACGCGGCTCCCGCTGGATGCCGGCCGGCTCCGCCGTGGCCACCGGCATGCGCATCTCGCTGCACAACGACCCGCCCGTGACGCCCGAGGAGCCGCTGCGCAACATCAGCGTGGCCGCGACCAGGGTGGCCCCCAGCGGACGGGTGCTGGCGCCCGAGGAGCGGCTGACCGTCGAGCAGGCGATCCGGGCGCAGACCATCGACGCCGCCTGGCAGTTGTTCGCCGACGACGTCACCGGCTCGCTGGAGGTCGGCAAGTACGCGGACCTGGTGGTGTTGTCTGCCGACCCGCGGGCGGTGCCGCCCGAGCAGATCGCCGACCTCGAGGTGCGGGCGACGTTCCTGGCCGGTAGGCAGGTCTACGGGCAGTGATGCCGCCGTTGCAGGACCTGTTGGACCGCCTGCACGTGGTGGCGCTGCCCATGCGGGTGCGGTTCCGCGGCATCACCACCCGGGAACTGGCGTTGATCGAGGGCCCGGCCGGCTGGGGTGAGTTCGGCGCGTTCGTCGAATACGAACCGCCCGAGGCCGCGCACTGGCTGGCATCCGGGATCGAGGCCGCCTACGCCGAGTCGCCGCCGGCGCGACGCGACCGCATCCCGATCAACGCGACGGTGCCGGCCGTCGAGGCCGCCGAGGTGCCCGCCGTGCTGGCCCGATTTCCCGGGGCCCGCACCGCCAAGGTGAAGGTCGCCGAGCCGGGACAGCGCCTGGCCGACGACGTCGACCGGGTCAATGCGGTCCGGGAGTTGGTCCCGACGGTCCGGGTGGACGCCAACGGCGGCTGGAGCGTCGAGGAAGCGGTTAAGGCCACCTCGGCGCTGACCGCTGACGGCCCGCTGGAATACGTCGAACAGCCCTGCGCCACGGTCGCCGAACTCGCCGAGCTGCGCCGCCGAGTCGACGTGCTCATCGCCGCCGACGAAAGCATCCGCAAGGCCGAGGACCCGCTGGCGGTGGTCCGGGCCGGCGCCGCCGACGTCGCGGTGCTCAAAGTTGCTCCGCTGGGCGGTATTTCGGCCATGCTGCGGGTCGCCGCGCAGATCGACATCCCGATCGTGGTGTCCAGCGCGCTGGACTCCGCCGTCGGGATCGGCCATGGTCTGGCGGCCGCGGCTGCCCTGCCGGAGCTGCGGCACGCCTGCGGACTGGGTACCGGCCGGCTCTTCGTCGACGACGTCGCCGATCCGGTCGCGCCCGTCGACGGGTTTCTTCCGGTGGGTCCGGTGACACCCGATCCCGCCCGGCTCGAAGCGTTGCGGGCGCCGGCGGATCGGCGACAGTGGTGGATCGACCGGGTCAAGACCTGCTACCCGTTGCTTGTACCGTCGATCGGGTGATCAACCTGGCTTTCGACGACAAGGGGACCGGTGAGCCGGTTGTCTTCATTTCCGGCCGCGGCGGTGCCGGACGCACCTGGCACCTGCACCAGGTCCCGGCGTTCCTGGCGGCCGGGTATCGCTGTGTCACCTTCGACAATCGCGGGATCGGCGCCACCGAGAACGCCGAAGGCTTCACCACCCAGACCGTGGTGAACGACACCGCGGCCGTGATCGAATCCCTCGGCGTCGGTCCGGTGCGAATCGTCGCGGTGTCGATGGGCTCCTACATCGCACAGGAACTCATGGTGGTCCGCTCCGAACTGGTCAGCTCGGCCGTGCTGATGGCCACCCGCGGCCGGCTGGACCGCACCCGCCAGTTCTTTCACCAGGCCGAGGCCGACCTCGATGCCGCCGGTCACGGACTGCCCGCCACATACGACGCGAAAACCCGCTTGGTGGAGAACTTCTCCCGCAAGACCCTGAACGACGACGCGGCCATCGCCGACTGGATCGCCATGTTCAGCATGTGGCCGACCAAGCTCACTCCCGGCTACCGCTGCCAGCTGGACATCGCCCCGCAGACCAACCGGTTGCCCGCCTACCGCAACATCGCCGCGCCGGTGCTGGTGATCGGGTTCTCCGACGACGTGATTACGCCGCCCTACCTGGGCCGCGAGGTCGCCGACGCGCTGCCCAACGGCCGCTACCTGCAGGTCCCGGACACCGGGCACCTAGGGTTCCTGGAGCGGCCGGAGGCGGTCAATGCCGCGATGCTGAAATTCTTCGCCGGCACGAAGGCATAGAAAGACAAAGCCTGATCAGACCGGGTCGAAACGGTCGATCAGCCAGCTGCCCCGCACCTTGGTCAATCCGACGCGCACCGAACTGGCGGTCAGGGTCGGCTCCGTCCGGTCGTTGCCGGTCGTCTTCTGGTCGACGAACACCAGGATCGTCGCGGAGTCGTCGTCCAGGCTTTCCACCCCGGCCTGCGCGACGGTGGCGTTGCTGGTGATCCGCTGCGCACGCGCGCCGGGGATGACGGTCTGGCTGGTCAACTGGTCATAACTTTTCAGGAAATCGCCGGTCAGCAGGGCCTTGGCGGCATTGACGTCGTCCTCGACGGTGTCGGGCGTGTAGCTCAGCACCCTGACCGCCCCGGTGGTCGCGGCCACCATCGCCGCCTGGCGAGCGGAAGCCTTGTCGGCCACCGGCACCGTCGGCCGGCTCTTGGCCACCAGCTGCCAAGCCCCCACCGACGCCGCGGCGATGGTTGCGGCGCTCAACGCGACGATGAGCAGCCACCAGGTGACGCGTCGGGCGGTCATGGGACGAACTCCACCTTGGACACCTTGTAATCGTTGGACACCCGGTAATCGCTGCCCGACTTCTCGACCCGCAGTAGCAAACGCCAGCTCCGCGGTTCCTGGCTGGGCTGGCTGTTCGTCGAACTCGTCGAGCTCGCGGCGACCAGCACAGTGGCTGTCGTGCCGGTAAGTGACTGCAGGCCGGCGGATTTCACCGACCCGGTGGTGACGGTGTTCGCCTGCACCAGCACTTCGGTGAAATTGGCGCTGTTCTTCGCGAAATCATCGTGGAATTCACCGGTCGACCCGTCCAGCAGCCGTTGCACGTCGCTCTTCGCCGACTTCGCGCTGACAGTGGTCAGCCACAGCGCGAACTGCTTGCCGTAGTCGACATACGGTTGCCACTGCGGCGCCGCGGTGGATCTGGGTTCCGGCCGCAGCAGCTGCGTCGCGGCGAAGCCGGCGGCGCCGAGCAGCAGCACCACCAGGACCAACGGGACCACGATCGCCGGCCAGCGCGGCCGCGCGGGCATGGGTTGCGCGGGGGGCCAGGGCATCGCGGGCTGGGTCGGGTACTGATAGACAGCCGGCCCGATGACCGCCGCGCGAAGTGCCTGCGCGAAATCCGAACAGCGCGCGAAGCGCTGCCCGGGATCTTTCGACATCGCTTTGGCCAGAACGGGATCCAACCGCGCCAGCTCGGGTCGGCGCTGCGATACCAGTGGTGGCGGCGCGGTGAGATGCTTGCCGATCACCGCCGCCGCATTGGAGTGCTCGAATGGCGGCACGCCGGTCAACAGGTGAAAAGCCGTGGCGGCCAACGCATATTGATCGGCACGTCCGTCCAACGGCTCGGCCATCAGCTGCTCGGGCGCCGCGTAGGCGATCGAACCGACCGTCGCATTCGTCGTCGTCAGCCCGCCGATGTCATCCGTCCTACGGGCAATACCGAAGTCTGCCAACAGAATTCGCTGCCGGTCCGGCCCGGGGTGGGTGAGCAGGATGTTGGCGGGCTTGACGTCGCGGTGCAGCAGGTTGCGCTGGTGGGCGTAGTCCAGCGCGTCGGCGACGGCCGTGACGATGTCCAGCACAAGATGCTCGGGCATGCCGGACGGGAAGTCCTCCCGCAGCGCCCGAGCCGCGTCGGTGCCGTCGACGAAGTCCATGGTGATCCACAGCTGACCGTCGAACTCGCCGCGGTCGTGCAGGCCGACGATGTTGGGGTGCCACATGCCGGCCGCCAGGTCGGCCTCCCGGTTGAAGCGCTGCCGGAAGTCGGCATCGTCGGTGAGCGCGGCGGGCAGGATTTTCAGCGCGTCCCAGCGCGGCAGCCTGGGATGTTGAGCCAGGTAAACCTCGCCCATCCCCCCGGAGCCGAGCAGTCGCGCGATGGTGAAACCGGCAAAGACGTCGCCATCGGCCAGCGGCATAACAGCAAATCCTACTGATCGGCTCGATCGACGAGCGGTGGCCGGTTGTGACAAGGCCGGTTGTGACACCCTGTAGAGGTGAACCCCTCGACGACCCAGGCGCGCGTCGTCGTCGACGAATTGATTCGCGGCGGCGTCCGCGACGTGGTGTTGTGTCCCGGCTCACGCAACGCGCCGCTGGCATTCGCACTGCAGGACGCCGACCGGGCGGGCCGGCTGCGGCTGCACGTGCGCATCGACGAACGGACCGCCGGCTATCTGGCCATCGGCCTGGCCATCGGCGCGAACGCGCCGGTGTGCATCGCCATGACGTCGGGCACTGCGGTAGCCAACCTCGGGCCGGCGGTGGTCGAGGCGAACTATGCCCGGGTCCCGCTGATCGTGCTGTCCGCCAACCGGCCCTACGAACTGCTGGGCACGGGCGCCAACCAGACCATGGAGCAACTCGGCTATTTCGGCTCCCAGGTGCGGGCCACCATCAGCCTGGGCCTGGCCGAAGATGTGGCCGAGCGGTTGCCCGCCCTCAATGCCACCTGGCGTTCGGCAACCTGCCGAGTATTGGTGGCCGCCATGGGTTCTCGCACAGCGAACGCCGGTCCCGTGCACTTCGACATCCCGCTGCGCGAACCTCTGGTGCCCGATGTCGAGCACCTGAATGCGCCGACTCCGGCGGGGCGCCCCGACGGGAAACCGTGGACCTACACCCCGCCGGTCACCTTCGATCAACCGCTGGACATCGACCTCACGCCCGATACGGTCGTCATCGCCGGCCACGGCGCCGGCACGCACCCCAACCTGGCCGACCTGCCGACCGTCGCCGAGCCGACGGCGCCGCCGGCGGCCAACCCGCTGCATCCGCTGGCGCTGCCGCTGTTGCGTCCCCAGCAGGTGATCATGCTGGGTCGCCCCACGCTGCACCGGCCGGTGTCGGCGCTGCTGGCCGATGCGGCGGTGCCCGTGTTCGCGCTGACCACGGGGCCCCGCTGGCCCGACGTCTCGGGCAATTCGCAGGCCACCGGCACCCGCGCCGTCACCACCGGAACGCCGGACCCGGCCTGGCTGCGCCGCTGCGCCGAACTCAACGAGCACGCCGTCGCCGCGGTGCGCGGGCAACTGGCCGAGCACCCGCTCACCACCGGTCTGCACGTCGCCGCCGCGGTCGCCGACGCGCTGCGACCCGGTGACCAGTTGGTGTTGGGCGCATCCAACCCGGTGCGCGACGCCGCGCTGGTCGGGCTGGACGCCCGCGGCATTCAGGTGCGGTCCAACCGCGGCGTCGCCGGAATCGACGGCACCGTGTCCACCATCATCGGGGCCGCGCTCGCGTTCGAGCGCGTCGGCAATCCCGATGCGCCGCCGCGCACGGTCGCACTGATCGGGGACCTCACCTTCGTGCACGACAGTTCGGGGCTGCTGATCGGGCCCACCGAACCGACCCCACGGCAACTGACCATCGTGGTGTCCAACGACAACGGCGGCGGCATCTTCGAACTGCTCGAGCAGGGCGACCCGAGGTTCTCCGACGTATCCGCACGGGTCTTCGGTACCCCGCACGACGTCGACGTGGGCGCGCTGTGCCGCGCGTACCACGTGGAGAGTCGCCAGATCGAGGTGGACCAGTTGGCCGCCGCCCTCGACGAGCCCGGCACCGGCATGCGGGTATTGGAGGTCAAGGCGGACCGGTCGTCGCTGCGGCGACTGCACGCGGCCATCAAGGCCGCGTTGTGACACGACTCGCCAGATCGCCGAAAGACTTGCTGCGCATCCTGATTCACGGAACCAGCGAAGAGCTGCCGGATACCCGGCCCAGGATGGTGGTGCGCTGGGCGCGCATCACCGTGTTGATCGTCATACTTCTGGTCACCCTGCAGTCGGTGCTGTTGGTGGCCGGGGCGTGGCGTAATGACCTGGCGATCAAACGCAACATGGGAGTCGCGCAGGCCGAGGTGCTCAGCGCCAGCCCGCGGCGCTCGACCATCGAGTTCGTCACCCCGGACCGCGTCACGTATCGGCCGGAACTCGGCGTGCTCTACCCGTCCGAATTGGCCACCGGCATGCGGATCTACGTCGAATACAACAAGAAGGACCCGAACCTGGTGCGGGTACAGCACCGCAACGCCGGCCTGGCGATCATCCCGGCGGGCTCTATCGCGGTGGTGGCCTGGCTGATCGGTGCGGGGGCCTTGATCCTGTTGGCGGTGCTGGACAAGCGGCTGAACCGGGCCGACTCCTAGCGCGGACAGATTTCGCGTCGCGTATTCCAGGCGGCAACCTGGCCGACAGGCGCTACTGCCACTGTGGTGGCGTGCGCGTTGCAATCGTCGCCGAATCATTCCTGCCGCAGGTCAACGGTGTGAGTAACTCGGTGGTCCGGGTTCTCGAGCATCTGCGCCGCACCGGTCACGAAGCCCTCGTCATCGCCCCGGACAACCCGCCCGGTGAGACCCGTGCCGATCGCGTGCACGACGGTGTGCGGATCCACCGGACGCCAGCGCGGATGTTTCCCAAGGTGACCACGCTGCCGCTGGGCGTGCCCACCCCGCGTCTGCTGCGCGTGCTGCGCGGATTCGATCCCGACGTGGTACATCTCGCCTCGCCGGCGCTACTCGGATACGGCGGGATGCTGGCCGCGCGCCGGCTCGGCGTCCCGACGGTGGCCGTGTACCAGACCGACGTTCCGGGTTTCGCGGCCAGCTACGGCATCCCGATCACCACGCGGGCCGCGTGGGCATGGTTCCGGCACCTGCACAGTCGCGCCGACCGTACCCTGGCGCCGTCCACCCCGACAATGGAAGTTCTTGCCGCACAAAGTTTCCCACGAGTCCACCGATGGGCGCGCGGCGTCGACCTGATTCGGTTCGCGCCGTCCGCGCGGGACGAGGCGCTGCGCCGGCAGTGGTCTCCGGACGGCCGGCCGGTCGTCGGGTTCGTCGGTCGGCTCGCCCCGGAGAAGCACGTCGAACGGCTCGCGGTGCTCGCCGGCGCCGGCACCGTGCGGCTGGTGATCGTCGGCGACGGCGTCGATCGCGCCAAACTTGAGAAGTCAATGCCCACAGCGATTTTCACCGGTGCGCTGTACGGTGCCGAGCTCGCGGCGGCGTACGCCAGCATGGACGTCTTCGTGCATCCCGGCGAACACGAGACGTTCTGTCAGGTCGTGCAGGAAGCGCTGGCGTCGGGGTTGCCGGTCATCGCCCCCGACGCCGGCGGCCCGCGCGACCTGGTCGCGCCATGTCGCACCGGCCTGTTGCTGCCGGTGGCCGAGTTCGAGACGCGGCTGCCCGGGGCCGTCGAGCACCTGCTGGCCGAGCGCCAGCGCTATTCGCAGGCCGCTCGGCGCAGCGTGCTCGGCCGCAGCTGGTCGGTGATCTGTGACGAACTGCTCGGCCACTACGAGGCCGTGCTGGCGCGTCCCGAACGGCCCGCCCGCCGGTACGCGTGAAAACCTAGCCCTGAGCCAGCTCAGCCACCGGTTGCCACTCTTCCCAGGTGCGCAGCCGATTCTCGTAGTCGGCCCGGGCCGTCTCCAGCGGCGAGGCGCCGAAGAAGACCCGCAACGGCGGCTCTTCCGCATCCACCACCTTCAGCACCGCCGCCGCTGACGCGGACGGGTCACCCGGGGCCGCCCACCGCTGTTTGCGCCACTCGTCCTGCTTGGCGTGCACTTCGGCATATTCCGGCAGGCGTTCGGCGCGCCGGGACGACGATCCGGCCCAGTCGGTGTCGAACCCGCCGGGCTCGATCAACGTGACGTGGATGCCGAACGATGCGACCTCCTGGGCCAGCGCCTGCGAGAAACCCTCCAGCGCCCACTTCGAGGCGTGGTAGATGCCGACGTCGGGAAACGCGGTGATGCCGCCGATCGACGAGACCTGGATGATGTGCCCGCTGCGCTGCGCCCGGAGGTAGGGCAATGCGGCCTGGGTGATCCACAGCGCGCCGAACACGTTGGTTTCGATCTGGTCGCGCGCATCCTGCTCGGACACCTCCTCGACGAAACCGAACTGCCCGTAGCCGGCGTTGTTGACCACGATGTCCAGGCGCCCGAAGTGCTCGTGGGCGTGCTTGACGGCGGCGAAGTCCGCAGCCCTGTCGGTGACGTCCAGCCGGATCGGCAGCAACGCGTCGCCGTACTGACTTGCCAGGTCGTCCAGCGAGGCGGTGTTGCGTGCCGTGGCGGCCACTTTGTCGCCACGTTCCAGTGCGGCCGTGGCCCACTGACGTCCGAAGCCCCGCGATGTACCGGTGATAAACCAAACTTTTTCGCTCACGCAGTCTTGCAACGCATTGACCGGCGACGAATTCCCCCTGCCGGCGGCCGGGTAGCGTCTCAGAGGTGAGCCGCGCCGACCTCGACAAGGATCCCCGGGACGTCGCGTCGATGTTCGACGGGGTCGCCCGCCGATACGACATCACCAATACCGTGCTGTCGCTGGGCCAGGACCGGTTCTGGCGGCGCGCTACCCGCTCGGCCCTCAAGATCGGGCCGGGGCAGAAGGTGCTGGATCTGGCGGCGGGAACGGCGGTGTCGACGGTCGAGTTGGCGAAGTCCGGGGCCTGGTGTGTGGCCGCGGATTTCTCGGTCGGCATGTTGTCCGCGGGCAGCGCTCGCGATGTGCCGAAAGTCGCCGGCGACGCGACCCGGCTGCCGTTCGCCGACGAGGTGTTCGACGCGGTCACCATCAGCTTCGGGTTGCGCAACGTGGCCGACTTTGCTGCGGGCCTGCGCGAGATGGCGCGGGTCACGCGGCCGGGCGGCCGGCTGGTGGTGTGTGAATTCTCCACTCCCACAAGCCCTTTGTTCGCCACCGCGTACAAGGAGTACCTGATGCAGGCGCTGCCGCGGGTGGCCCGCGCGGTGTCCAGCAACCCCGATGCCTATGTCTATCTGGCGGAGTCGATCAGAGCCTGGCCCGATCAGGAGGCGCTCGCGCAGGAGATCACCCGCGCGGGATGGTCAGCGGTGCGGTGGCGGAATCTGTCCGGCGGGATCGTGGCGTTGCACGCGGCGTACAAGCCGCTCTGAGCGCGCACTGAGCCTGCGTTTTTCGCAGGGCTCTACTCGCGAGTCCTCTACAGATTTGCGGCCTCGGTAAGCCGCGAGCTGTTACGTGCCCGCCCGCTGCAAGAAGCCCACCTGCTCGGGGCAGTAGTGGTCGAGCGCCGCGCCCAGGAACTGGAACGCCTGCCCCTGGGTGGTGCCCCGCGGCAGATTGCGCTGCAGGAAAGTGGCCGACTTGTAGGGATCCCCGTCCACGCCGCGCTCGATGCGCTGGCAGCTGATCTTGCCCAACCAGGCGTTGTAGTCCTGGGGGCCGTAGATGCCATAGGTGTGCAGTTGAGCGTTGAACGGGGCGTCGTAGTCGTCGGCCTGGGCGGGTGCCGCCACTCCGATAGCGGCGACCGCCATGGCCGCGAAAGCACCCAGCTTAAATGCCTTCATTAGACGGACTATACACCTGGACCCGGGTCTGCGATCACGCCCGCTATCAGCCCAGATGAGCCGAGAGCAGCCACGCGCCGACCGACTTGCGGCCGTCGGATTCCTCGCGGGCATCGAAGCCGGGCATCTCGGGCACGTCCGCGGGCAGCTGGGCATGGATGCGCGCGGGACGCAGGTCGTCGATCACCCAGTACTTGGCGACGACGTCACGCAACTCGTCCTCGGTGACGGCGTTGATCGGCCCCTCGGAAATCGCCGCCTTGTCGAAGACCAGCACGAAGTACGACGCACCCGGCGCCGCCGCGCGCACGATGGACCGCTGGTAGCCCTCGCGCAACTCGACGGGCATCGAGTGGAACAAGGTGCTGTCGACGATGGTCTCGAACCGGCCGGCCGATCCAGCGGGGTAGCTGTCGAAGTCGCTGATGTCGGCGACCGCGAAGCTTGCGTTGGTCAGGCCGCGTCGCTGCGCTTCCGCCTGGGCCAGCTTGATGGCGGTGGGGGAGGCGTCCAGCCCGACCGTGGTGTGCCCTAGCTCGGCCAGCGCCAAGGAGATGGCGCCTTCTCCGCAGCCGGCGTCCAGGACGTCACCGCGAAACCTGCCCTGGTCGATGAGGGCGGCCAATTCCGGCTGCGGTTCACCGATGCTCCACGGCGGGCGGGCGCCCTCGCCGAGCTGGCTGGATTCGCCCCGGTAGGCCTGTTCGAACTGGAAATCCACTGGTGAAGTCATGCCATCGAAGGTATCAACCTGCCTGATATATGTCAACTAAGTTGATATGTTGGATTACCGGCTCCTGCGGCCGCTAACTAAACGGCGGGCGGCGGTCGATCAGCCGCGACGCCCGGCCGCCGCCGCGCCACACCCGCGCCACCCAGTCGGCGTCCTCGTCGGTGACCAGATTCGCCATCACCCGCACCGCGATGCGCATCAGCGTGGTCGAGCGCATCGCGATCGGCCCGGTTGCCGGCAGGAACCGCTGGAAGGTCAGCAGCAGCGCCAGTCGGCGCGCGACGGAGAATCCGCGCGCGTAGTGGTCGGTGAGCAGCGCGGGCCACAGCTGGGAGAAATCCGGGGCTTCCAGCACCTCGGCGGCCAGTCGGCCCGTCTCCAGCCCATAGTCGATGCCCTCGCCGTTCAGCGGGTTCACGCAGGCCGCGGCATCGCCGATCAGCATCCAATTCGGCCCGGCGACACCCGACACCGCGCCACCCATCGGCAGCAACGCCGAAGCCACCGCCCGCGGCGGCCCCTCGAATCCCCACTCGTCGCGCCGCAGATCGGTGTAATAGGAGATCAGCGGCCGCAGTGCCAGATCGGCCGGCCGCTTGGTGGTCGACAGCGCTCCAACGCCGATGTTCACTTCGCCGTTGCCCAACGGGAAGATCCAGCCGTAGCCCGGCAGCACGGCGCCGTCGGGGGAGCGCAGTTCCAGGTGCGACGTCAGCCAGGGGTCGTCGCTGCGCGGCGTGGCCAGGTAACCGCGGGCGGCCACCCCGTACACCGTCTCCTGATGCCAGCGGCGGCCCAGCTTGCGGCCCAGCGACGAGCGTGCGCCGTCGGCGACGATAAGTTGGTCACACCACACCTCGGTACGGTCGGCCAACGTCACCGACGTCACCCGCCGAGACGAATCGTGATGCACTCCAACAGCTTTGGTGCCCAGCAGCATGCGCGCCCCGGACTCTTCGGCAACCTTGCGGATCCGGTCGTCGAGCTCCAGGCGCGCCACCGCGCTGCTGTGCGCCGGGAATGATGCGCCCGGCCACTGCACCTCCACCTCGCCGCCGAAGCCGCTCATCCGCAGGCCGTGGTGCCGGATGCGGCTGGACAGCCAGTCGCCCAGCCCCAGCCGCTCCAACTCGAGGATGGCCCGGGGGGTGAGCCCGTCGCCGCACGCCTTGTCCCGGGGGAAGCTGGCCGAATCGATGACGAGGACGTCCCGGCCCGCCCTGGCGGCCCAGGCGGCCGCCGCCGACCCGGCCGGTCCGGCACCCACCACCACCACCTGGGCGCGCAGGGCTCTGGGGTCTGCGTTTTCCACGCCACCAGTATGTTGGTCGAATGAGAACTCCGGCGACGGTGGTGGCGGGCGTGGACTTCGGTGACGCCGGATTCGCCGCGACTGTCCGTGACGGTGTCGCCCGGGTCGAGCAGCTCATGGACGCTGAGCTGCGCGGTTCCGACGAGGTGATGACCGAATCCCTGCTGCATCTGTTCCAGGCCGGCGGCAAGCGGTTCCGCCCCCTGTTCACGGTGCTGTCCGCGCAAACCGGCCCGGACCCGGACAACCCGGACGTGACCCTGGCCGGAGCCGTGGTGGAACTCATCCATCTCGCGACGCTGTATCACGACGACGTGATGGACGAGGCGGAAGTCCGCCGTGGAGCGCCCAGTGCCAACGCCCGCTGGGGCAACAACGTCGCCATCCTGGCCGGTGACTACCTGTTGGCGACGGCATCGCGCCTGGTCTCCCGCCTGGGACCCGACGCCGTGCGGATCGTCGCCGATACCTTCGCTGAGCTGGTCACGGGCCAGATGCGGGAGACCCGCGGGACCCCGGACGGGGTGGACCGCATCGAGCAGTACCTGAGGGTGGTCCACGAGAAGACGGGCAGCCTGATCGGCGCCGCCGGCCGGTTCGGGGGGATGTTCTCCGGCGCCGACGATGACCAGATCGAGCGGCTGAGCCGGCTGGGCGGCATCGTCGGCACCGCCTTTCAGATCGCCGACGACATCATCGACATCGACAGCGAGTCCGACGAGTCGGGCAAGGTGCCCGGCACCGACCTGCGCGAAGGGGTGCGCACGCTGCCGATGCTGTACGCCCTGCAAGGCACCGAGCCCGACGGCGCGCGGCTGCGCGAGCTGCTGGCCGGACCCATCCACGACGACGGCGAGGTGTCAGAGGCGCTCGCCCTGCTGCGCACGTCGCCGGGCATGGCCCAGGCCAAGCAGACGCTGGCGGGCTATGCGGACCGGGCGCATCACGAGCTCAGTCTGCTGCCCCAATCTCCGGGCCGCGACGCGTTGCAGGCGCTCGTCGACTACACCGTCAGCCGGCACGGCTGAACCGGTCTGCAAAAATCGGAACCTGAACCGTCCTCCCAGGCGTTATCCGGCTGTAATCAAGTCGTAGGAGGACACACCCATGACCTGGCATCCGCATGCCAACAGGCTGAAGACGTTCCTGCTGTTGGTCGGTATGTCGGCGATGATCGTGTTCGTCGGCGCGCTGTTCGGCAGAACGGCCCTGATTCTCGCGACCCTGTTCGCCGTCGGGATCAACGTCTACACCTACTACAACAGCGACAAGCTGGCGCTGCGGGCCATGCACGCGGTACCGGTGTCGGAGTTGCAGTACCCCGCCATGTATCGGATCGTGCGCGAGCTGGCCACCGCCGCGCACCAGCCCATGCCGCGGCTGTACATCAGCGACACCAACGCGCCCAACGCATTCGCGACCGGCCGCAATCCGCGCAATGCCGCCGTGTGTTGCACCACCGGCATTCTGCGGATCCTCGATGAGCGCGAGCTGCGCGCCGTCCTGGGCCACGAGCTGTCGCACGTCTACAACCGCGACATCCTGATCTCCTGTGTGGCCGGTGCTCTCGCGTCGGTGGTCACCGCCCTGGCCAACATGGCCATGTGGTTCGGCGCATTCGGCGGCAACCGCGAAGGTGGGGTCAATCCCTTTGCGATGCTGCTGGTTTCACTGCTCGGACCGATCGCCGCGACGGTCGTGCGGCTGGCGGTGTCGCGCTCGCGGGAGTATCAGGCCGACGAGTCGGGCGCGATGCTGACCGGCGACCCGCTCGCCCTGGCGTCCGCGTTGCGCAAGATCTCCGGCGGCGTGCAGATGGCACCCCTGCCGCCCGAGCCGCAACTGGCCAACCAGGCTCACCTGATGATCGCCAACCCGTTCCGGGCCGGCGAGCGCATCGGGTCGATGTTCTCGACGCACCCGCCGATCGAGGACCGCATCCGCCGGCTGGAGCAGATGGCGCGAGGATAGCCGCCGGGAATAACTCTGTGCGGCAACCGGATTCGGACGATGAATCGATCGGTTGGCTTGGCTACGTCACCGCTGTCAGTCGCGCGAGCACAGTCCCGTCGGAGGCGACGAGGTCCAGCTCACCCGGGGATGTCGCCATGCGGCTGGTGCGCATAAGGGCTGACTGCACGGCCCTTTCCACCGCCATCACCTCAGGGCGACACATCATCTTGGTATAACCCAGATCGGAGAAACTGAGATCCGCTCCCGCCGAGACGTAGCGTCCAGTGAACTGATTGCAGCCCGTATCGCCGGTTGCTGTGCCATCGACTGAAAGTTGCAGCGTCGGTTGGACCGTCTCCGGCGTTGGCGCGCCCATGATCTCGACGAAGCGCCACGAGCTGCCGGCGATCGGAGACGTGACGGGCTCCTCGGGCAGCCTGGTCCAGGCCTCAGCGTGGGCCGACATATCAAGCGGCCGAACATATTGCGGCACGGTGGACGAATATGCCGATAAGGCGGTGGCTTCCGCGGGAGCGCAGTTGAATGCGGTCACCACCGCCGTTATCACCGCCGCGATCACAATCGCGCGAACCATGTAACGCCTCTCAATCTGCTGAATGCGGGCCGGCTTCCTGGTGGTAACGGTTCCGCATTGGGACCGAGTCCGAGAAGGGCCATTTGGACCGAAGCGGGAGAGACTTATGGCCTCGCCGCCGATGGTTCGCGTGCTGTTCCTTCTGCAACCATTGGTTTCGGCGTGCGGAAGTAGGGCCATTCGCCCCTTCTTCAACCCCGTTGATCGATGGCACTGTCAGCCCATGAGGCGGACGATGTGGGTTCTTTCGGCCGTTGGCCTGCTGCTTGTGGGAACCGCGTGCAGCAATCCAGGGCATCCGGCGGCTACGACGCCGAAGTCGACGACACCCGCCGCCGGCGCCGGCACTGTGCGGGTCTACTTCATGCGGTCGGAAAAGATCGCGACCGCCGGGCGCCAGCTGGCCGGCTCCAGTAAGGATCAAACAGTGCAAGCACTTCTTCTGGGGCCCAACGACTTCGAACGAAGCATCGGCATGTCGACCGACATTCCAGCCGGTACCAAGCTGCTCGGTCTTGACGTCAAGGACGGCACCGCGACCGCCAACCTGTCCGACAACTTTCAGCCGGGCGGCGCAGCCTTGCAGCCCACGCAACCCCGCGTCGCCGAAATCGTGTTCACTCTTACCCAATTTCAGGACGTGCGCCAGGTGACCATCACCCTCAACGGCAAACCCTTGGAAGGCGCGGCCGGACTCGAGCGCGGCGACCTGGAGGCCGTGACACCGAAGATCCTCGTCGAGTCTCCAGTTCCCGCCGCACCCGTAACCTCGCCGTTGACCGTCTCCGGAGCCGCCAACGTCTTCGAAGGAACGGTCTCCTACTCGCTGCAGGCTCCCGACGGCGCAGAGTTGGACCACGGTTTCACGACTGCGACGCAACAGCAGTGGAGCAACTGGTACGCCTTCAGCTTCACCACCAGCTACCCGTCGCAGCAACATGGTCCCGGCCACGTCGTCGTCTGGGAGACGAGCATGAAGGACGGATCGCGGGTCAATGTCTACGACGTGCCGGTGAACATGTGAGCCGAGCCGCAGTGCGGGCGGTTGCAGCGAAGCCTGCTATGACCGCTGATTCAACCCAAGGGACTACTGCCGCAACAGTTCCCAGCTGTCCTGCCTGACCCATTGCATCAAGAACTGCTAACGCTGGCCGGCAGGCTCGATCACCGACAAAGTGCCGTCGTTGAAGTTGGTGACATAGACGGTGTGTGTCCCTGGATCCACCGCGACGCCGTGCCCCAGCGATGCCCCGGTAAGAGGGCCGGTGACCGTGACCGCGCGGGTTGACCCGTCGATCACCGCCAGCGTGTCGTTGGCGTACTTGGGAACGTAGACGGTGTGGGTTCCCGGGTCCACAGCCAACCCGTCTGGGTCCTTGCCGATAGACACGGTTGCGACCACCGTGCGGGTCGACGGGTCGATCACCGAAACTCTGCCACTGCGCGACGGCGGCTGCGTATCGTTCGGCGCGGTCTCGGGGTCGACGGTAGCGACGTAGACGATGTGCGTGCCGGGGTCGACCGCAACGGCTTTGGGCCACCGAGCAACGGGCATCGTCGCGGTGACGGTGTGCGTCGACCCATCGATCAGCGACATGGTGTCGTCGCCGGAGTTGGTGGCGTAGACGACGTGGCTGCCCGGATCCACCGCCACCTCGCCCGCGAATTTGCCGACCGGCACGGTCGCCGTGACAGCGTGTGTCGACCCGTCGATGACAGACACCGCGCCGGCGCCGCCGTTGGGGTCCGAACTGCCAACGTAGGCGGTGTGGGTGCCCGGATCGACGGCAACTGAGGACGGGCCAGGTGCGACGGGCACGGTGGCGATCACCGTATTGCGACCGCCGTCGACCACCGACACGGTGTTGTCGGTGGAGTTGACGACGTAGACGGTGTGGCTGCCCGGATCCACCGCCACCGCGCCCGCGTGCTTGCCCACCGGCACCGTGGCGGTCACCGAGCGCTTCGACCCGTCGATCACGATGAGGGTGCCGTCGCCGCTGTCGGAGTCCAGGTTGCCGACATAGATGGTGTGGGTTGCCGGGTCCACCGCTACCCCGCCCGGGCCCTTGCCGACGGGAATGGTTGCGGCAACCTTGTATTGGGCTTGCCCGCTGGACGGTGTCGTCGAGGGAGAAGTCGCTTTCGACCCCTGACCGCCGGACGGGCCCCCGCATCCAGACAGGGATGCGGTCAACACGACGGCCCCGACGACCGCGAGCATGCCAGTTTGCACCGCGACGGGTACGGTCCGCCGGTGCTGCCGATTCGGGCTTGGCTTGCGTTGGTCCGCTGCCTTCATCTGGGTGCCTCCCTCTCTGGACCCGGTATTACCAGGAATGATTCCGTCCACTTCTCTGGCCCCTCAGCGAGCTTCGATCACCGACAGGGTTTCGTCGCTGTGGTTGGCGACGTAGACGGTGTGGGTCTGCGGATCCACCGCAACCCCTTCCGGGCTGCGGCCCACGTGCACGGTGGCGGTAACCGCGTGCGTCTTTCCGTCGATCACCGACACCGTGCCGTCGCCGCCGTTGGTGACGTAGACGGTGTGGGTGAGCGGATCCACCGCAACCCCTTCCGGGCTGCGGCCCACGTGCACGGTGGCGGTGACCGCGTGGGTGTTTCCGTCGATCACCGACACCGCGTCGTCGGCGAACTTTGCGACGTAGACCGTGTGCGTGTCCGAATCCACCGCAACACCGCGATTGACGTCGTTCCGGCCTGTTACGCGGCTGCCGACGTGCACGGTGGCGGTGACGGTGTGGGTCGACCCGTCGAGCACCGACAAGGTGTCGTCGAAACCGTTGACGACGTACACGTTGTGGGTGCCTGAATCCACCGCCAGGTGTACCGGATACTCGAGTGGCACGGTGGCGGTGACCGAGTGCGACGACCCGTCCAGCACGGACACAGTGTCATGGCCCGTGGCTGCGTAGACGGTGTGGGTGCCGGGATCCACTGCCACGCCGTTGAGTGCCCCGCCCACGGTGGCGGTGACGGTATGGGTCGAACCGTCTATCACCGACATCGGTTCGGTTGAAGTCGAGACGTAGACCGTGTGGGTGCCTGAATCCACCGCCACATCATTCGGCCACCGGCCGACCTGCACGGTGGCGGTGACCGTGTGCGTCTTCGCGTCGATCACCGACACCGTGTGGTCGCCGAAGTTGGCGACGTACACCGCGTGTATGACGGGGTCGACCGCCACCCGCGAGGTCCCACGGCCGACCGGCACGGTCGCGGTGACCCGGTAGGGGCTGTCATGTCGATGCAGTGACTTCACTAACGCGATAGCGCCGATGATCACCAGCACGCCCGCGACGGCCAGCAGCAGCAAAAGTCCGCGCTTACGAGTGCGGCTCGGCCGGTCGGTGCTCATCACATCATCGTCACTGTCTTCGCTGCGCGGCAACAGGACCGAAAGTCCTCTGTCGTCGGGACGGTTTGCCTGCTTCGTGAGCGCTGAACCGGTGGCGCTCAACGGCCGCGGGAAGCTGATCCTGCTCGGGCGCAACATGATTGGACCTACCGCGTGAAGCGGGACGCATCGCGCTCCGCTACTTCGGCTTGGTCGTGGAGATGTGTCCACCGCGGATTGCTCAGTAATCGACGATCGTTGAGAGCTGTGAGCTGCGTTTTCTGACGAGCACCCCTACCGAGAGCGCGGTGATCACAGCACCGGCGCACGCGGAGGCAAAGCCGGAGAACAAATAGGTGGTCGGGGTACCCATATCGTCTCCGTTGCCAACGGACAAGAACCCGAGATAGCAGCCCGCCAAACCCGTCAGGATCCAGGCCGTTCCCGCGATGACGCTGTACTTGGGGTGGGCTTCAGGTCTGGCCAGGCAGAGGATTCCCAAGATCAACGACACCACGCAGAGTGTCGGCGTCACCAGAAAGTAAGTGCGCCAGATGGTGTCGACCAACTCGGGGGCATTCGCCCGGCGGGTAGGCACGTTCGGTAGCAGGCCGGCGTGGAAATACCCGAAGACGAGCCCGAGTAAGAGCAGCGAAATCCCTTGGGCGACGGTAAGAACTGAGGCCTTCCCACCGCTTTCGGTTGCAGGGTCATGCGTTCCAGCGCTGGGCTCGTACACCCCGCCAGGTGGGACGAAGGCCCCCCAGTTGTGGCCGTCCCAGTATCGGGAGCCTGCCGCCCCGGCAGGATCCGGGTACCAACCCGGCGGGTTCAGCGACGATGTCATCGGAAATCATTCTCCGCCAAAGCATGGCCGCTGTTTGAGGCATAGGTTCTTCCGTTGGTGTCAAGGTGACTCACTCGATTCAACGTGTCCTCCGAGCAAGTGTGCGGATTCGAAAACTGTTGTCATGATGCTGGTTTGACGCGGTCGGTGCGTCTGTCGGGCTAAGTGGCGTTAACCACGCACGGAGGTCACCGAGGGCGTTCTATTAGGTACCTCGAAGCGGCTGCTGATGGAGGTGAGCCACGACGTGATCGAGCTGATGATGCTCGACACACTTGTGGGGGAGACGGCGGGTGGTGCGGGAGCGTTTGCACTGCTGCTGCCGCAGGCCGCAGCCCCACCTACGGCGCCCATCGTGATCAGTGCGGCAGTCCCCGCTGTAGCGGCGAGATGACGAACTGAGGAACCTGCGCTCATCACGGCGCTCCCTTCGTCCACGACGTGGGTAATCCTCACGTGACTAGCCGCTTGAGGGCTAGGGCCGAAAGTCCTGTGGCCGATTCCGGCTGCGCGTAAGAAGAGTTGCATGACGATGCCTTCGCCCGGTCCGACCCCGAGGTGGTTCCCGGTCTGGGTTCGGTCGGTCGTTGTTGTGATCCTTCTTGTCGTCGCGGCCTCGGCTGCCGGCCTCCTGGCGGGGAACCGCGGTCGGCCGACGCCGAGTCCGCAGGGTGTAGCGGGCAGGTCCCAGCTCATCGATCTCACCTTGCCGGCAGGCTCGAAGCTGATCGGTTCGACGCATACGGGTGAATGGGACGCAAGCGAGTTCTGGGAAATGGCGCTGCCATTCGACCAGGAGGTGGCATCGATCCGCCGTCAGTTGCCGGTGGGTGGCGAACTTCAAGGCCTCAAGTGGTGTCTGGAGGAGGTGAACAACAACGTCGGTTATGTCCATTGGAAGTGGGGTGACGCAGCGACGCAGAGAGTGATCGTGGTCGACGTGTTCCGGCTTTTCAGCCCGCTCCAGAAGAACGGCGGTGTCAACATTCATAAGACGGCCAATACGCCGGACCCGTGCTCCGGGGCCTAGAACCTTCGGAAGCCGACTTCGGAAGTCGACTACGCGTTGTACGACTGGTGGACGCAAAACAGTTAAGCGCCTACGCGGCTTCTTCGGATGCGCTCCTTCCCACCAGCGACACCGAAGGCGTGCGTGGCGGATGCCCGCGCTCGAGCAGTCCGTCGATGTGCAACGTTCCACCGGTTGACTCGTGTTGCTGCTGCCAGTCGGTAATCGATTGGTGCGCAGCGTGATCGAGGTAAGTGACCGCGATGTGCAGGGTGACGGTGCTGCCGGGGGGCACCGCGGCCAGTACCCGGGTCAGCCGCGGCAGGCTGAGGAAGGTGCAGGCGCCCTCGATGGTGACGCGCCACTGATCGCCGTCGGGAACGGCCTCCACCTTGGCCCGGATCACCCGCCATCCGGTCATCGCGATGGCCAGAGCCAACCCGATCAGGACGCCGTGCAGGAGGTTGAGGAAGACGACGGCGACGATGGTCACCAGATAGATCGCGAAATCGCCGGTCTTGACTGCGGTTTCGATGTGCGCCGGTTGTAACAGCTGAATTCCGATCACGATCAGCAGCCCGGCCAGCGCGGCGCTGGGGATCTGTTCGATCAGGCCCGCGAAGGGCAGCGCGAACAGCAGGATCCAGAACCCGTGCAGAATCGTCGAGGCGCTGGTTTTGGCCCCGGCCTTGATATTTGCCGAGCTGCGCACGATGACCCCGGCGATCGGCAGGCCGCCGACGGCGCCCGAGACGATGTTGGAGGCACCCTGTCCGATCAGCTCTCGGTCGAGGTTGGTGCGCGGCCCGGTGTGCATCCGGTCGGTGGCGACCGCCGTCAACAGGCTCTGCACGCTCGTGATCAGCGTGACAGTGATGATGCCGACCACCACGGCCCCCCAGTTGCCGTGCGGTATCGACGGCAACTGCAACGCGTCGATCACGGAGCCTTCCAACGTGATACGTGAAACGGTGAACGGAAACACCACCGAGATCACCGTCACGACCACGATGGCGACCAGTGGGCCCGGAACGGCGGCCAACTTGGCCGGAGCCCACCGCCACGCGACCATGATCGCTATCACCAGCAGGCCGAGGAAGAGTCCGGGCCGGTGCGCGCCGAGGATCTGGGCAGGCAGTTCCACCACGTTGACCCAGGCCGAGCTGTGCGACTCCCCGCCCAACAGCACATGCGTCTGCTGCAGCGCGATGGTGATCCCGATGCCGGCCAGCATCGCATGCACCACCACCGGCGAAATCGCAAGCGCCGCACGGGCAACGCGGCTGAGCCCCAACAGAACCTGCATGAGGCCCGCGACAGCGGTGATGAAGCACGTTATACCCCAGCCGAATTCGGCTATCAGATCGGCAACGATCACCGTCAGTCCGGCGGCCGGACCACTCACCTGCAGTGGCGACCCGCCCAGTGCCCCGCCGACGATGCCGCCGACGATCGCGGCGATCAGACCGGCGAGCACCGGCGCGTCGGAAGCGATCGCGATGCCCAGCGACAAGGGCAGTGCCACCAGGAAAACCACCAGCGACGCCGGCAGGTCGTGTTGCATGACGGCCCGCAGCCGATCTGTTCGCGAGGCGCCCCCGATTTCGTCGGTCAACGGATGCTCCCTCGTCAGATGTAGCGGGGGACAATGCGACATCCGCCCCGTGTCAGCCGTAACGCTCTGACGCACAAGCGAATACGAACTGACCCGAAACGCCGTTGTTTCGGGCGGCCCGCATGACGACCTTTGAACGACGGTATGGGGGGCAACCGGCAGCGGCAACCGGACGCGCTGGCTGCATAGCGAACGCAAATTTTCTATGCGCCGCACCTGATCAGCGCCTGCAGGAGCTTGGGGTCAGAACCCGGAGCCGTGCACCTCGTGTCCGGGTTCCTCGGCGGCCAGGCCGCTGTAGGCCTGCTCGACGGTGGAGCCGTGATTGATCACGGCGTCAACCTCGCGCGCGATCGGCATATTCAACCCGAATTCCTCAGCGAACTCCATGATCACGCTGGCGGCCTTGACACCCTCGGCCACCTGGTTCATCGACGCGATGATCTCGTCGATGGGCTTGCCGGCGCCCAACTGTTCGCCGACGTGGCGGTTGCGGCTGCGCTGGCTGGTACACGTGACGATCAGGTCGCCCAGACCGGCCAGGCCGGGGAATGTCTCGGCGTTGCCGCCCATCGCCACACCGAGCTTGGTCATCTCCCGCAGCGCCCGGGCGATCACCAGTGCCCGGGTGTTCTCGCCGATCCCCAGCGAATAACCCATCCCGACTGCGATGGCGAAGACGTTCTTCAGCGCCCCCGCCATCTCGACGCCGACCACGTCGTCGGTGGTGTAGACGCGGAAACGCCGGGTGCGGAACAGCGTTGACAGCCGCGTGGCCAGGTGTTGGTCCGGCATGGCCAGCACCGCGGCGGCGGCGTAACCCTCGGCGACCTCACGGGCGATGTTGGGTCCGGCCAGAATTCCGGCCGGATGCCCGGGCAGGATCTCCTCGATGATCTGGGACATCCGCATGTTGGTGCCCTGTTCGAGACCCTTCACCAGTGAGACCACCGGCACCCACGGCCGCAGTTCTTTGGCCAGTTCGTTCAGCACTCCGCGGAAGCCGTGCGACGGCACACCCATGACCAGTACGTCGGCGCAATTCGCGGCTTCGGCGAAGTCGGTAGTGGCGCGCAGCGAGCTGCTCAGCGCTACCTCGTTGCCCAGGTACCGGCTGTTGCGGTGATTCTCGTTGATGTCCTTGGCCGTGTCCTCCGACCGCACCCACTGCAGCGTCGGTCCGCGGCGCGCGCAGATTGAGGCCACAGTGGTGCCCCAGGAACCGCCACCGAGGACAACGACATTGGGTTCGCGCTTCTCACCTGCCATGAACGCCAGCCTATTGCCGCGGCCTTCGAATACCAACGACCGAACACCAACGACCGAATACCAACGACCCACGGGCAGAGGACTTCGGGCCCTTCCGGCCGGGGCGCCGACGCCGGGAAGGTGAAGTAGTGACCCTATGCCGAGCAATGCTCGCCGCAGCCGCGCTCGTCGTTTCGGTGTCGTGGCCCGCCACTGCGGTGGCCGACGGTGGCCGACCGCAGGCCAACGCTGAACAGATTGCGGCGGCGCGGATACGGCCGGCCGTCATGTTCCTCGGTGTCGAGGCATACGGCATGGTCAAGTTGCCCGACGGGAAGACGCTGTCGTTCTTCGGCGAAGGGTCCAACGCCCCATTCGTCACCACCTGGAACTGCACCGGATTCGTCGTCAACCCCGACGGCTGGGTCGCCACCGCCGGGCACTGCGCCGACCCGGACACGGCGAAGGAGCAGATACTCAAACGGGCCGTCAGCGAGTACCAGGCCCAATATCCGGACGCTCCGGTCAGTCAGGACCCGCTGGCGACGCTGGAGTGGCTGGCGAAGAACGCGCGGGTGGAGGGAACCGTGCCGGGCACCGGGCCGCAGTTGAACCTGACGCTGATCTACGGCACCGGGACGAAGATCGCGGAGAAGATGCCCGCCTCCGTCGTGGACTTCAAGCCACTCGGCAAAGGTGACGTGGCTCTGCTGAAGGTCGACAAACACAATCTGCCGTCGTCCGAACTCACCACCGACTCCGCGGTCAGCATCGGCACACCCGTGCTGACGGTCGGTTACGCCGAACCCACCGCACGGCTGACCGGCCGCTCGCTCGACCCGACCAACAAGAGCGGCAAGGTGAGCAAGAAGTCGAACGTGAAATCGAGCCCGGTCTACGAGATCGACGCCGCCGTCGCCGAAGGAATGAGCGGCGGCCCGACCGTGGATCTCAGCGGAAAGGTGATCGGCGTCAACAGCTTCGGCCCCGCCGGCGAACCGCAGCCGTTCAACTTCATCGCGCCCTCGGACACACTCGCGACGATGATGGCGGCCAAGGCCGTCAAGGGCACGCTCGGGCCCGCCGACCAGGCCTACCGCCGCGGACTCAGCCACTACCACGAGGGCCGCTACAGCGATGCGATCACCGACTTCGACCTGGCCTTGACGCTGTCGCCCGATTACCCCGGCGCCGCCGACCTCAAGACCAGCGCGGCCAATCTTCGCCAGCAGTACGGTGACGTCTCGGTGTTCGAGCGGTCAAACCTGTTGTGGTACATCGCCGCTGGTGCCTTGCTGGTGCTGCTTGTCGGCGGCTGGGTGACTCTCCTGGTGGTCCGGAACCGCCGGCAGCGTCGTGCGGAAACCGAAACCGAAACCGAAACCGAAGCCGCCGAAGCAGCCGAGCCGGTGCCGGACGACGATGATTCGGCCGGCACCGTGCGATCTCTGGGACTCGTGCCGCCCGCCGGACCCGACGAACCGCACTTCTGCGCCAACTGCGGCGCGCAACATCACCACACCGAGAAGTTCTGCCCGAACTGCGGCAAGAAGATCTCGCTCGGGGCCTCCGCTTAGCCGGTCGGTTCAGCCGGCCAGCGCGGCGCGGTCGGCGGCCCGGCCGAACTCCATGGCCTCGTCGATCCGGTCGAACCGGTAGTCGATCGCGTCGGCGAAATAGTTCTGCCGCACGTTCCAGGGGCGTTTGGTGCCCGACTTGGGCAGCGCGTGCAGCGCCCGCTTGACGTAACCCGCCTGGATGTCCCACGCCGGTTTCTCCGTCATCGCCTGGTCGCCCAGGTGCGGGCTGGCGTGGGTGTAGCCGTGCTCGGCCATGTAGGCCAGCAGCTTGGCGGTCGCCCGCGCGGTCATGTCCGCCCGCAAGGTCCACGAGGCGTTCGTATAGCCGACGCACCAGAACAGGTTGGGCACGTCCTCGAGCATGTGCGCCTTATAGACGAAGCGGTCCCGGGGGTTGATATCGACGCCGTCGATGCTGATCGCGGCGCCGCCGAGGGCCTGCAATTGCAGGCCGGTGGCGGTGACGATGACGTCGGCGTCCAGATGCCGCCCGGATTTCAGGGCGATGCCGGTCGCGTCGAAATGGTCGATGTGATCGGTGACCACCTCGGCGCGACCGTCGGCCACGACCTGGTACAGGTCGGCGTCCGGGATCAAACACAGCCGCTGGTCCCACGGGTTGTAGCGGGGCTTGAAGTGGGTGTCGACGTCATATCCGGCCGGCAGGTTCTGCACCGCCTTGCGCCGCAGCAGCCACTTGATCAGCGGCGGCGTCTTGCGCGACAGGAACCACAGCACGCCCTCCATCAGCGCGTTGTAGAACCGGATGGTCAGGTGAGCAAGCCTGCGGGGCAGCAGCTTTCGGCTCAGCCAGGCGACCTTGCTGTACTTGGACGACGAGATCAGGTACGTGGGCGAACGCTGCAGCATGACCACCTTGCCGGCCTTTTCGGCCATCGCGGGAATCAGCGTCACCGCGGTGGCGCCGCTGCCGATCACCACCACGTTCTTGCCGGTGTAGTCCAGGTCCTCCGGCCAGTGCTGCGGGTGCACGACGGTGCCGCCGAATTGCTCGATGCCGGGGAAGTCGGGGGTGTAGCCCGCGTCGTAGTCGTAGTAGCCGCTGCCGAAGAACACGAACCTGCTGCGGCACTGCTGGGTGACGCCGTCCCGCTCGAAGCTGACCGTCCAGGTGTCGGTGGCCGAATCCCAGTCGGCGCCGCGGACGTGGCTGCGGAACTGGATGTGCTTGTCGATGCCGTACTTGCGGGCCATGGCGGTCAGGTACTCGCGGATGTGTTCGCCGTCGGCGACGCCTTCCTCGCGGGTCCACGGCTCGAACGGGAAGCTGAGCGTGAAGATGCTGCTGTCCGAGCGCACGCCCGGGTACCGGAACAGGTCCCAGGTGCCGCCGATGCGCTCGCGGCGCTCCAGGATGGTGTAGCTGAGCCCCGGGTTGCGCTGCAGGATGCGGTAGGCGGCCCCCAGGCCGGAGATGCCGGCGCCGACGATGAGGACGTCGACATAGTCCGTCTCTTCGCGAATCACGTGATTCAGCCTAGGGAGCGATCAGTCCATTGAGCCAGGGACCTTCGGCCTTTGGCCCGTGACCGTGTGGTCGCGAAAGGAACCTGGCTGCGATTTCGTGACCCGATTTTCGCAGTGGGGTTCCGTTCGCGGACAAGATCACCGGTAGTTCACGAACTGCAGCGCCACGTCGAGGTCGGCCTGCTTGAGCATCGAGATGACGGCCTGCAGGTCGTCACGCTTCTTGCTGGTCACGCGGACCTCGTCGCCCTGGATCTGCGTCTTGACGGTCTTGGGCCCGTCGTCGCGGATCAGCTTGGTGATCTTCTTGGCGTTCTCGCTGCTGATGCCCTGCTTGAGGGTGCCGCTCAGCTTGTAGGTCTTGCCGGAGGCCTGCGGTTCGCCGGCCTCGAAAGACTTCAGCGAGATGTCGCGCCGGATCAGTTTCTCCTTGAAGACGTCGAGCGCGGCCTTGACCCGCTCTTCGGTCGACGAGGTCAGCTCGATGCCTTCCTCGCCTTTCCACGCGATCTTGGTGTCGGTGCCGCGGAAGTCGAAGCGCGTGGACAGTTCCTTGGCGGCCTGGTTGAGCGCGTTGTCGACTTCCTGCCGGTCGATCTTGCTGACGATGTCGAACGATGAGTCCGCCATGCGTTGCGTCCTTTCGCAGTGCTGCCCGTTTGTGAACTGTCTACCCCGTCGTTGTACCCTGCTAGGCGGCAGGTTGCCCGAGCGGCCAATGGGAGCGGACTGTAAATCCGTCGCGAAAGCTTCACAGGTTCGAATCCTGTACCTGCCACCACAAGGTCGGCGAGCTATTTCTCGCCCCGCGAGGGGCGTGACCAGCGGCTCAGTCCGCAGCGACTCCGCAGTAGATAAGGCGCCGCATCGAAGGCGTCCACTGTCAAAGACGACGGAAGTACGTCGCTAGACAACCGTCTCCACCCACTTCATCAGCATCAGAACGAGAAACGTGAGGTATGCCAATGCGAAGCCCGCGGCGATTGCGAGGCTTCCCAGCACGACGCCCGTGATCGCGAATGATTTCTTGTCGGCTTCGCCGCGTCGGACGCGCTTGAGGGCAACGAACCCGGTCGCTACCGCGACGACGCCGAGAATCGCCCCACCGAAT
This sequence comes from Mycobacterium paragordonae, assembly GCF_003614435.1. NCBI lineage: Bacteria > Bacillati > Actinomycetota > Actinomycetes > Mycobacteriales > Mycobacteriaceae > Mycobacterium > Mycobacterium paragordonae. The sequence goes on from NZ_CP025546.1 coordinate 1,078,064, forward strand.
ATCGGCCAGCCCGTTCCCAGCGCCAACGCCACCGCGTCTGCCAGCAGGGCCATAACCGCGACAACGAACGAAGCTGTCCCGGTGCCGTTCTTCGGGGTGGTGACCGGCGCGGTGCGGTCCGAGCACTGCAGCGGCGGGTAGCCCGTTGTGCTGCAGGGGTTCTCAGGCCTATCCGCGTATTCGGTCATGATGTCCACCGCCCCGACTGTGCTCCCTCAACGTGCCGCCCTACAAGGGCCTTTCGGCCCCGGTCGACTCCGCGAAGCGAAAGCTGAGTCAGCCCGTGCAGTGCAGCTCGACGATGCGGCCCGCTCTGACTATGGCCAGCGCGTTGGCTTGAGCAGCGCCGGCGTTCGCCCCCCAGGCGCCGCCCCAGCGGCCGGACCCCAGGGCCAGCGCAGCGCAGCCATTGTGCGCCCACGACGTCACCTGACAGCCGCTGCCGTGCGGCTGGCAATTGCCGAGCGCGATATGGGTGGCCTCCTCCATCGTGGAGGCGTTATTGGCCCACCCGGTGTACCCGGTGATCGGGGAGTAGGCGATCACGGTGTACAGAACACCTGCGGCCACCCCTGCGTGTGCGTCGGGTGAACCCGCGACAGCGCCGCCGAAGAGAGCCGCTATCGCCGTACCGACCGCGGCCACCGAGAAGAAACGGTTACCGTTCATTCGAATTTCCTTGCTGCGTAGCGATGTTGATCGATGGGCCAAGCATGGGATTGGCGGCTGAACGGATTCTCCAGAATTCCTTGGTGCCGCTCGGCGGAGGGTCGAATGGACCCGTGATCATCGCTGTGGTCGATGCCGCAGTCGCGCAGTTGCGAGCACCTCCCATACTTCCTACGGACAGCGGTATCAAGGAGGGATGACAGTGTCGTCAGTAACCACGTCGAATCTGGCGTCGATGTTCTTCGAAAGGGTCGGCGCTTCTGCCCGTAAAGAGGCGTTCCGGCGCCTGAGCGGCGACCGTTGGGTGTCGGTCACCTGGCAGGAGACCGCCGACCGCGTGCGGGAACTGGCGGCGGCGTTGCTCGCGTCGGGCATCGAACCCGAACAGCGCGTCGCCATCATGTCGGGCACCCGGTACGAGTGGATCCTGGCCGACCTCGCCGTGATGTGCGCCGGTGCGGCGACGACGACCGTCTACCCCAGCACGCACGCCTCCGACGCCACCTACATCGTGGCCGACTCGGAGTCGCGGATCGTCTTCGCCGAGGACGCCGCGCAGGTCGCCAAACTCGCCGACAACCGCGGCGAGCTGCCGGACGTACAGCTGGTGGTGGTCATCGACGGGGACGGTGACGGCGAGTGGGTCATCACTTTCGACGAATTCACCCGCCGCGGCGCCGCTCACTTGCAGGAACAGCCGAAGTGCGTAGAGGAAGCCGCAGCCACGGTGACCAGCGAATCGCTCGCCACCCTGATCTACACGTCGGGAACCACCGGGCGGCCGAAGGGAGTGCGCCTGGCGCACCGGTCGTGGACGTCGGCGGCGGGGTTCATCCGCAACGAGGGACTCCTCGGCGAGGACGACCTGCACGTGCTGTGGCTGCCCCTGGCCCACTCTTTCGGCAAGGTGCTGCTCGCCAGCCAGCTCGCGTGCGGATTCGTCAGCGCGGTCGACGGACGTGTCGACAAGATCGTCGAGAACATGGGCGTCGTGAAACCGACGTTCATGGCCGCGGTGCCCCGCATCTTCGAGAAGGCGCACGCCCGGATCGTGATGACTAGCCAAGGTGCCGGTGGCATCAAAGCCCGGCTGTTCGATCAGGCGTTCCGGGTCGGGCTTGACGTATCTCGGCGCCGCCGCGACGGCAAGCCGGTCCCGCTGCCGCTCAGGTTGCAGCAGCAGCTGTTCGACCGCCTGGTGTTCAGCAAGGTGCGCGAGGTCTTCGGCGGGCGGCTGCGTTTCTTCGTCTCCGGCTCGGCGCCGCTCAACCGCGAAATCGCCGAATGGTTCCTCGCCGCCGGAGTGCTGGTGCTGGAAGGCTATGGACTCACCGAATCCGCCGGCGCCGGATTCATCAACCGGCCCGACAACTACAAGCTCGGCACGGTCGGCCTGCCCTTCGACGGCACGGACGTGCGGATCGGCGACAACGGGGAGATCCAGCTGCACGGTCCCTTGGTGATGACCGGATATCACCATCTGCCCGACAAGACCGAGGAGGCGATGACCAAGGACGGCTGGCTGCGCACCGGCGATCGCGGCAGCCTCGATTCCGACGGATTCCTCACCATCACCGGCCGCATCAAGGAGCTGTTCAAGACGTCCGGCGGCAAGTACGTCGCGCCGCCGGCCATCGAAGCCAAGTTCATGGCGCTCTGCCCGTACGCCAGCCAATTCATCGTCTTCGGGGAGGCGCGCAACTACTGTGTCGCGCTGATCGCACTCGACGGCGAAGCACTGACGAAATGGGCTCAAGAACAAGGGATTTCGGAGACGTCCTTCGCCGAACTCACCCGCAACGCCCAGGTCCGCGAGATGGTCGACGGCTACGTCAGCCAGTTGAACAGCGAACTCAACCGCTGGGAGACCATCAAGAAGTGGGAGCTGATCGACCACGAATTATCCGTCGACACAGGGGAACTCACTCCGTCGCTGAAGTTGAAGCGGGCGGTGGTCGAGCAGAACAACAAGAAGGTCATCGACGAGTTCTACGTCTGACGGCTACCGCAGCTGCGGCATCACGTCATTGGCCAACAGCTCCAGATGCGCCAGGTCGGACATGTCGAGCAGCTGCGCGTACACCCGCCGCACCCCCAACTCGCCCCACGGACCCAGCTTGTCGACGATCTCACCCGGCGTGCCGACCAGTGGACTGTTGGAGCGCATCTCGTCGACCTCCCGGCCGATCACCGATGCGCGACGGGACACCTCCGCCTCGTCGCGGCCGGCGCACAACACGAAAGCGCTCGAGTACACGATCGAATCGGTGGCACGGCCGGCCGCCGCAACGGCGTCGCCCACCCGCTGGAACTGTTGACGCACCACGTCGATCGTCGCGAAGGGCACATTGAATTCGGCCGCATACTTTGCCGCCAGCGCCGGCGTCCTTTTCGCCCCGGTGCCGCCGATGACGATCGGCGGGTGCGGGTTCTGCACCGGCTTGGGCAGGCCCGGCGAGCCGGCGATCGGGTAATGCTCACCGGCGAAGTCGAACGTCTCACCCGCTGGCGTGGTCCACAGCCCGGTAATGACGGCGAGTTGCTCGGAGAGCCGGTCGAAGCGTTCGCGCACCGACGGAAACGGTATCCCGTACGCCTGATGCTCTGCTTCGAACCAGCCGCTGCCCAGGCCGAATTCGACACGGCCGCCGCTCATTTCGTCCACCTGTGCCACCGCGATCGCCAGCGGCCCCGGGTAACGGAACGTCGCCGACGTCACCAGGGTGCCCAACCGGATGCGCGACGTCTCGCGGGCGATGGCGCCCAAAGTCACCCACGAGTCGGTCGGCCCCGGCCCGCCGTCACCGCTCATGGCCAGATAATGATCCGAGCGGAAGAACGCGTCGAAGCCGAGATCCTCGGCGGCTCGCGCGACGGCCAACTGGTCGGCGTAAGTGGCACCTTGCTGCGGCTCGACAAAAGCACGGAAGTCCATGGGTTCCCTCGTGATTGGGTTGCACCGCAACGTGATAGCGGCACGGTCGACTCAGGATACGCCAGTGGGCTTGCGGTCGGAATCGTTGAACCGCACGCTGACGCGCTGAAAGCGTTTGACGCGTTCGGCTTTGGCTTTTCTGGTGTAGGTCTTGCGGTCGGCCGGCGTCAGATCCGCGTCGTCGGTGAACGGGGTGAGCAACGACCGCGGGTGCAGCCCTTCGACCAACACGACGTTGATCTCGGCGCACAACACCAGCGTCGACGACACCAGGAACAGAAACGCCAGCATTCCCAGCACCAGTGCGAACACGCTGTTGGTTGCGCTGGAGGACTTCACCACATGGCCGATGTATCCGGCGCCGAACCACTGCAGAATCTGCCAGACGATGGCCGCCGCAATCGCTCCCGGCAACACCTGCCGGTAGGTGAGTTCGCGGGCGGTGGTCACCCGGAAGGCCACTAGGCAGATGCCCGCGTTGATGGCGACCGCGACAAGAGCGACGCCGATTCGGCCGAACGGGCCCAATGTGCTTGTCGCGTGCGCGATCGCCGACAGCAGGGTGGTGGCGACGGCCGCCGAGCCGAGCACCAGTAACAGCAGGAAACTGCGCACCCGGGACCGGATCGGATCCGGACGCTCGTGCCGCGGCACCGCCCAGACCGAATCCATCGCATTCTGCAGCGCCTGCCCCACGCCCAGACCGCCGTACAGTGCGCCGAATACTCCGACCGCGACCGCGCCCGCACCGCCGCTGAGTCCTTCCGGCTGATGCAACTGGCTGCCGATGACCGGGAATTGGCTCAACGTGCTCTGCAGCACCTGCGCCTGTAGGTCGGGTCTGCCGGCCAGCAGCACCCCGAGACCGGTGGTCAACAGCAGCAACAGGGGGAACAGCGAAACGAAGGCGTAGTACGTGATCAGCGCGGCCAGATAGCCGCCCTGATCGTCGAGGTACTTGTAGATGACCGCGATGGCGACGCCCACCGTCCGATTGCGTTGCTGCAATCTGTCCAGCCAGCCGACCATCGCCGCTCACTTCAAACTCTGCCACACCCCGGATTGGAGATTGTCGCTGGAAATACCCGAAACCGTGCCGGGTCAATCTCTTTGCTTAAGCCGAGATCTAGCGGGTACCCGAGCGCCCTGAATCCACGACCCAGCTTTTGGAGCAGCCATGCCACCGCGCCGCCAGCCCGACCAGACCGCCCCCAAGCGAACGAGCCCGACCGGCAACACCAACGGTGAGGCCGGAGATTTCGACGTCCGCGCCCAGGGCGGCAAGTATCTGACCACCGCTCAGGGCCTGCGCCTTCCCGACACCGACCACTCGCTGAAAGCCGGCAATCGCGGACCCAGCCTGCTCGAGGATTTCCACCTGCGCGAGAAGATCACCCACTTCGACCATGAGCGCATCCCCGAGCGGGTCGTGCATGCCCGCGGTGCGGCCGCGCACGGGATCTTCGAGTCCTACGGCACCGCGGCGTCGGTCACCAGGGCCGGGTTCCTCGCCCGCAAGGGTAAGAAAACCGAGGTGTTCTGCCGATTCTCGACGGTGCTGGGCTCCCGGGGATCTGCCGACACCGTCCGCGACACCAGAGGATTCGCGGTCAAGTTCTACACCGACGAGGGCAATTTCGACTTGGTGGGCAACAACATTCCGGTGTTCTTCATCCAGGACGGCATCAAGTTCCCCGACGTCGTCCATGCGGCGAAGCCCCATCCCGACCGCGAGATCCCGCAGGCCCAATCCGCGCACGACACCTTCTGGGACTTCGTCTCGCTGCACACCGAAGCCACGCATCACGTGCTGTGGAACATGAGCGATCGCGGCATTCCGCGTTCCTTCCGCACGATGGAGGGATTCGGCGTCCACACCTTCCGGCTGGTGAACAAGAAGGGCAAGACGAGCCTGGTCAAGTTCCACTGGAAGCCGGTCGCCGGCGTGCATTCCCAGGTCTGGGAAGAAGCCCAGATCACCGCCGGTGTCGATCCCGACTTCCACCGCCGGGACATGGCCGATGGCATCGAAGCGGGCGCCCCACTCGAATACGAGCTCGGCATCCAGGTCATGCCGGACGACGGCACCGACAGCTTCCAGGGCATCGATCTGCTCGACCCGACCAAGCTGGTGCCCGAGGAGATGGTGCCGGTGCAGCTGATCGGCAAACTGACCCTCAACGGCAACCCGACCAATTTCTTCGCCGAAACCGAGCAGGTCGCGTTCCATCTCGGCAACCTGGTGCCGGGCATCGAACCGACCAACGACCCGCTGCTGCAGGCCCGATTGTTCTCCTATCTGGACACCCAGCTCACCCGGCTCGGTGGTCCCAACTTCACGCAGCTGCCGATCAACCGGCCGCATTGCCCGGTGAACGACATGCTGCGCGACGGCATGCACCAGACCGCGATTCACACCGGCCAGGCGCCGTACCGCCCCAACAGCATTGACGACGGGGAACCGTTGGTCGCCAATGCCGACGAAGGCGGGTACGTGCAGACACCGCGGCAGGTGCAGGGTCCGACGGTGCGGGAAAACCCGTCCTCGTTCGAAGACCACTTCACCCAGCCGGCCATGTTCTACCGGAGTCTGTCCGCCGTTGAGCAGGCGCACATCATCGAGGCTTTCACGTTCGAACTCGGCAAGTGCTACGAGCAGTCCATCAAGGAACGCCAACTCGAGGTCCTGGCCAACGTCGACGCCGATCTGTGCAAGCAGGTGGCCATCGGTCTCGGACTACCGGCTCCCAAGGGCAACCCGCCCAAAGACGTTCTGCTGTCCCCGGTTCTGTCTCAGGTGGTCGAGACCCCCGGCCCGATCGACGGCCGCAAGATCGGCATCATCGCGGGAGCGGACTCCGATCTGGGTGGCGTGTCCAAGCTCGTCGACGCCGTCCTCGGGCTTAACGCGACGCCGTTGGTGACCGCACCCGTCGGTGGCGTCCTGAAGTCCGGCCGGCGCAGCGTGATCGTCGAACGGACGCTGCTGACCACGCGGTCCATCGAGTTCGACGCGGTGGTGGTTGCCGCCGGAACGAAGCCCACCAACGATCTCAAGCTGGTTCTGTTGCTGCAGGAGGCCTTTCGGCACTGCAAGCCGATCGCCGCGTGGGGTGACGGGACGGCTGCGCTGACAGCCGCGGGCATCCCGTTGGACGCGCCGGGCGTGCTGGTCGCCGACAAGATGGACCGCAAGTTCACCGCCGCGCTCGCCAAAGCCGTCGGCCTGCACCGGGTGTGGGAGCGGGCCGTCGACGTGATGGCGTCCGAGGTCGCGCCGGCGCGCTGATCTCACACGGTCGCGCGGTCGCGGCCCTCCCAATAGGGCTTGCGCAGCTCTTTCTTGAGGATCTTGCCGGTCGGGTTGCGCGGCAGCTCGTCGGCGAAGTCGATGGACTTCGGGCACTTGTAGGCGGCCAGTCGCTCGCGGGCGAAGGCGATGATCTCCTCCGCGGTAGCTTCACCCTCAAGTGCGACAACGGCTTTCACCACTTCGCCCCACTTGTCGTCGGGCACGCCGATGACCGCCACCTCGACCACCGCCGGGTGTTCGGCCAATACCTGCTCCACCTCGATCGAGTAGATGTTCTCGCCACCGGAGATGATCATGTCCTTCAACCGGTCCTCGACGAAGATGTACCCGCCTTCGTCCACGCGGCCGATGTCGCCGGTGCGGAACCAGCCGTCGTCGGTGATCGCCTCGGCGGTCGCCTCCGGCCTGTTGTGATACCCCTTCATCAATTGCGCTGAGCGGAACCACAATTCGCCCTGCTCACCGGTGGGGACATCTTCGAGCGTGTACGGGTCGACGACACGCACCTCGGCGCCCGGCACCAACGTTCCGGCGCTGCTGAGCCGCTCGGGCCGGTCGGTGGCGCGGTGGGCATCGGGCAGCAGATGACTGATCACGCCACACAATTCGGTCAGTCCGTAGGCCTGGATGAAGTCGGTGTTCGGCCACGCCTCCAGGGCCGCGCGCAGCAGCGGCAGCGGCATCGGCGAGGCGCCGTACGAATAGGTCTTCAGTGCGCCGAACAGTTTCACCGCGTCCTCGCCGGACTCCAGCACCTTGGCCAACACCGCCGGAACCAGGAATGTTCGGTTGGCACCCTTGAGGATTGCCCCGGCCAGCGTCATGCCGTCGACGTCGCGCGTCATCACGCTCGGCACCCCGTCGTGAATCCCGAACTGTACGTAGGACGAACCGCCGACGTGGAACAGCGGCATCGACACCATGCTCTTGTCGCCCGGGTCGAACTCGAAGCCTTCGTGTGCGTTGACCGTGTGCGCGATCATGTTCGCCTGCGTCAACTGCACGCCCTTCGGGCGCCCGGTGGTGCCCGAGGAGTACATGATGATGCACACGTCGTCGGGTTCGACGTCGTCGGCCCGCCCCACCGGGGTCGCCCCGGCCAGCAGCGCTTCGTATTCGTCGCCGTCGCCGCCTTCGGGCGTTACGGTGATGACGTGCTCGACGTGGGTGAGGTCGCCGCGAATCTTGTCGATGCTCGGTTTCAGCTCGGCGCCCACGATCAGGACCTTGGCGCCCGAATCGTTGAGGACGTAGTCGAGTTCGTCGGCGGCGAGCCGGAAGTTGATGATCGCGTTGGCCGCGCCGAGCGATGCGGCGGCAATGGTCAGCTCGACACACGCCGGGTGGTTCTTGTCCAGGAATGCCACCACGTCACCGCGCTTGACACCGAATGCGCGCAGCGCCCCCGCCAGGCGGCGCACCCGGTCGTTCCACTGTGCCCAGGTCCACTTCCGGTCCAGATAGTCGATCGCCTCCTCGTCCGGCTTGGTCGCGGCCCAGTGGGCGAGACGGTCGTCCAGGAAACGGGGGTCTGCTAGGTCAGGCATGTGAAGAGCCTTCCATGTCGGGTGCTTACTCGGAAGCACACAGTGTTGGAGCGCATCAATGGATGCGGGCGCTGCCGCCCAGCCCGACCTCCAGCACGCTGCCCGTGATGACACCGGGGTCGGTGACCAGGTACAGGACGCCGCGGCTGACGTCTTCGGGCTGGAGCCATGGTTGGGGTATCGGGTTGGCCCTCATCATGCGCCGCACCAGGTCATCGGGAACATCGTCGCCGCCGGCGGGCTGCACCATCGGGGTCTGGGTGGTGGTCGGGCAGATCACGTTGACGGTGATCCCCTCCTTGGCGACCTCCAGCGCGACGGACTTGGCGAGCCCGATGATGCCCCATTTGGTGGCGTTGTACGCAGCGAGATCCGGGATCCCCATCCGGCCACCCATCGAGGAAGTCACCACGATTCTGCCGAAGCGCTGCCGGCGCATCACCGGGATGGCGGCCCGCAGCGTGTGGAACACACCGGTCAGGTTGGTGTCGATGAGTTGTTGCCACACCTGGTCGCTGACCTGGTCCAGCGGACCGGTGCTGACGATGCCGGCGTTGGCCACAACGATGTCGAGGCTGCCCAGGTCGGCGACCGTCTGCTCGACCGCGGCGGCGACCTGCGCAGCGTCGCGCACGTCGACGGCAATCGGCAGGCAGCGCCGTCCCAGGGCCTCGACGAGCCTGGCCGTCTCCCGCAGATCATCCTCGGTGCCGAGTGGGTAGGTGAGATCCGCCATGGCGCCGGGCGCATCGGCGACGACGATGTCCGCCCCTTCGCCTGCCATTGCCACCGCATGCGCGCGGCCCTGCCCCCGGGCCCCTCCGGTGATCAGCGCAACCCGGCCGTCCAAAGCACCCATAGCGCAGACGTTAGCCCCCGGCCGCGAAACCGGTTGCGGCGGGAGCTTCTTCAGGTCAGTGGCGCTGCCACGGCGGGCGCGGATTGGGGATGCACACGCCCCGCACGCATCCCAGGACGCCCCGCACAGGTGGCGGAGTCGCTTTGGGCGGCGGCTGACATCCGGTGGCCGGACAGGGCGGGTCGCCGGGGCCGTAGTCCGCGTGGGCCGGCGGCACGGCCAACAAAGACCCCGCGGTCAGCGCTGCTGCGACGAACACCTTGACTGCGATCATCTGACTCTGCCCTCGAACGAACTGCATGCAAGGTCAACGATAACGCGCGGTGCGCGGTTCGGAGATGCCCGCGAATAAGCGCATAGGCTTTGCATATGAGCGCCGGGGAGCAGCGCGGGGGAATCGATCTGACCAACCTGGATCAGCCGCTGAGTCCCGATGCCGGCGCCAGCAAACGCGACCTGGTCGACTACCTGGATGCGGTGGCGGACCGGATGGTGCCCGGATTGGCCGGGCGGCCGCTGACCGTGCTGCGGGTATTGCGCGGCCGGGCGCCCTTCATGCAGAAGAACGTCCCCAAATACACGCCGGACTGGGTGCGGACGGTGGCCATCTGGGCGGAGGCATCCCACCGCGAGGTGCATTACCCCGTGTGTGACGACCGGCGAACGCTGCTCTGGCTCGCCAATCAGCGCGCCGTCGAATACCACCCCGCGTTGGGTTTGGCCGACAACATCTACCGGCCGACACACCTGGTGCTCGATCTGGACCCGCCTGCCGAGGGTGACTTCGCCGCTGTCGTGAAAGTGGCCTACCAGGTGCGGCAGGCGCTGCGGGACTGCGGTCTGGCCGGGGCGGTCAAGACCAGCGGTGCCAAGGGCCTGCACGTGTTTGTTCCCATCGACGACCACGCAGCCGTCGACGATGTCGCGGCGGCCACCCGCGCGCTGGCCGCTCGCGCCGAGGCGCTCGACCCTGATTCGGCGACAACGGCTTTCATCGTCGAGGACCGCGGCGGCAAGGTTTTCGTCGACGCGACCCGGGCCGGGGGCGCCACCGTCGCGGCTGCCTACAGTCCGCGGCTGCGTGCGGGCACGCCGGTGTCGTTTCCGTTGGACTGGGCGGACCTCGATCGGGTGCACCCCGGTGACTTCACGGTGCACACGGCCATCAACTCCCTTGCCGGACACGACCCCTGGGCCGAGTCCATGCCTGCGGCGCAACGGCTGCCGAGCGATCTCATTGAACAGGGCCGCACCATCCCAGTCGCCCGAGTCGCCGCGATGCACGAAGGAAAGCGGCGCGCGCGAGCGCGCCGCGCCGAGCAGGAATGAGAATCAGTCGATTTTCGAAGCCTGGTAGTACGCGATGCGCCAGCCGCCGGAGCCCTGGGTTACCAGCACCCCGATCCGCACGCTGACGATGCTCCGATCCGGGAACGCGAAGTCGGCGTGCAGATAGCCCAGCACAGCGCCAGCGGCCACCGGCCGGGTTTCCAGGATGCGGTAGGACACCGTCATGCCGTGCGGCTGTGAATCGTAGTAGGCGTAAACACCTTGCTGCCCAACGCTGTACGGGCGCAGGCCCTGGAAGATGGCGTCCTCGGTGAACTGGTCGGCGACCCGGTCGGGTTGGTGGCTGTCGATGCCCGCCTTCCAGCGGTCCATCACCTCACGGACGGCCTGGTCGAGTTCAGTGCCCGGCACTTTGACCTCCATCCACATGCAGGATCTCGCCGGTGACGAACGAGTTGCCTTCCAGGTACAAGACCGCGTCCACCACCTCGCCGATCTCACCCAGCCGGCCGAGGGGATGCATCTTCGCCAGCACCTCATGGGTCGACGGGTCGTGCATCGGTGTGCGGATGTTGCCCAGCGCAACGGCATTGACCCGGATTCCCCTGTCGGCATACTCGACGGCCAGCGCCTTGGTCGCCGCGTTGAGCCCGCCCTTGGTGAGCGACGCCAGCACCGAAGGCACGGCGGAATTTGGATGATCGACCAGGCTGGTGGAGATGTTCACCACATGGCCGCCACCTTCCCGGCTCAGCATCGCCGCGATCGCGGCCCGCGAAACTTCAAAGAAGCCACGAAGATTCACTCCGGTGACGGCGTCGTAGTCCTCGTCGGTGTATTCCGTGAACGGCTTGGGAACGAAGATCCCGGCGTTGTTCACGACGGTGTCGACGCGCCCGAACCGCTTTAGCGCCGCGTCCACGATGCGGGCGCCCACTCCGGGCTGCGCCACGTCGCCGGCTACGGCGAGCACCAGCGGATCTGTGCTGTCGGCGATGCGGCGCGAGTTGGCGACTACGGCGTAACCGCGTCGGCGATACCCGGCGACGAGCGCGTCGCCGATCCCTTGCGAGGCGCCCGTGATGATGGCGACACGTTCATCCATGAGCCGGTCCGGTCCCTTCTTTACTCGGTGTCTCGTACTCGGTGTCGTCGTCAACAACCATTAGGCTCCGGAGCATTCCGTCCGCAGCAGTGGAGGTGAGCCGATGCTGAGCCAGGTCGACATCGCAGTCGTCGGCGTGCACGTTCTCGACACTCACGTCCTGGGGGTCGCCTCTATTCCCGACGGCTCCGAGGGCCAGCTGGTCGAGGCCATCAGGATCTCCCCGGCCGGCACCGCGGGCGGAACCGCGGTGGTGCTCAGCCGCCTGGGGGCCCGGGTCCGCTCCTACGGAGCAGTGGGAACCGATGCGCTCGGTGACACACTGCTCGGGTTGCTCTCGGCCAACGGGGTCGATGTCGCCGGCATCGTGCGCACCACCGCCAGTCAGACTTCGGCGTCGGTCATCCCGGTACGGCCGAACGGTGACCGGCCGGCCTGGCACTGCCCGGGTGCCAACGCCACCCTGACCCTGGACGCGCTCGATCTCGACGCCATCGCCCGCGGCGCGCACCTGCATCTTGGGGGACCCGAATTCCTCGGCGGGGCGGCCGCCGCGACCCTGCTGAAGCGCGCCAAGGACAACGGGCTGTCGACCTCCGTGGACATCCTTGCCGGTGGCAACCCCGGTCTGCTGGCATGGATCGCCGAGGCGTTGCCATACACCGACTACCTGTTGCCCAACGACGAGCAGGTGCTCGGCTTCACCGGCGCCGCCGATCTGCAGGCCGGGTCCAGGGCCCTGCTGGAGGCCGGGGCCGGCTGCGTCGCGGTGACCCGTGGCGGTGCGGGCGCGCTCGTCGTCGTTCCCGGGGAAACGATTGCGGTGCCCGCGCACCAGGTCGACGTCGTCGACACCACGGGGTGCGGCGACGCGTTCTCGGCCGGGTTCATTCTCGGTCGCGCTTTGGGGCGCGACCTGGCTGAGTCGGCTCGGCTGGGATGCGCCACCGCGGCGCAGGTTGCCGGCGGAGTAGGCACCGACGCAGGTACCTACGACCTGGCGGCGGTGGACGCCTTCATGGCTCAGAACCAGGGGCCCGGGTAGCGGCCGTCGGTGTCGCGCACCAACAGGATCTCCCGGCAGTCCCCTTTCTGCTGGGGAGCGGTTTCGCCGCTGCACACCAGGGTCCAGCCGGATATGCGCCCGAACGGCCGGTCGGTCCAGTTCGTGGCGACCGGGTTGGTCTCCGGAAGCGCGAGCACGGAATGCGTGCCCGCGGAATTGGTGATGTACAGGTGGTCACCGAAGAACGCGAGCTTCGAAATCGGTTGCTTCTTGGCCTCATCCCGTGGGGTGAGCAGATCCCAGTGCTGGGTGCGCAGATTCCATACGCCATAACCGAACTGGGAGCCGGCCGAGCCGCGCCCGTCGATGAAGAGCTTGCCGTCCGACAGGGTCGCGGTCAGGCCGCCGCCCGAAATCCGATCCGTGTCACCGAATTTGACGAGAGCCCGCGACGTCAGGTCGTAGAACGTGGTCGACATGACCGGCGGGTTGTGCGAGTCCCAGTGCGTGATCTGTACGAGTCTGTCTGGGCCATCGGATAATTCGGCGTCGACGGTCGCGACGTCGGGGTCCTGGTAGACGGGTTCGCCGGTGGGCAGCCGCAATTCGGCCCCCAACGGGCCGCCGGGAGTCGCGCTGCGCTGGAAGGACAGCACGTCCTGCCAGACCCGGGCCTGCTCCGGGTCCTCCCAGCGGGTGGCCAGGTCGGTATTGGACAGAATGGTCGTCTTCGGGGCTGCCGGCGCCCCGCGGGTGTCGGTGAAGGCGTTGACGAGGGCCACGCCGGTGGTGGTCGGCGCCAGTCGCCAGTCCTTGGGCGGGGCTACTTTCAGCTCCGGTGTGGGCGGAAGCACCTCCCGGGTTGCCAGCGGCTGACTCGATTTGAGATCGAACAGGTAGGCGGTCGCCTTGACGGCAGCCGGTGGCCGGCCGGGTGTGGTGCTCGCTACGACTGCGGTGCTCGCTACCACGTAGACGACTTTCATGTCGCCGACGTTGTTGGACAGCGCGCACACCGCGCCGGTGACGGTCTCGCCGGCGGCCGCCATCGGCACCGCCGGCATTATCAAATCGGCAGTTTTCGGATCCAGGACTTTGGGCCGGATATCTTCCAAAGCGGATTTGCTGTCCGAGAATTCAGTGGGACAGCCGAAGTAGACGGTATCGCCGTATGTTTTCCAATCCTTTGCCAGCGGGCTGACATGAGGTGGCTGCGGCGCCACAGTATTGGGCGGCGGCTTGACGGTGGTGTGCGTGGTCTGGGCGGCGGGCGGGGTGACGGTCGCTGACGTGGAGCAGGCGGCAATCCCCAGGCCGGCCGGTAGGGCGACCAGCGCAGGCATGCAAACGGACGCGAACAGCCTGTTCGGCACCCTCATCAGCGTTCCCCCCGCTAAGTCATGTGTTCTCTGAGCCTAAAGGCGATTGCTGCTCGGGGCGAATCGAGCGCTTTTGCCGCAGCGTTTGCCCGGCGTGGTAGACCAAGGGTCATGACTGGGCTTGCCGAAGAAACACGGTGGATGGACGCCACGGACCAGGCGGCTCTGGTTGCCCGGGGAGAGGTCACCCCGGTCGAGCTGCTGGAAGCGGCGATCGCACGCATCGAGCAGTCCGACGCGGCGCTGAACGCCGTCGTCATCGAATGGTTCGAGCACGCCCGGTCGATCGCTGCGGACCCGGGTCTGCCTGGCGGCCCGTTCCGCGGAGTGCCGTTCCTGCTCAAGGACCTCTACACCAGCTTTGCCGGGCAGACCCTGTCCAACGGGAATGTGGCGCTGAAGGAGGCGGGCAAGATCGACACCGCCGACACCACCCTGGTGTCGCGGTTCAAGGCGGCGGGATTGGTCATCGCCGGCCGCACCAACAGCCCCGAGATGGGCAGCCTCCCCACCACCCAGCCGCTGGCCTGGGGGCCCACCCGCAATCCCTGGGCGCTGGACCGGACCCCGGGCGGATCCAGTGGCGGGGCGGCCGCCGCCGTGGCGGTGGGGATGGTGCCGTTCGCCAACGCTTCGGACGGTGGCGGCAGCATCCGCATTCCGGCGTCCTGTTGCGGGTTGGTGGGCCTCAAGCCCAGCCAGGGCCGCATCACCGTGGGGCCGAAACGCGCCGAAGCGGGGCTCGGTGTCGAGTTGTGCGTCAGCCGCACGGTCCGCGATACCGCCGCCCTGCTCGATGCGGTGCATGGGCCGGGCGTCGGCGACACCGTGATTGCGCCCGCACCGGAACGCCCGTATCTGCAGGAGTTGGGTGCCGATCCCGGCAGGTTGCGGATCGGGCTACTCGATATCCATCCGCGCGGCGGATTCGTGCACGAGGACTGCGTGTCCGCGGTACGCGCCGCCGGGTCGATGCTGGAGGGCCTCGGGCACGTCGTCGAGCCCGCCTGGCCGTCCTGTCTGGCGGATCCGAGCTTGCAGCAGAAATTCATGGCGCTGTGGGTCACCCAGATGGCGATGGCCGCGCGCGGCTTCAGCGAAACGCTCGGCCGCGAGGTGACGGCTCAGGACATCGAGCCGGTCAATTGGGCGCTGATCGAGCGTGCCCGGCACGTGACGGCGGTGGACTACGCCGCGGCAGAGAACGCGGTGTACGCGTTCCGCCGTTCGTTGCAGCAGTGGTGGGCCGACGGTTGGGACCTGCTGCTCACCCCGACGGTCGCCGAACCCCCGCCGCCACTGGCCGAATTCGACAACAATCCCGGACACCCGACTGCGCCGATGCGCCGCGGCGGCGAGTTCGCGGCATTCACACCGCCTTTCAACATGAGCGGCCAGCCGGCCATCAGCCTGCCGCTGCACCGCAACGCGGACGGTCTGCCCGTCGGTGTTCAGCTGGCAGCCGCGTACGGACGCGAGGATGTCCTGATCCGTGTTGCCGCACAACTGGAATCGGCCCATCCCTGGGCGTCTCACCGGCCCTCGATTCCGTGACCCTCGAGGAGCGGGGCGCCTCGCCCGACGGCCGCTTCATCGTCCGCGTCGAACCGCTGGAGGCGCGCGCGTTCCAGTGGGTGGATACGCCTCAATTAGTCGATACCGCAACGGGTCTGGTGCTGGTACAGCTGGCGGACGCCTGTTGGCACCTGGACTCTGCGGACTGGTGCGGTGAGTCGGTGGTGGTCATGCGGTTGCGGCACTTTCCCGATGGCCTGCCGAGCTATGAAGTGCGCGTCGACTGCGGGCAGTTCACCGCCTCGGTTGACGGTGTCGACCCGCGGCCGTTGGCTGAGCTCGAGGAAATGCTGGAGACTGCGGCTAGAGGTCGAACGCGATAGGCAGACTAAGCGGCCCGCTCAAGCTCACCATCGGCTTCCAGGGAGCGGGTCCGGTGATGCTCGGATTCCGAATCCGGCCGGTGAGCACCGTCAGCGCCTCGGCGAGTTCCCGTCTGGCCAGGTTGGCGCCCAGGCAGTAGTGGATGCCGCCACCGAAGGTCAGTATCGCCGGAGCCCCCTCGCGGGTGATGTCGACCCGGTCGGGGTCGTCGTACACCGACGGATCCCGGTTGGCCGCAGCGGTATTGACCAGAATCATGGTGCCCGCCGGGAAGAGGTAGCCGTCGAGTTCGGCATCCTCGGTCACCAGTCGAAGGGTGCCACACGCGATGGGGGAGTGGCGCATCGTCTCCTCGACCGCGTGCATTGCCAGCGCTGGGCGCTCCGCCAGGAGCTCCCACTGATCCGGGTGCTCACAGAGCACGTGCACCGATGCCGCCAGCTGATTCCGTGTGGTGTCGGTACCCGCCAGCAACAATCCGCCCGCGAGCATGCGCAATTCAGCGGGGTTGAGCCGGTCGCCGTCGTCCTCGGCGCGGATCAGGTCCGACAGCAGGTCCTCGGTTAGGCTGTGCCGGCGCCGGGCGACCATCTCGTCGACGTAGTCGTCGAGTTCTCCCCAGGCGCGCATGACGTCGGGCTCGATCTCACTGACACCGGCGATGAAGCTGAAGGCCTTGAAGATCTCGTCGGCCCACAGCGAGAACTGTTGCCAGTCCTCGCGCGGTGCGCCGAGCAGCGCGCAGATGATCGGGACGGGGTAGGGGCGGGCGAGGTCGTCGACCACCTCGCAGTGTCGGGCACTGGCGACCTGGTCGACGAGGTCGTTCATCATCGCAACCATGGTGTCGTGCAGGCGCAGTGTCGCGCGGGGAGTGAACGCCTTGGACGTCAGGCTGCGCAGACGATGATGCGCGGCGCCTTCCAGACACAGCAGACTATTCATCACCTTGTCCCACAACGGACCCGAATTGATACCCTGCACAACAAGATTCAAGCCAGGGGGGATGGTGAACCGACTGTCGCGAAGTACCGAGCGAACCAGGTGATACGACAGCACTTCGGGCCCGAACGGTCCCAGTGCGACAGGCGCCTGCCGTTGGGCGGCCTGGATGCGTGGATACACCTCCGCCGGGGTTTCGGTGGGTTCATAGGACAGCGTCGGTAAGTCCGCGTCGAAAACGCTTCGGGAAGCAGTGCCGACGCTCATGACGGCCTTGCCAACGTGCCCGGCAGGCTGGTCTGCCCTGAAACAAGTGCGGGATCGTTCATCGCTAGCCACCTGTCCACTGACGAAGTGCGGCCCTGGGGCCCGCAGACCGCCGGGACAACTGTCACACAATGTATGGCCGCGGCTTGGTGCTTGTCAACGAAAGCTGAACCCAGGTCAGAAAGTTGCGTGAGCCTGCTCGCGTATCGCCATACGATTACTTCGAAACGTATGGTCGGTCTGTGCGCTGCCTGCCTTTGGTTAGGGAGTTGGGCGGCGCCGAAAACAACATGGGCCGGCAGGACACCGCCTGCCGGCCCATGTGTGAAGAACTGTCGGACTACAAGACGGTCACTCCCGTGGCCTGCGGTCCCTTGGCGCCTTGGCCGATGTCGAATTGGACTCGCTGGTTCTCCTCGAGCGAACGGTAACCACTCCCGTTGATCTCGGAGTAGTGAACGAACACATCTCCCGTGTCACCGTCGGGAGCGATGAATCCGAAGCCCTTATCACTGTTGAACCACTTCACAGTCCCCTGTGCCATACTTATCTACTCTCTCATTCTGAACGGATGCCGAAAAACATCCCGCATCACACTAGCACGGGCGGCCGAGTCGCATTCGCCTTCGTGCATGAGGTTTCATCACAGGTTCAGACATTGCGATGCTGCGGCACTCGTCTGATCAACGAAACTTATTGCCGTGGACCGTATTTGACTATTTTCGTAGCTCTCTGCCGGGGTGGCGCCAATATGAAGGTCCCGTATCCCGGCAGTTGATTATCGGCGAATTATCCAGTGCCGCAGCAATAATCCGTGCCGAACCGATCGGGATGCTTTCAGAACGCCAACCAAATCACCGGCAGCGCCCAGGCAGTTGACCCGTCAGCCGCGGGCGTCGACGATCGAATGATGCTGCCGACGAACTCTGCGAAGCTCCCGCCGGGACCCCGGTTACCCAGCTGGGTACTGGCCGCGCTGATGATGGGCCGCGGACCGGCGGCGGTCGCTGCCTGCCAGCGTCGTTTCGGCAGCGTGTTCACCCTGCGGGTGGCGCTGTTGGGCACCATGGTGTACCTGGGCGACCCCGCGGATATCAAGACCGTATTCGCCGGCGATCCGCGCATCTTTCACGCCGGTGAAGCCAACAAAATCCTGCGCGGGCTGCTGGGCGACAGCTCACTGCTGGTTATCGACGACGAGGTGCACCGGGAGCGGCGCCGCCTGATGCTGCCCCCTTTCCACCGCGACGCCGTGGCCCGGCAGGCGGACCTGATGGCCGAGATCGCCGCGGACAACATCGCCCGATGGCCGGTGGGTCAGTCATTTGCAGTGGCGCCCAAGATGTCTGAGATCACCCTCGAGGTCATTCTGCGCACGGTGATCGGTGCCTCCGACCCGAGCCGGCTCGCCGCGCTGCGCACGATCATGCCGCGGCTGCTCAACCTCGGACCCTGGCAGAGCATCGCCATCGCCAACCCGAAGTTGCTTCGCCGCCGGCCGTGGCGAAACCTGCGCAGGCACATCGCTGAGGCTGACCGCCTGCTCTACGCCGAAATCGCGGATCGACGCGCGGATCCGGACCTGGCACAGCGGACCGACACCCTGGCGATGTTGGTGCGGGCCGACTGTGGGCTGACCGACCGGGAACTCCGCGACCAGTTGATGACCCTGTTGGTGGCCGGCCATGACACTACCGCGACCGCCCTGTCGTGGGCCTTGGAGCGCCTGACCCGTCACCCCGCCGTCCTGGCCAGAGCGGTCCGGGCGGCCGAGGCCAGCGCGGCGGGTGATCCGTCCGGCGACGAGTACCTCGATGCGGTGGCCAAGGAGACGCTGCGGGTCCGCCCCGTGGTGTTCGACGTCGGCCGGGTGCTGACCGAACCAGTCGACCTGGCCGGCTACCGGTTGCCCGCCGGAGCCATGGTGGTCCCGGGAATGGGCCTGGTCCACGCCAGCCCGGCGATATATCCGGATCCGAACCGGTTCGACCCCGACCGGATGCTCGGCGCCGCCCTCAGTCCCAGCACGTGGCTTCCGTTCGGTGGCGGCAACCGTCGTTGTATCGGAGCCACCTTCGCCATGGTCGAGTTGCGGGTGGTGCTGCGCGAAATACTGTGCCGGGTGGAATTGGACACCACGACCGCCGGCGGCGAACGCCAGAAGCTCAAACACGTCATCGTCATTCCGCACCGCGGTGCACGGGTCAGCGTTCGCGCAGTCAGGCCGGTCGGCTCGGCAGCTCCCGACGCCGGCGCAATCCACCGGTGACCACCTACCTCCACGAGCGCTTCCCCGAGCTGCGCGACACACTGCACCGCGCCCAGCTCGGCGACGGCCCCACGCTCGTGCGCCCACTGCCCGGCCTGAGCGCCTCCGGCCCGTCGCTCTGGCTCAAGGACGACGGCGTCTACGGCAACGGCGGCTGGGGCGGCAACAAGGTCCGCAAGCTGGAATGGCTCTTACCTGACGTGAAAAGGTCTGGGCGACAGACAATCCTGACCTTCGGCGGACTTGGCACGAACTGGGGCCTGGCGACCGCACGCTACGGCCGCGATCTCGGCCTGCGCACCGCGCTGGCACTGATCGACCAACCGGTCGACGAACACGTCGCTGCTCAGCTGGAGCGCTTGCGGGCCTGCGGCGCCGACATCTACTTCACGCACAACAAGTTTCGTACGGTGGCCGCGGTGCCCTACCTGTATCTGCGCCACCGCCGGCCCTATCTGCTGCCCGCCGGGGGATCTGCACCGCTGGGCGTCGTGGGGTATGTCGAGGCCGCACTGGAAATCGCTGCCCAGGTCGAGACCGGCGCGCTGCCGGCGCCGGCGTCCGTCGTGGTCGCCGTGGGCTCGGGCGGCACGGTCGCCGGTCTGCACTTGGGTCTCGCGCTGGCCGGTCTCACCAGCACCCGGGTGATCGGCGTGGTCGTCAACGACACGCTGCGTCTGGACCACCGATCGATCACGTCGCTCGCTGAGCGCGCCGCGCGCCTGCTGCAAAGCCGCGGCGCGCGCGTGCCCGCCACCCCGCTGCCGGCGGATCGCCTGCTGCTGGTGCGCGACTGGCTCGGGCAGGGCTACGGCCACCCGACGGCCGAGGGCACCCGGGCGCTGCGGCTCGCGCACGACGCGGAGCACCTTGACCTCGAGCCCGTCTACACCGCCAAAGCGATGGCCGCACTCCTGGAACTGCACTCCAGCGGACGGCTACCCGACGGGCCGGCGCTCTATCTCCACACCAACGGGCCGCGTGGTTAGCCGGGTCGGACGGGTGCCAGTCGAGACGGGGCCGGACCGGTGTGCCCCCAGGACGCTTTCCGCAACCCGAGGTAGCGAAATAGCGCAGGCCGACTAATGTCGCGGTGGTGGAGTTCGAGCTCGACGACGAGCAGCGGGCGTGGCTGGCCGAGGTGCGGCAGTTCCTCCGGGACAACGTCAACCCTGCGCTGCGTGCCGAGATGGCCGAGCATGACCTCGAATTCCAAGGTGGTGAGCTGACGGCATTCCGCCGCAAGATCGGCGAACGCGGCTGGTTCGGACTGAACTGGCCACGCGAATACGGCGGACTGGGACTGACCGCCGTCCACCAACACCTGCTGATGAGCGAATTCGAGTACTGGGGCGTGCCCGGGCCGGACCTCACGGTCACCTCGGTGGCGCCGATGATCATGCGGCACGGCACCGAACAGAACAAGCAGGAATTCCTACCGCCCATCGCCAGGGGTGAATTGGTCTGCGCCGTCGGCTATTCAGAACCGAACGCCGGCACCGACCTGGCCAGCCTGCGCACCAGGGCCGTGCGCGAGGGCGACGAATGGGTGATCACCGGCTCCAAGATCTGGAACAGCGGAGCCCAGCGTTGCACACACGAATGGTTGTGCGTACGAACCGATCCCGACGCGAAACGGCACCGCGGCATCTCGGTGATCATGGTGCCCATCGACAGCCCGGGTATCGAAGTCCGGCCGCTGTATGCATGGTCGGGCTACCGCACCAACGAGACGTTCTTCCGCGATGTGCGGGTACCACTCGGCAACCTGATCGGTGAGGTGAACAAGGGCTGGACCTACATCACCGGGGCGCTGGATCTGGAGCGCGGCGCGCTGACTAACGCCGGCGATCTGCGCCGCGCCCTGGATGACCTGGTGGCGCTGGCGGGCCGGCCGCTTCGCGACGGCTCGGTGCCGGCCCACCAACCCGCCTTCCGGCGCCGCCTGGCACAGGCCGAGGCCGACGTCGAAGCGGCCAGGCTGATGGGATACGAGGCGGCATCCCTGCTCGACAGCGGACGGATACCTTCGGTCGAGGTGAGCGTAGAGAAGATCTTCACCAGCGAATTGCGCCAGCGCATAGCGGATCTGGCGCTCGATCTGCTGGGCCCGGACGGGCTGCTGGCCCACCGCAGCGCCGCGGCCCCGCTGGCCGGGTTCTTTGAGCGCCTCTACCGGGTGTCGCCGCTGATGCGCTTCGGTGGCGGCGCCAACGAGGTGCTGCGGGATGTGATCGCCCAGCGTGGCTACGGCATGCCGTCCTACGGTCGGTGATCGGATGCGCTTACTTCCCGATCAGGATGAGCGCGATCTGGCCGCCCTGTGCCGCAGCCTGTTGGCCGCGCAGAGTCTCGACGGCACGCACGTCCCGCCCACGCTTTTCAAGGCGCTTGCTGACTCCGGCCTGCTCGGCCTGGCGATCGGCGAGGAGTTCGGCGGCGCGGGCGGCACGTTGAGCGATCTCGGTATCTTCTGCCTCGAGACGGGGCGCGCGTTGTGCCCTAACGCCGTTCACAGCACCCTGCACGCCTCGTTGGCAATTGACTGGCTGGGCGGCCCTGCCGCGCGCGCCACCTGGTTGCCGCAGCTGACCTCCGGAACGTCGCGCGCCGCAACGGCACTGTGGAGTCCGCGCGACGCGTCCGTGCCGGATTCCGGCGTGCGCGGATTCGCCGCTGCGGACGGCCGGTGGCGGTTGTCCGGGGTGGCCGACTTCGTCGCCGACGCCGACCTCGCCGACCTGATCGTGGTCGCCGCGCAAACCGATTCTGCCACTGGCGTTTTCGTCATCGACATGTCGGCCGGCGGGATCATAGTCGAACCGCTGCCGATGATGGGTGGACACCGCGTCTGCACGGTCACCTTCGACGACGTGCTGGTGGAGGACGACGAGCGGGTCCTGAGTGCCGATGTCTGCCGCAGTACGTTGCGTCGGGTGGCCAATGCCGCGGTGGCGTTGCTGTGTCTGGATCTGGTCGGGGTGGGTGAGGCGGTGCTGCAGCGCACCGTGGACCACACCACGATGCGTGAGCAATTCGGCCGGCCGATCGCATCGTTTCAGGCGGCTCAGCATCTGGTGGCCAACATGCGCATCGCGCTCTCGGCCGCGCGCCTGGCGGCGCAATCGGCGGTGTTCTGGATCGGGCGCGGTCGCACCGCGACCCGCGAGACCGCCATCGCCAGGATGCACGCCGCCACCGTCAAGCAGATCACCCTGGACGGGCATCAACTGCACGGCGGGATGGGGTATGTCGTCGACACCGATCTGCACCTGTTCTCCGAACGCGCCCGGGTGCTGGCGACCTGGGGTGGTGGTGCCGATGAGGCCGCGAAATGGCTTGAGGAAGAGATGAATTGGGAAGGCAGAGATGGACAGCCTGATTGACCCGGAGTCCGCCGCACGGGTCGGCACCGTGGTGGCGACCGCGACCGGGGAGGTGAACAAGCGGGACTGGCAACGCTGGGCCGCCGCCGTCGACGATCACAACCCGCTGTGGTTCGACACCGACTATGCCCGCTCGCACGGGTATCGCGACATCATCTGCCCGCCACTGTTTCTG
Source organism: Mycobacterium paragordonae (assembly GCF_003614435.1). NCBI lineage: Bacteria > Bacillati > Actinomycetota > Actinomycetes > Mycobacteriales > Mycobacteriaceae > Mycobacterium > Mycobacterium paragordonae. The sequence continues at coordinate 1,101,105 of NZ_CP025546.1, forward strand.
CAGTACGCCATCCTCGGCGTGACCAAGCTGGGCGACCTGCGGCCCGACGGATCGTCCGGCGCAGTGACCGGCAGCCTGGCCTTCCCACGTGCCCCGCGGCGTATGGCCGGCGGCGAAAGCACCACCTTCCACGGGCCGGCCTACCACCGCGACGAGATCGAGATGGTGCGCACCATCGAGTCGATCGTGGAAAAGGAGGGCAGGTCAGGCAGATTCGTGTTGGTGACCTGGCGCGGCGAATACCGCAATCAGCGCCGCGAAATGATCGCCGAGGCCACCATGTCGATGATCGCCAGGCCCGCATGACCGGCCAGGTGTACCTCGAGGACGTCGAACCCGGTTACGCCATACCGGTGTTGGCCGTCACCGTGACCGAGACACAGATGTTCTTCTTCAGCGCCGCGACATACAACGGTCATCGCATCCACTACAACAAGGACTTTGCGCGCGACGCCGAAGGCTACGACAACGTGCTGGTGCAGGGCCCCCTGCAGGCAGCCCTGTTGTCGCGCGCACTCACCGACTGGGTCGGCGGTGCCGGTCGCCTGGTGTCGTTCTCGGTGCAGAACCGGGCCATCGCCTACCCCGGCCAGGAATTGCGTTTCGGCGGCGTGGTCACCGGTAAGCGGGATCTGCTGGTAGACCTCGACATCTTCTGCCGGCGTGGGGACGACGTGCTGATGCCGGGGACCGCGACCGTCGGATTGCCACGAAGGAACGCCTCGTGACCGGACTGCGCGGCGAGGCCGCCATCATCGGAATCGCCGAACTACCGGCCGAAAAGCGCCAGAGCGCCCCGCCGTCGTTCACCCTCGATCAATATGCGCGGCTGGCCAGGCTGGTAATCGAGGACGCCGGAGTGAAGGCCGATGTGGTGAATGGTTTGTCGTGCCACGGCATCACGGAGTCGGACATGTTCGCCCCGGCCACCCTGTCGGAATATCTGGGCATCCCACTGGACTTCGGTGACCGCGTCGACCTGGGCGGGGCCACCGCCGCCGGCATGGTGTGGCGGGCCGCCGCCGCGGCCGAATTGGGCGTCTGCGACGCGGTGCTGGCGGTCGTCCCCGGATCGCAGGAGATTCCGCGCTCCGCAACGCGTCCCGCCCGCACCCTGAGTTGGTACGGGGCGTCGAGCAACAACTACGGTTCGCCGCAGGCCGAGTTCGAGATCCCGTACGGCAACGTCGGCCAGAACGCCCCGTATGCGCAGATCGCGCAGCGCTACGCGGCCGAATACGGTTATGACGCGGCCGCATTGGCGAAGATCGCGGTAGACCAGCGGACCAATGCCTGCGCCCACCCGGCGGCGGTGTTCCACGGCAAGCCGATCACCGTCGATGACGTGCTCAACAGTCCGGTGATCGCCGACCCCATCCACATGCTCGAAACGGTGATGCGGGTGCAGGGCGGGGCCGGGGTGCTCATCGCCAACGCCGACGTCGCGCGAAGTTCCCGCCACCGCCCCGTCTGGATCAAGGGTTTCGGCGAGCACATCCGATTCAAGACGCCCACCTACGCCGACGACCTGCTGCACACGCCGATGGCCCGGGCGGCCGAGAAGGCTTTTGCGATGGCAGGTTTGGGCCGCGAGGACGTCGATGTCGCCTCGATCTACGACTGTTACACCATCACGGTGCTGATGACGTTGGAAGACGCCGGATTCTGCCGCAAGGGCGAGGGCATGGCGTGGTTGGGCCGGCACGATCTCACCTTCGGCGGCGACTTCCCGCTCAACACCGCCGGCGGTCAACTGTCCTACGGGCAGGCCGGCATGGCCGGCGGTATGCACCACGTGGTGGACGGGGCCCGTCAGATCATGGGCCGGGCCGAGGCCGCGCAGGTGCGCGACTGTGACACGGCGTTCGTGACCGGCAACGGCGGGATCATGAGTGAACAGGTGGCGCTGGTGCTGGGGGGTGACTGAGATGACCGAGCCGCGCCCGCTGCCCGAGCCGACACCGGTCTCGCAGCCGTTCTGGGACGCGTTGCGCGAGCACCGTATTCGGATCCAGTACTCGCCGTCGTCGGACAGTTACGTCTTCTACCCGCGCACCCTGGCACCCGGGACTCTCGCCGACGATCTGGAATGGCGGGACATCGACGGTGCCGGAACGCTGTACACCTACACCGTCGCCCGCCGCCCGACCGGGCCGCCCTGGGCCGAACACCTGCCGCAGCTGCTCGCGGTCGTGCAGTGGGATGCCGGGCCGCGGATCAGCACCGAACTGGTCGATATGGAGCCCGAAGAGATTCGCATCGGGATGCGGGTGTCGCCGGTTTTCCACGACGTTCCCGGCCAGCCGATGACGTTGTTGTACTACACCAAAGAGACTGGTAAGTAATGCCTTTCGAGACTATCCAGCAGCTGTTACGTTCTCGCATGGAAGACGACGGCGTCGCGGTCGCGCACGGTGATCAAACGTGGACGTGGCGCGAGCACCTCGCTGAGGCATCGGCGGAGGCGTCCTTACTGCTCGGGCTGATGGCAGATGACCGTCCGCTGCATGTCGGGGCGCTGCTGGGAAATTCTCCGGCGATGTTGCGGTCGATGGCGGCGGCGGCGCTGGGCGGATATGTGTTGTGCGGCATCAACACCACCCGGCGCGGGGAGGGGTTGGCCGCCGACGTCCGCCGGGCTGACTGTCAGATCTTGCTGGTCGACACCGGGCACCGAGGCCTGCTGGACGGTGTGGACCTGACCGGAGTGACCGGCGTGAACGTCATTGACGTCGACGCTACGAGTTATCGGAACTCGGTGGCGGCCGCGAAACCGCTTGTGCCCGTTGAGGTGAGCGGCGCCGATCCGGTGGTGATCATCTTCACGTCCGGCACCAGTGGTGACCCGAAGGCGGTCCGGTTCGCGCACGCGATGGGGGTCATGTGCGGTGCCAGCCTGGTCGAGCGCTTCGGATTGGCCTCCGACGACGTGTGTTACCTGTCCATGCCGTTGTTTCACTCCAACGGGGTGGCGGCGGGCTGGACAGTGGCGATCTCCTGTGGCGCGACCATGGTGCCGGCCAAGTTCTCGCCGTCGCGGTTCCTGGCGGAGATCCGCCGCTACGGGGTGACCTACATGAACTACGTCGGCAAGCCGTTGGCTCTGGTTCTTGCCACCCCCGAGCAGCCCGATGACGCCGACAACCCACTTCGCGCGGCGTTCGGCAACGAGGCCACCGAACACGATCTCGACCGGTTCGCGCGACGTTTCGGTTGCCGGGTGGTGGACAGCTTCGGCTCCAGCGAGTTCGCCGTCGTCGTGATGCGTGAGGACGGCACCCCACCGGGATCGATCGGCAAGGGGTATCCCGGCGTCAGCGTGTACCACTCGGAGACCGTAACGGAATGCGCGCCAGCGGTTTTCGACGAGCACGGGGCCCTGGTCAACTTCGACGAGGCCGTCGGCGAACTGGTCAACACCTTCGGTGCCGGCGGATTCACCGGCTACTACAACGACGCCGATGCCACCGATGAGCGGATGCGCCACGGCATGTACTGGTCGGGCGACCTCGCCTACCGGGACGCCGATGGCTGGATCTACCTCGCCGGGCGCACCGCGGACTGGATGCGGGTCGACGGGGAGAATCTGGCGGCTGGTCCCATCGAGCGGGTGTTGCAGCGGTTGCCGGAGATCAACCACGTCGCTGTGTACGCGGTGCCCGACGACAGTGTCGGCGACCAGGTGATGGCGGCGATCGTGTTGAACAACGGAGCGACGCTGACCCCCCGGCAGTTCGGCGACTTCCTCGCTGCGCAATCCGACCTCTCGCCGAAGGCCTGGCCCCGGTACGTGCGGATCTCCGCGGCGCTCCCGCGCACCGCCACCAACAAGATTCTCAAACGCGAACTCATCGCCGAGGGCCCGACTGCGGGGGACGGAGTGCTGTGGCAGCGAGAGGCGAGGGGTCTTCGCTACCGTGCGGGTTAGGGCAAGATGAGTGTGACCCGTAGAGGGGGGCGGAGGCTGTGAACTCTCTCGACTTTGACAGTTGCGACCTGGGCGAGACCGAAGAATTCCTGGTGCGCAACTACACCGCGATGCGTATCGGGGCCAACGGTGAAAATCGCCGCGCCCGCATTCAGCGGCGGTGGGCGGGTCCCGTCACCTTCGACGAGCTGTCGTTCAGTTACGACATGAGCTACAACGCCGACCCGTTGGGCAAGATCCTGTTGTGCCGGGTACACAGCGGGCGGATCCTGGAGAATTTCATCGGAGAACCCCAAGATGTGTTCGCTCCCGGCGACGTGACCTTGTTCTCGCCGCCCGAACTGCCTTATTCCGGGCAGGTCTGCCGGGCCGCCTACGACCTCACAGGGTTGCATCCGACGTTGCTGGACCGCACCGCCAACAGTGCCCCCGGCGCCCGGAACGAGCCGGTGCGATTGACCGGTCATCGGCCCGTCACGGCCGCGGCCGGCCGACGACTGAGCGCCGTCATCGACTACCTGCGTGACCATGTTCTGTCCGACCCGGTTGCCTGTGCGTCGCCGCTGGTCAGCGGCACCTTTGCGGCCCATCTCGCGGCCGCGGTGCTGGCTGCCCTCCCGAGCAACGCCTTGCTCGATCCCACTCCCACCGACCGCCGGGACGCCGCCAAACCGGTGCTGCTGCGGCGGGTGATTGCGTTCATCGAGGAGAACGCGCACCGGGACATCATGCTGGGCGATATCGCCGACCACGTCTACGTAACGCCGCGGACCCTGCAGTACATGTTCCGTCACCACCTGGACTGCACGCCCATGGACTACCTGCGTCGGGTCCGGCTGCATCGCGCCCACCACGAGTTGCTCATTGGGACACGTGAGTCCGCCACCGTCACGCAGATCGCCAATCGATGGGGTTTCGCCCACGTGGGCAGGTTCGCCGCCTATTACCGGCAGATCTACGGACGCTCACCGCACGACACATTGCGCAACTGAGACGGTGGCTCACCGGCCCCTTCGTCGGGGTGCTCGAGTCCGATGATCTTCTCCGCGATGTGCACGAGCTTGGTATTGGATTCCTGAGACAACCTGCGCAGCATGGTGAAGGCGGCGATGGCGCTGATGTCGAAGCGCTCCATCAGGATGCCCTTGGCCTGGCCGATGACGTCTCGGCTGGCCAGCGCGGCGCGGAAGTGCTGGTTGTTGCGGATTGCGTTCCACGCCAGGCTGGTATGCGCCGCGTAGATCAGGCCGAGCTCGACGGCTTCGTCGTTGAAAGCCCACGGGGAGTCCGCGTAGAAGCTGATCGCGGCGGGCGCCGTTTCGTCCGCGAACAGCGGAAACGACACCATCGAGCGAATTCCGGTTCGGCCCAGTGCCGCGTCTCGATAGCGTGGCCAGCGCTGATCGGCGGCCAGGTTGTCGACGCGGATGGTGCGCCGCTCCCAGGCCGCGGCCAGGCAAGGGCCCTGACCGACGTCGTGCTGCGCGGCGTCCGACAGGGCGGGGTCGCGATGGCTGGCGGCCAACGTGCGGACCGTCCCGCAGTCGTCGAAGACGGTGACACCGAGGTACTGGGTGCCCGGTACCGCCGCCACCGTGATCGCGATGATGTCGCGCAACACCGTCCCGAAGTCCGCCCCGCGGCTCCGCTGCAACTCGTCGACCAGCCTGAGCACCGCGTAAATGCTTTGATGTTCGGTCGACAGACTCTGTTCAGCTACTTCCGATAACCGCGAGCCGACGTCGTGGCCCCTCACGATTTCCCTCCAGCACTCGGTGGCTGCATCCACACCGGATTATCCAGGCAACCGATGGCGCCGACAACCTCCGCCGGCCGCCGAAATGACGCCGCGCGCAGCCCCGGATCAGCACGAAAAGTTGTGGCACCGGTCCTTTCGCAGCCAGTAGCCGTCAGAAGGCCGTCGCGCGATTTTCGCGGAAAGGATTTCCGCCGCTGGCTCAGTTTTCGTATTTTGGCTGCCCGCCGCAACCGCCCTGATACTCGACCGGCCAATGCTTGATGCCGGTGATGAACGGTGACCGCAGTCGCTCCGGATCCCCGGCCGACGCCAGATCGGGCATGGTGTCGGCGATCGCATTGAACATCAGGTCGATGGTCATGCGCGCCAGGTTGGCGCCGATGCAGTAGTGCGCTCCGGTACCGCCGAAACCGACGTGTGGGTTCGGGCTGCGCAGGATGTCGAACCGGTAAGGGTCCGCGAAAACGTCCTCGTCGAAGTTGGCCGACCGGTAGAACATCACCAACCGCTGGCCCTTCTTGATGGCCACCCCACCAAGTGCGGTGTCCGCCAACGCAGTTCGCTGGAACGCGGTGATCGGCGTGGCCCAGCGGATGATCTCGTCGGCGGTGGTGGCGGGGCGATGAGCTTTGAACAGCTCCCACTGCTCCGGAAAGTCGGTGAAGGCCATCATGCCTTGCGTGATCGAGTTTCGGGTCGTCTCGTTGCCGGCGATGGCCAGCGTGACCACGAACATGCCGAATTCGGCCTCGGTGAGCCGCTGGCCGTCGGCGTCGGCCCGGATCAGCGTGGTCACGATGTCATCACCGGGCTCCGTCGCCCTGCGTTCGGCCAATTGCATGGCGTACCACATCATTTCGGCCGCCGAGGTCAGCGAGTCGTGGTCGGCGAATTCCGGGTCGTCGGCGCCGATCATCTGATTGGACCAGTCGAACAGCTTGTCGCGATCCTCGGCCGGAACGCCGAGCAACCCGGCGATCGCCTGCAACGGCAGCTCGCACGCCACCTGCCTGACGAAGTCACCCGAACCCTGTGCCGCAGCCTGGGCGGCGATCTGGCGGGCACGCTCGGCAAGATCGGCGCGCAAGCGTTCTACGGCGCGGGGGGTGAACCCGCGCGCGATGATTTTGCGTAGGCGGCTGTGCTCGGGGTCGTCCATCATGATCATCGATGCCCGCCCGAGCTCGATTTGGGCCTGCGCCGCCTCCTGCGGGTAACGCGGCACCACGGATTTCTCGGCCGACGAGAAGACGTCGCTGCGCAGCGAGACCTCGCGAACGTCACAGTGCTTGCTCACCACCCAGTAGCCGCCGTCGCCGAAGCCGCCCTGATCGAGCGGCTGGTCGTTCCACCAGATCGGCGCAGTGGCGCGCAGCTCCGCGAGCTCTTGAACCGGCAACCGGTGCGCATAAATGTCGGGGTCGGTGAAATCGAATCCTGGCGGCAGGTTCGGGGCGGCCATCGCGTGGCTCCTTCAAGGCTCCTCGGGGAGGGTTATGGCGATGCTATCGGCGGCCCCGTGCATGAGCGCAAGAGTTTCGCAAGAAATCCGCGAACATCGGGCAAGCACACGGCGGCACCCTGGGAACCATGAAAATCGCGGCGAAACTCATTGCAGGACTGGCGGCCGTCCTGCTGCTGACGGCAAGCCCCGCGCACGCCGACGCGCAGTCCGATGTGCAGGAGCTGCAGCGGCAGACGTCTGAATTGCATGCGAACTGGGACAACCTCTCCCAGGCGCAGCGAAATCAGCAGCTGACTGCGCTACAGCGGCAGGCGACCATCGTTCAGGGCGAAGTGGATAACCTGCCTCCGGAGCAACGGCCCGAGATCCAGGCCAGGCTGACGCAGGTGACCTTCGAGCTGGCCGACATCCTGCGCAAGGTCTGGCCCTATTGATGACATCAGTTGCGTTGTGGTACAGAAACTTTCAAGCCCGCTTCGCTGTCGAGGTGGGTTGCCGAGGCGACGATCGCACGGTCTATCTGACGCAACGGATGAAGCACTGAGGGGTGCCGTTGCGTATCGGGCCCGGACGCCGTCGGGGTGAAGGTGCTGTCGTGCTGCCGGGCCAGCGCCTCGGCGGCGTCCAGGGCATCGGCGGCAGAGACGACGGAGGGGGCGTGCGCGCCGTCGAGGGTAGCCACCAGTGAGTCGATGTTGCGCTGAATCTGGTTGGCGGCAGCCGTCACCGCGGCGGCAAGGTCCTGGGGGCAGTCCGGATTCCGGTACTGCTCGCTGCGCCGGGCCAGGATGCGGGCGTAGCGGTCGCAGGCGCGGAACAGTCTCAGCCGGCGCTGGATGCTGCGCCGTCCGGCGAATCCGGCGACGCCGGCCAACAACGGCTTCGCGGTGGCCCGGACCTGTTGCAGCTTGCGATCGAGCTGGCGTGCCTGCTCGGTCGGGCTTTCCGGTAGGTCGTGGTTGAACATGGTCGCGATGGACGTCGCGATCAGAGCGGACAATTCGGCCAGAAAATCGCGGGTATCCTGGCGCAGCACGGTGCCGATGTTGGTGGGCAGCACCAGAATTGCGACCGCGCAACCCACCACGGCACCGATTGCGGTCTCCTCGATCCGCACCAGCAGCACGTCGAAACTGAATTGTCCGAGCAGCCCGTACAGCAGGGCGAGCATCGTGGTGATCCAGAAGGCCATCAGGCTCTGCGTCAGCTGCATGAAATAGAAGGCACAGAAGAGACAGACGAAGATCATCACCAGCGAAGCGGTGCGGTCGCCGGCGACGAGCGTCGCGACCAGGATGCCGCACGGCACGCCCAGAACGGTGCCCAGCAGCCGCTGCCAGCCCTTGGTGAGAATGTCGCCCCAGGTGTTGGTTCCGGCGAACACCACGAACGCGGCGATCACCGCCCAGTACCAGCGGGCCGGCGACACCAGGTCCCCGAACACGATCGCCAGCGACGCCGCGACGGAGGCCTGGATGGCTTGCCGGGTGGTCGGGAGCAGCCCGTGCGCGGCTTCGTTGGATTCCGGGTCGGAGTCCGGGTCTGAGCCGGAGTCCGGTGCACTGTCGGCACCGGCGACCGCCTCGTCAGGGTCCCGCGTCGTCGCGCCGTCGGTCACGGCGTGCTCGATCTGTTCCCGCACCTCCGATGTCGCTGTCGCCGCGGAGATGATCGCCAGGGCAAGGCGGCGCACCGCGGCATGGTGGGGCTCGCAGGGCGGCTCGGGCTGCCGGTCCAGGATGTCCTGCGCCTGATTCGCCGCGCGGGTCAGCCCTGCCGAATTGGGAAGGCCGATGGCCCAGGCGAGTTCGGTGAGCGCGGCGGCGAGATCGCCGCGCGTTGCCGGCGGGATCTCCAACTCCTCCGATGCCGCGCGAATCCCGGCAATCGCCACCCATTCCACAGCGAGTTCGGCGTCATAGAGCCACGGCGCCAACTGATCACCGCCCTGCCCGAGCCACAGTGCCGCGGGGTTGGCTTTGTCTTCGATCTGGTCCTGCACCATCAGCGCCGTCTCGTTGAGTCGGGCGATGCGCACGCGCAGGCGCCGGTGGCGCCGTTCCTCGAGGCGTCCGTTTCGCACCACATCGGCGGTGGTGTCGACGACGATCGCCATCCGCGCGCGTAACGACCGAATGGTGGCCTGCAGCACGCGTTCCGGGCGATCGGGCAGCAGGTAGGTGGTCATCAGGAAGGTACACAAGGTGCCCACCAACACGGCGAGGATCATCCACGGCAGCTCGTGCACGCCGGCTCGCAGGAAGAGGTTGAAGAAGTAGGCCATGAACGCGACCATGCCGAGCGCCCGGCCGCGGGCACCGAATCGCCGGACATAGACCGCGACGAAGACGACGACGACGAACACGATGTCGCTGGCCAATTGGTACGGCGTGAGCAGCGCGGCGGCGGCGATGGACAACGCCGCCGGCAAAGGCAACAACGCCATCGTGATCCGTTGTTGGCGTGGGTCGGGCTCGTTGACCGATCGGGCCGCGATCATCGTGATCACGGCACCCAGCAGGGCGACGGTCAGCGGCTGGTGGGCGGCACTGGTCAGGACATACATCACCAGCAGGGAGCAGGCCAACGCAATCGTCGTGCGGGTAGCCAGCCGCAGCCGTAACAGGCCCGGGTCGGAGCCGATGGTCCAGGTGCGCGCGCGCTGGTAGCGCCCGGTCATCGACGTCGGGAGATTGGCGGTCTTCATCCCGACGGCAGGCTGAATGTCGGGATGGCGACGTGTCCGATGCAGGACTGATCGACATCGGTTCGCGGATTGTCGAGGAAAGTGGTCATGATCTGCTGGGCGCACGCCGATGCCGGAATCACGCCGTGGCCGACCCCTGGGAAACGCAAGGCGACCGAGTTGGGCAGCCCCGTCGTCACCTCTCTCACCCATTGCGGCGCGGTGCTGGAGTCGAATGAACCCGACAGGATCAGGGTCGGAACCTTGCTCAACGCAGGAAGTGTGTCAGCCGTGTCCGACCGGCCCAAACCCCATGCCTGGCACTCGCGGAATATCCAACTGCCGGTGGGCGTGATCCGCAGCACCGAGTCAGGCAAACCGGGCATCGCCTGTCGCGCCTGGGACAACGCCTGATCCGGGTCGGTCCAGGCGGCCATCTCCTGGCAGTACGTGCCCAGCGCAAGCCCGGCACCCAACAGGCCGCGCTCGGATTTCGATGGGGCGGCCGCGGCGATCCCGGCGGCGGCCAGGGCGCCATCCCCGCGAGACAGTTGATAGATCATCCGCGGGATGTCGACGACTTTCGCCGGATCGGCGCTCCAATCGAGCACCAAGGGAACCACTTTGAACCCGTCGATGGTGACGTGCGTGGGCTCACCCCCCGGGGCCGGCGTCGTCACTTCGATTGGGTTGCGGCTCAACGTGTTCACGGTGTCGACGAACACCGTCGGCAGGTTCGGGTAGGCGGCGGCGCAGGCCGGCTGGTTGGCACACGCCACGAAGATCGCGGCCAGACCGCTGGCGGGGGCGTCCCACCAGTGATCGACGATGTTCACGTGCGGCGCCACCACCGAATCCAGGACCATTGACCGGATGCCCTTGGGGTGGTTGCGCAGTAGTTGCTGAGCCAGGTCGGTGCCGTACGAGACGCCGTAGACGTTCCACTCGTTGATGCGCAGTTGCTCGCGAAGGTCGGCCATATCTGCGGCGTTCTCCCGGGTGTCGTAGGCCGCGAAATCGGCACCCGAGGACGACAGCCGGTTGCGGCAGGCGGCGACGGCAGCGGCGTCGAGATCCGCGGTCGCGGGCGCCTGAAACGCCAATTGCACTGCGCGGGTTTCGAAGTCGTCCATCTCCGGACAGCTCAGGTGTGGGTCGCTGTGCACCGTGCCGCGCTGGTTGACGAAGATGACGTCGCGGTCGGCGTTCATCCCGGCAGCTACCACGGCCGGTGCGTTCAGTGTCCCGGCGCCGCCGGGGCCGCCGGCCAGGAACACGATGGGGTCCGGCTTGGGTGCGTTGTTAACCGCCTTCACCCGTGCGACGAGAATCCGGATCGTCCGGCTCTTGGGGTCGTCACGGTTCTCCGGCACGCTGAGGTACCCGCAGCTGTAGTTCGAGCCCAGATCGGCCTGCGGCACTCCGGGGAAGTTGGGTTGCGGGCACGGCGCGCCCGCATACGAGACTCGGCCGGTCGGACCGTGGGAACAGGCGACGGCGCCCGCGACCAGGACCAGCGACACCAGGTAGGCCAGCGCCCGGCACCCGGCGAATAGTGGCAAGGGCAAAGGGGGACGCTCAGCCGGCCGGGGTGAATTTGATGGCGGCCAACTTGAGCCGTTGAATCGCCTCGGCGAACTCCTCCGCGGTCGGAATCCGGTTGTCGCGGAACTTCAGCCCCATCTGCCGCTGCGCACGCTTGACGCCATAGGACTGCGCGGACTGCAGGTACAGGTCACGGGTGACGGTGCGGTCCTCGATGAGTTCGCCGCGCATCGCGGTGGTCTTGCCGTTGTAGACCACCTGGGCGGGGCCACCGCCGCGGAAGTTGAACTTCCAGGCGGCGCTGGCCAGGGCGTAGAGGTCACTGTCAATGACGTGCGCGCTCACCGGGAGCTTGAACTGCTTGCCCGACTTGCGACCGGAGAAATTCAGCACCATGAACTGCTTGCGCAGCGACCCGCCGAGCGGGGTCCCCAACAGAAAGCCCAGCGCCGGGTTGACGGCTTTGAGCAACGCTGAGGGTGGGTGGCCGACGTCAACCGCATACGACTGTTCTGTCATGCGTTTCACCGTAGACAATCGCGCGGTGCTGCGGGAGACGCCTTGACGTCGCCGAGCGTGAAGACAGGGTGGGGATCGGGCCCGAATCTCGCCCACTGTTCACGCTCGGTGGGGCGACCCGGCGGCAGGGCCCCGCACAGCAAAGCGCCGCGGAGTGAATCGGCTCCGCGGCGCTCTGCGTTCTTGACTGACTCAGGGGGTGATCGTGGTCTGGTCGTCGATGACGGAGGTGGCGTCCATCAGCGGGCCGGCTTCGGCGTCGAGCGCGTCGGCGTCGAGCTGGAGCACGAACAGACCGTTCGGGCCGGTGATCACCACGGTCTTCTGCGCAACCGTGCGCTTCTTGCCGTTCTTGGTGTAGGAGCCGCCGAACTGCCACGCCGGGAAGCCGCCGAGGGTGGATTCCTTACCGTTCGGGCTGCCACCCTCGAATTCGGGCAGGTTCTTCAATTCACCGGGCGCATATTCGATGATCTTCTTCGGGTCGGCGTTGCCTTCGAGCTTGGAGACGATCGCCACGATCGTGGGTGCATCGTTGGGGTCGGCCGGCGCGTCGAAGACGATGCCGCCGTAAGGCGCGCCCTGTCCCTCGGGAACGGAGTGCCATCCGTTGGGTACCGGCAGGTTGATGGTCGGGGAGCCGGGGTCGCCGTGGTGTACCGGCACCTCTTTGAGGTTGGCTTCCCGGATGTAGTCGGCAATGGTCTTATTGGCCTGCGCGCCCGGCGTTGCGCTGGTCGTCGTCGTGGAGGTCGACGTCGACGTCGAGGTGGACGTGCTCGTCGAAGTCGATGTCTTGACTTCGGTCTTGGTTTCGGAGTGGCAGCCAACCAGCGTCAGGCTCAGTGCCACCGTTGCGACTACTGCCGTCAGGTCCTTCATCTATTGCATCTCCAGAAGTTGTGGCACCGGTATCTGTGTCGGTGACGTCGCAGAAGACACTAGCCGAATTGCGCAATTCGGCGTCAGTGTGCGTCAGATACGTTCGGTGCGCCGTTTGCCGAAAAGGCCCCTGGAATAGCCGGCGTGCAGTAAGAGACATCTATGCGGTCCCGAAGGACGCTGAGGATTACCGTTGCCATTGTCGCGGCGCTGGCTCTCTTCGTGCCCTTTTTCCTGCTGTCTCCCACTGCCTACGACGGCGAACCCGCGGCGGTGACGAACCCGGCGGAACATGTCGACACCCTCGTGGGCACCGGTACCGGCGGCGACATCGTCGGGGAGATCAACAATTTCCCGGGCGCCACCGTGCCGTTCGGCATGGTGCAGTACTCGCCGGACACCGTCGGCAATTACGCCGGTTATGACCACGCCAACGAGCGTGCCAGCGGGTTCAGCATGACCCACGCCTCGGTCGGCTGCCCTGCCTTCGGCGACATCTCGATGCTGCCGACCACTAGTCCCGTCGACTCGCGACCGTGGCGGGCCTGGGACCGAATCGCCCACGACAACACCGAGTCCGGCGTCCCGGGCTACTACACGGTGCAGTTTCCCGATACCGGTGTCAAAGCCGAACTCACGGCGACCACCCGAACCGGGGTGGGCCGGTTCAGCTACCCACGCGACAATCAGCCGGCGCTGCTGCACGTGCGCTCGGGTGCGTCACTGGCGGGCAACTCACGCGCGGCCATTCAGCTCGGCGAAGACAACACCACGATCACCGGATGGGCGACCAGCGGCTCGTTCTGCGACAAGCAGAACACCTACACGGTGTATTTCGCGATGGAGTTCAACCAGCCCTTCATCTCCTACGGGACCTGGGACGGCTATTCGGTGTATGACGGCGCCCGGCAGGCGAATTCGCCGTACAGCGGTGGTTACGTGCTGTTCCCGGCGGGCGCGGTGCTCGAGGTGCGAACCGCCATCTCCTACGTGAGCATCGACGGCGCCCGCGCGAATCTGGCCGCCGAGCGCGGAACGTTCGACGGTGTTCGCGCCGCCGCGGCGAGTGCGTGGAACGATGCGCTGTCGCGGATCGCCGTGTCGAGCCGCAGCCCCGGCGACGTCACGACGTTCTACACCTGCCTGTACCGGTCGTTGCTGCATCCCAACACCTTCAACGACACAGACGGCCGCTTCATCGGTTTCGACAACGCGATTCACACAGTGGCACAGGGGCGTACGCAGTATGCCAACTTCTCCGACTGGGACACCTACCGCAGCCTGGCCGCGCTGCAAGGGCTGTTGTTCCCCAAGCAGGCCAGCGACATGGCCCAATCCCTGGTCACCGACGCCGAGCAGAGCGGCTCACTGCCCCGTTGGGCGCTGGCGAATGCCGCGACGAGCCAGATGACCGGCGACAGCGTGGTCCCGCTGATCGTGAACCTATATACGTTCGGGGCCAAAGACTTTGACACCGCGTCGGCTCTGCGCTTCATGGTCAGCGGAGCGACCCGGGGCGGTGCCGGTGTCGACGGCTACGTCGAACGGCCGGGGATCGGTGCCTATCTGCAGCTGGGTTATGTCCCACAGCTCACCGAATTCGGGCCGGGCGCCTCGATCACGCTGGAGTGGTCCATCGATGATTTCGCCATCTCCCGGTTCGCGGCCGCGTTGGGGGAGAACGGGATTGCCGCTGAGTTTCAGAGCCGGGCGCAGTACTGGCAGAACCTGTTCAATCCCACGACCGGTTATATCTCACCGCGCAGCCCGAGCGGTCTGTTCCGCGACGGCCCGGGGTTCCGGGAGTCGAGGTCGGCCTTCGGTCAGCCGGGTTACGACGAAGGCAACGCCGAGCAGTACCTCTGGCTGGTGCCACAGAACGTTGGCGGCCTGGTCACCGCGCTCGGGGGGCGCAAGGCGGCAGCGGAGCGCCTAGACCGATTCACCAAGCGTCTCAACGAGGGACCCAACGACCCGTATCTGTGGGCCGGCAATGAGCCGGGCTTCGGGGTTCCGTGGCTGTACAACTACATCGGCCGGCCGTGGCAGACGCAACGCACCGTCGACCGGGTCCGCGGGCTGTTCAGCCCGACTCCTGATGGCGCCCCGGGCAATGACGACCTCGGCGCGATGTCCAGCTGGTACGTCTGGGCCGCTCTCGGGATGTACCCGGTCACCCCGGGTACTGCGCTGCTCGCCATCAACACACCGCTGTTCGATCGCGCGGTCATCGCTTTGCCGACAGGACAATTCATTCGGATCACCGCGCCGGGCGCCTCGGGTCTCAACCGCCTGAAGTACATCAGAGGTCTGCGCGTCAACGGCGAACCGAGTGACCGGACGTATCTGCCCGAGTCGTTTATCCGCACCGGCGGCGAGATTGCGTTCTCGCTCGGGGCGCGGCCCGACAGCTGGGGCACCGCCGCATCCTCGGCGCCTCCGTCGTTCGGCGCGGGTGGTTCGGCGGTGACGGTCAACGTCGAGCGTCCGCTCGTGACGATCGCGCCCGGGACGACCGGCTCGATACGGCTGGACGCGCAACGGATGATCGACGGGCCCCGCGATTACACGGTCACCGGTACGTCGTATGCGCCGGGAATCACGGTCGCACCGGCCTCCGGCCCTTTCGGGGACGATGGCGCCGCGCAAGTGGACGTCGCAATCACGGTGGCGCAGTCGGTACCCGTGGGTTACTACCAGGTGTATCTGACCACGACCGTCGCAGGGAGCAGCAGATATCTGACCGTCATGGTCGACGTCGCGGGGGCGGATTCGGTCGAATAGAGTTGGTGCACCGTCGAATCAGAGTCGGCGCACCCACCATCGGTCGCGGTCGACGTGGCCGGGTGACGACGGTCGGGGATGGTGCGTGGCGGCCCCGAGCACCTGCGTCGGACGCGGTCGACGGCCCGGTTCCTTGTCCAGGCAGGCGGCGACGATCGGAGCCAGCGTGTGCGGTACCCCGTCCAGATCGGGGTTGGCCGTCCTGATGTTCTCGAGCATGGCGAAATAGTGTCCGCCGTAGAACGGAGCGTGCCCGGCGGACGCGAAGACCATGACCGAGCCCAGAGCGAACACGTCGGAGGCCCAGCTGAGATTGACCTCGCCGCGTGTCTGTTCCGGCGACATGTACTCGGGGGTGCCGATTACGGTGCCGTAGTCGGTGATTCGGAGGTTGTCGACCGCGTGGGCGATGCCGAAGTCGATCACCCGCGGACCGTCCGGCGCAAGGATGATGTTGGACGGCTTGAGGTCGCGGTGCACGAGGCGGGCGTGATGGATGGCGATCAGCGCTTCGCACAGGCCGAGCAGCACGGTGGTAGCGGCTTCGGTGGAGAGCGCGCCGTGTTGTCTCACCGCCTCGTGCAGCGTTGGCCCCTCGACGTAGGCGGTTGCCAGCCAAGGGGTTTCGGCTCGGGGATCAGCATCGATGATCGGGGCGTTGAAGAAACCGCCGACCGCTCGCGCGGCATCGACCTCACGCGCGAAGCGTTCCCGGAATTGGCTGTCCTCGGCGAGTCCTGGATTGACCAACTTGATGGCGGCGAGCCTGCCGCTGGGCAGCCTGCCGAGGAACACCGTGCCCATGCCACCGCGGCCCAGCCGGCCGAGCAGCGTGAAGGGCCCGATCTGGCGGGGATCGTGTACTGACAAGGAGTCCACTGCGCGTACCTACCTGATGGCGACGGTGACGTAGCTGCGGCCCGATGGATCTTGCACTGCGACAGAACCGATTTCGTTGATCCGCAGGCTGGTTGCCGCGGTTCGGTTGGTGTCGCTGCCGTCGGTGATCCATTCGGCGATCTGGTGTGGGGTGCCGTCCTTGCCGACGACCACCAATCGCACGGTTCGGCCGGCCGGGATGCCCGCCACGTGTGCACCGATCAGGCAGCCTGATCCCTGCGGGCTGATTGTGACGTCGAGTCGCGCACCACTACCCGGGTCGACACCGCTTGCCGTCGTCGTCGGCGGCGGGGTCGGGGTGGCGGTGACGGAATGATTCGGCGCCGGCGCTGTCGACGTCGTCGTCTGGGTCGCTACGACGCCGACCACCGAGACGCCGGCCGCGATGACGGCAGCGCCCACGCCCGCGCCGATGTACCGCCCAGCGCGGGATCCGGACCGTGGTGCGGCCGGCGGTGGCGGGGGTGCCGACATCGGGGGTGCCGCCATCGGGGGTGCCGCCATCGGCGGTGGCGCCATCGGGGGTGCCGCCATCGGCGGTGCGGCCATCGGGGGTGGGGATGCCGGCATGGGTGGCGGTGCCGAGGTGCCCGGGGCGGTGGGGGGTGCGGCGCGTGAGGCAACGTGCGGCCTGGGCACCGCCGGGCCGCTCGCCGGGTCGCGAGTGGAAGCCACGATGCGGGCGTACTCGATCGCGTAAGGCGACAGGTCCGGTCCGGCGTCGGCCCAGTCGGCGGGTAGCTCGACGGACTGGATCACCTCCCGCGGAGCATTCGCCGCGCGGGCAGGCGCATTGCTGACGGCAACGAAGGCGGTGAATCGTGTCAGCACACCGAACCGCAAAGACGTCGAGACGATGAGTTGTTCGAGGCCCGCGGCGTCCTCGATCCGGCACCTCAAGTAACGGTGCTGCAGGTCGGCGAGGAATGCCCGTGCCCACCCCTGCGTGACCGCGCCCCCCTCGACCGGCGCCGCAGCCACCCGCGACGCCCAGGGCTGCCCTTCGATCCCAGTTCCCGAGACCGCGACACTGCCCGCCGCGGAGCCACGGAACCGTCCGGTGATCACCGTCGCGATACCCGGGTAGACGTCGGGCGGGCGGCTCGGCGAAACGGTGTTGGTGAGTAACTGCAGTCCCTCGCCCGCAAGGCTGAGATTGGTCAGGAAGGCCGGCCCCAACAATCGGGGCAAGGTCGGCAGCACGGTATCGAGCGAGTCTTCGGTTTCGGCGATCAACATTTCACCGCGGCCGGCGCCGGCGAGCCGGCGCAGCAGACCGGTGTTAACCGCGCCGCCGATCCCGATCGTGTGTACCCGCACCACACCGTTCTTCAGCGTGAACGACGAGGTGATCTGGTCCTCGTTGCCGACCTGTCCACCGGTGATCACGACCAGAAACGACGGACGTCCCGGATCGTCGAGCAGGCCGGAAGCGGTATGCAGCGCGGGCAGCAGGTCGGGGTTCCCGAGCGCCTTGCCGGCGATGACATGCTCGATCGCACGGAATCGATTGCGCTCGGTAGCCGGCACCAGCCCGGCCCATCCCGGATTGCTGACAGCGTCGGCGAACACCAGCACGCTGAATCGGTCGGACGGCCCCAAGCAGTTGACCAGGTGGGCCGCAGCGCGGCGGGCGGCGCTGCGGCGCCAGCCGGACATCACCGCCGACGCGTCGACGACGACGACGACATCGCGTGCACCGCTTGGCATTTGGTCGACAGCGGGGGGTAGGACGGTGAGCGCGAACGTGCCCTCGGACCCGCCGCCGTCGGCGCTGGTCAGCAACGACAACGACGGCAGCGTATGGGCGGCGGCGCGGATCCGCAGCACCAGGTCGCGGTCCAGAGGCTGGCCGGGAAGGACTTCGATCCGCATCATCCGGTCCGCTTCGGTAGTGAGGATCCGGGTTCGCAGCGTGCACCCGACTTCATCGACGCGGTAAGCGCCGGGCGCGATGCTGACCAGAACCGAGAGCCGCGCACTGCTTCCCGGCTGGATGGGCGGAGATACCCGGGACGCATCGGGCACCAGGTGGGTGTCGGCGCTGGTGCCGGCGCCGACCTGACCGCCGGCCAATGGAGCGCCGGGAATGTAACGGGGAGCGGCGACCAAGGGGAAGCGGAAGAAGAACTCACCGTCGCAGTAGGACAACCGCATGCTCAGCAACAGTCGGACAGTGACTCGCTCCCCGGGCGCCAGCGTGCCCACCCGGATGGTGACGAGGTCCTCACGTTCCTGCTCGAGGATTACGGCTTTGTCCCGGTGCAGCCGACTGGCCGCATACCGGTCACGGGCCTCGGCGCGCTCCATCAACCAGCCGTCGATAACCGTTGTCCCGGTTCGGATCTGCAGCGAGCTCACGGCCGCCAGTTCGGGCAACGGAAAAACGTAGGTGGCTTCGAGCGGGCCGGGGGCGCTGTTGTAGAAGGTGGCACGGAGTTCGACCAGGCACGCCAACCCCGCGATATCGGCCCGCAACCAGATCTCCTCGAGGGGAAGAGCGCCGCCGGCGACGGCGACGTAGCCGAAGCCGGGATCGACAGACGGTTGCGATACGACGACGTCGTCGAAGACGGGTGCTCGCATCATGTCAGCCCTCTCGCCGGGGAGCGCAGATCGCGGCTGCTGGAGTCAGTGTGGCATAACGCATGGTGGGCCGTCCGGTAATCAGGTCCTTGTGGTATTTCCACAGGTCAGGGCCAGATTCGCAAACGGGCCTGCACGGCCTCTCAAAGGATTCTTGGACCCTCAGACCATCTCGTTCTTGGTGAGCCACCGCATCACCGGCCAGCCCACGAACACCGGCAGCCAGCAGGTCAGCACCCGGTACAGCAGCACCGAGGGCACGCCGATGGCGGCCGGCACTCCGAAGGCGGCAAGCCCACCGATCAGTGCGGCTTCCACCGCGCCGACTCCGCCCGGGGTCGGCGCCGCGGACGCCAGTGTTCCGCCGACCATTGTCACGACCGTGACGGTGACGAACGTGGTCCCGCCGCCGAAGGCTTCGACACTGGCCCACAACGCCAACGCCGCGCCCAAAGTTGTTCCGGCAGCGCCCAATACGATCAGCCCGAGACGCTTGGGCTCCCGGGCCAGCTCGGTGAGGTCGCGGGTCACCTCGCCGATCTTGGGGCGCAGTTCGGTTGCCAGCCAACGCCTCAGGTTCGGCACCAACAGGAAGGTGCCGATGATGCCCAGCGCCACACCGGCGATCAGATACAGCACGGTGGCGTTGGGGACGAAGTGGGAAAGGTCGGTCGATGTCCCGGCTACGGCGCTGAACAGTATCAGCAACGCCAGGTGCACGATCACCTGAACCGACTGCTGCAGCGCCACCGCCGCGGTGGCACGCAAGGCGGTCAGGCCACCCTTCTGCAGGAACCGGGTGCTCAGCGCCAGGCCGCCGACGCCGGCCGGTGTCGTTGTCGCCGCAAAAGTGTTGGCCACCTGCATGATTGACAGCTTCCAGAAGCTCACCGCACCGTCGGCGCAGGCCCACAGCGCCCCGGCCGCACCGACGTAAGTCAGTGCCGATACCGCCAGGCCCAGCAGCGCCCACCACCAGTTCGCCGTCCGGAGTTCGTGGAAGAACGTCGGCACGGTGCTGATGAAGGGGTAGGCGACATAGACCAGAGCGCCGATCAGCACCAGTTGGATGAACTGGCTGCGGCTGAACCGGGTGATGGTCTCGGTTTCGATTTCGTCGGCACCGGTCTGGCGCTTCACCTCCGCCCGCGCGCCGGCCATCACCGCCTTCGGGTTGGCCACCGATTGCCGGATACGTTTGGGCACAGCAGCTTTGGTGAGCCGGCGGGAGGCCGTCAGGATGCTGTCCTTGCCGAAGGCCGCGATCGCCGCGGTGACCGCGGACTCCGCGTCGTAGA
Source organism: Mycobacterium paragordonae (assembly GCF_003614435.1). Taxonomy (NCBI): domain Bacteria; kingdom Bacillati; phylum Actinomycetota; class Actinomycetes; order Mycobacteriales; family Mycobacteriaceae; genus Mycobacterium; species Mycobacterium paragordonae. The sequence continues at coordinate 1,121,457 of NZ_CP025546.1, forward strand.
GTGCCGACGTCGTCACCAGGAGTTGGGCGATGTCGGATTGGAGTTGCGCGTCGGTGGCGCCGTATTCGGCGGCGCCGAACCCGCCGAAGAGCACCTTGCCGTCGGCGACCGTGATCTCGTTGCAGCGCAGGTCGCCGTGCGAGATCTGGTGGTCGTACAGGACGTGTAGCGATTCCCAGACGCTGGCGACGGGTGTGTCGGCGGCGCATTCGTCGAGCGGAAGGCCCTGCACGGGTTGGTGCGCATACATCGTCCAGCCGCGGTCCAGAGCGGCCAGCGCGATGGTGGAGGTATTCGCGACGCCGGTGTCCGCGACGGCGATGGCCATCAGCGCGCGATGCTCGACGGCGCGGCGCAGGGAGGTTTGCAGGGGTGCGGTCTCGGACCCGCGCAGCCGCAGTTTCCACCACACTTGGCGCAGCGCGCCCCCGCTGCGCTGATGCGGGCCGTACAACTCGACTGCCGCGCGGGCGGACGGTTCGGTCGACTCGGCCGACAACACCAGCGGCCCCGGTCCGCCCGGGCGGACCACCACGAGACGTGATACCAGGAATCCGCGTCTGGCCATCGCGCGGACCGCGCCGTCCAGCGGCACTTCCAACGCGGGGGTACCGACCACCAGCACCACGAAAGCCCCGACGAACCAGCCCACCGAGAGTCCCACCACCGCGCGGGCCGGCACGATCGCGCTCACCACCAGGTGGATGGGCACGAAAGCCAGGAGCAGCGCCCACCACCAGTGCCGCCACCGGGCCGGGAGCCACGGTCCGGACACGGTGAGCACCGCCGCGAGCATCGCGATCCAGCGCGGGTCGTCGAGGAATTGGGCCGGCACGGTGGTGAGTTTGTCGTTCAGGTCGAAGTGCCACCGTGGCGCGGCGATGCGGTTGCTGCTGATCGACAACGGGAGCACGGCCATCAGAGCGGCCGCCCCGTATGCGCCCAGGAGCTTCCACTGCCGGGACAGGATCAAGCCGATCAGGATCACGAACGGCAGCGCCAGGATCGCGATGCCGTACACCAGGTACACCAGATCGGACTGAGTCGGCGTGAGGACCCCGACTATCTCGGAGATCGACTTCTCCAGTGCCACCCAGCGAGGGCGGGTGATCAGGGAGCTGGTCACCACCGCCACGAGGGCGACGGCGGCCAGGGCGAGCCGGATGATGTCGTTGGTGCGGCGGGTCAGCGGTTGCAGCAAGCTGCCGGACACGGTGATGTCGCGGCCGTCCACTCGCATGTGCAGGGGTCCTTTGAGGTCCTTGTAATCCGTCTTCCGGGTTGCCGCTGTCGTCTGTTCTACGACAACTTAACGTGCCAATTGGTTCACATCCCGCTCACGTAGTGTCGGCACTGTCGTGTGTTGGGGAGTAGGAGGACTGGGCGTGGTGCGGACCGAGAACGACACCTGGGAGATCACCGAGAGTGTGGGGGCGACGGCGCTGGGCGTGGCGGCGGCTCGCGCGGCGGAGACCGAGAGCGAAAACCCACTGATCAGTGATCCTTTCGCGCGGGTTTTCCTCGACGTGGTGGGCGACGGGATCTGGAACTGGTTCGCCGCGCCGGACCTGCCGGACGAGCTGCTTGAAGCGGAGCCGCAGCTGCCCGACCAGATGCAGTCGATGGTCAACTACATGGCCTCTCGCACGGCTTTCTTCGACACCTTCTTCCTGGATGCGGCGCGGGCCGGGGTGAGCCAGGTGGTGATTCTGGCGGCCGGCCTGGACGCGCGGGCGTGGCGGTTGCCGTGGCCGGACGGGACGACGGTCTATGAACTCGACCAGACCAAGGTGCTGGAGTTCAAAGCGTCAACGCTGGCCGACCACGGCGCTGAACCGACCTGCCGGCGCGTTCCCGTCGCGGTTGACCTGCGTCACGACTGGCCGGCGGCATTGCAGCAGGCCGGGTTCGATCCGTCCGCCCCGAGCGCCTGGTCGGTCGAAGGGCTGCTGCCGTATCTGCCGGCCGCCGCGCACGAGTTGCTGTTCGAGCGGATTCAGGGCCTCGCCGCGCCCGGTAGCCGGATCGCGGTCGAGGCGCCCGGGCCGGACTGGATGGACGAAGGTGTGCGGGCGCAGCGCCGTGAGCGGATGGACCGGATCCGCGCGGTGATGGCCAAGGTGGAACCCGAACGCGACATGCCGCGCACCGACGAGCTGTGGTACTTCGAAGAACGCGAGGACGTTGGCGAATGGCTGCGCCGGCACGGGTGGGACGCGACGGTGACACCGTCCCCGCAGCTGATGGCGGGCTACGGACGGGGCATCCCCGACGGGGTGGAGGACACGTCGCCACGCACCCAGTTCGTCTCGGCGGTGCGTTCGGCTAACTGACTGTCCCCTTGATAAGGCGGCCGTTCTTGATGATCGCCGTGAATGCTTCGTCCGGCCGGGTGATCAGCGAGATGTCTGCGACCGGGTCGCCGTCGACGAGGATCAGGTCGGCCAGAGCGCCTTCGGCCACCACGCCCAGTCGTCCCGGATAGGGGTTGCGCGGCCCGGACATGGCGAGCAGTTCGGCGTTGCGAATGGTGGCCTGCTGCAGCGTTTCGGCGGGGGTGAACCAACGGGTGAGCTTGGCCAGTTGGGCGCCCTGCCGTCTGGCGAGCGCGGCGTCGAACAACGTGTCGGTTCCGAAAGCGATCTTGACGTTGTGCTTGATTGCCAGCTCGTAGGCGGTGTCGGTACCGGTGACCATCTGCTGGAACTTGGGCACATTGGCGGGCGGCACCGTCACGGCGTCTTCGTCGTCGAGGAAGGGCTGCAGGCACCACCACACGTCCTTCTCGGCCAGGAGCGCGGCCGTCTGGTCGTCGATGAGATGCCCGTGTTCGACGCAACGGACGCCGGCGGCGACGGCGGTGCGGATCGCCCGGGGCGTGTAGGCGTGCACGGTGACGTAGGTGCCCCAGTTTTCGGCGGCCTCCACCGCGGCGCGCATCTCGGCCTCGGTGAACTGGGAGACATCGAGGGGGTCGTATGCCGATGCGACGCCTCCGCCTGCCATGAGTTTGAGCTGGGAGGCGCCGCGGCGGAGCATCTCGCGCGCGCCGCGCAGCACTTCGGCTTCGCCGTCGGCGATCACGGCCGCCCCGATGATCTCTATGTAGCTGAGGTGGCCGCAGATGCCGCGGGGTACCTCATGCGGCATCCGGAAGTCGCCGTGCCCGCCGGTCTGCGAGATGAAGCCACCCGCCGGGTAGATACGGGGGCCGGGAATCGTGCCGTCGTCGATCGCCTGCTTGATGCCGAACACCGGACCACCGAGATCGCGGACGGTGGTGAAGCCGCGCAACAACGTCTCCTCGGCGCTGACGACCGCCCGGGCGAAGACGTAGCCGAGTTCGCTGACCTGAGCCACCAGCGCCGGGATGGTGGTGAACATCGCGTGCCAGTGCGCGTCGATCAGGCCCGGCATCAAGGTCTTGCCGGTGCCGTCGATCTTCGGGCCTTGCTCAGGTTGATGGTCACCGGCGGGGGATTCGGCGGCCGGGGCTGTGATCGACGCGATGAGGTTGCCGCGGAGCGTGACATCGTGTGGCCCGGTGACCCGGCCCTCGACGCTGTCGAAGATGTTGACGTTCGAGATGCGGAGCGCGTCGGTAGTCATCTCACCAAGTGTCGCTCAAGGATGGTCGGCTGATTGCGCGGGTGCTCAGCTGGGGGCCGTGATCCACCACGGCGGCATACTGATATCGAGTCTTGTGGTGTGTCGGTACCCCGACCAGGTCGGCACGCCATCCGGCTGACCCCGGTAGATGCCGCGGGCCGCAGCCACCACGCGTTCGTGTTGCGTCGGCCATTGAAGGTCTATTGCTATCTGCTCCAATGTTTTTCGGTCCCGTTCCAACACGCGATCGACGATGTGTACCGCAGGTAGTGACCCGCTCTTATCGCCGTTGCAGCGCGCACAGGACAGGACGAGATTGGCCAGGCCGTCGATCCCGGCCAACGACCAGGGGAGAACGTGGTCGACAGGGTTGTCGGATGGCAGATGCGTGCGGCAATAGAAGCAGTGGGCGCCGAAAGCGTCCTTGAGCGGTTCACGAACGAGCGCCAACGCAGTGCGTTCGCGACCGAAGAGGTGCCCTGCAACGTCCGGAACGTCCGCATCCAGAAATCTGTTCATTCGCCGCACGTCCTCGACCCACATGATCTCCAACGCCGGCTTCAGCAAACCGGCGAGCCGGGCCAGTCCATGTGCGACGCCGGAGCGCAGTACGACGGCGTCTCCGTGCGCCCGCAGCGCCGACCGTGACACGTGATCGTGCAGGAACGAATCGTCGTACAGGAATGGGTCACTCGTCGCCGCGCCCGGTAGCCGCTGCAGGCGATGCAGCGGCTGCTGGGCCAGGCAGAGCGTGATCTCGTCGATCGCCTGCCGGTACACATCGGTCGCTCGGACGGATGCCACTTCGAGCGACAAACTGCTGTGATTCGCACCCGCGGCCAGGCGTAACCGGTTGGCGGCAAAGAGGATTCGAGCTCGCGGCTGGGTGGATTGTTGCAATTCGCGTCCGTCGAACGGGCGGACCTGACGCCAGTAGATCTCCAACACCCGGCGGGCCAAGTCTGGAATGGGAACAGCGAGCGAGTCGTCGGGGTGCGTGGGCAGGTTCTCGATGCAGAAGTCGATCAGCGACATCACGGTGGCCAGCTTGTACGTCGCCGTGCGCAGCCCGGTCTCCAGAATCGCGACGACACGCTGCCCCAACAGCAATGGATCGATGCCGCCCTCAGCCATTACCGGGGTCCCCCTTCAGCCGCAAGCATAGATGTGGGTATTTCCAGCAGCATCCACACAGTGAAGTGCGAGGCACTGCGCATCTGTGCATCATGATGCAATGATGATAGAATTGGGCGTGCGCACCACCATCGATCTGCCCGACGAACTGCATAAATTGGCGCAGTCCATAGCCCGCGACACTCACCGCACGCTGAGCGAAACAGTCGCGGACCTAATTCGACGCGGTTTGGCGTCTGGAAGTTCATCAGGGAGGTCGGTGGATCCGAGGACGGGGTTTCCGGTGGTCAGCGTTGGTCGGATAGTCACGTCAGAGGATGTGCGGTCCCTGGAGGACGAGGAGTGACGACGTTGCTCGATGCAAACGTACTCATCGCGCTCGCCGTCGCGGAGCACGTGCATCATGATCCCGCTGCCGATTGGCTGGCTGCATCGAAGGCTGCCTTCGCCACGTGCCCGGTGACGCAGGGCGGCCTCATTCGATTTCTCCTTCGATCGGGACAGTCCGCGTCCGCAGCGCGTGATGTGGTCGCCACTATTGAGGCGCTGGACCGCCACGAATTCTGGCCCGACCAAATCTCATTCGCCGATGTGGAGTTCGGTGGCGTGGTCGGGCATCGGCAGGTGACCGACGCTTACCTTGCTCAACTCGCGCGAACCCACAGCGGGCAACTCGCAACACTCGACAGCGGATTGGCGCAACTGCACAAAGACGTGGCAGTACTCCTTCCGACTGCCTCACCTGACTAGGAGCGCTACGCGTCTTCTGCATCGTCAGACGTGTGGTCTTCCTCGCCCCGGCCGGGGTGACTGCGCCAGTGCCGGTACAAGTGCCGCGCCGCGAACACCCCCAGAACCGCGGTGACGCACCACACCGCGATAGCCGCGTAAGCCAACGGCGATGAGCGATCTCGGATCGAAGCACCCAACGCGGTGTAGACGAACGCTCGCGGCGCCGAGCCGATGAATGACCCGATCGCGATCTGCCACAACGGAATTCCGAAAGCCCCGAATGTGTACGAAGCAAATGCGTCGGAGATACCGGGTACGAAGCGCTGGCCCACCACCGCCCACAACCCGCCCCGTTCGATCACGAAGTCGATCCGCTCGGCCCGCTTGGGACCTACCAGTACCCGTGCGCTGTCCCGGCCGGCCCGTCGGCCGACCGTGCTTGCGACGATGGCCGTGCCCATCGCCGCACCGAGCGTCACGAAAAGACCCAGCACGGGACCGAACAACAGCCCACTGCCCGCAGCCAGAATCGAACCCGGCAGGAACATGGCGCCGAGGAATCCCGACACGATGACGTAGACCAGCGGCGCCATCGGTCCCGTCGACGTGACCGTGCGTCGCACCGCGTCGATGTCGATCACTCGCGCGACAGCCACCAGATAGAACATGGTGAGAAGGAACGCGACGAACATGGCGAGTCGCAGGATGTGGGGTCGCCGGGATGTGCCGGTGGTGCTGTCGCTGTCATCCATGGTGGCTGGCCAGTCGCCGCGCCAGTCCACTGGCCCGCACCGCCCGTCGCGAGATCGCCGCGCGCAGCGACCCTTCCGGACCGATCACCCGCACCTTCCGTTTCGCCCGGGTGACGGCCGTGTAGAACAACTCCCGCGTCAGCAGCCGCGAATCTTCAGGCGGCATCAGCACAGTCACCGCGTCGGTTTGACTGCCCTGGCTCTTGTGAATCGTCATGGCGTGCATCGTCTCGACATCGGACAGCCTGCTCGTCGCGAACTCGAGGAGATCGTCGGCACCGGCGATGACCGCTCGAAGCGCGCCCTGCTGGGCCGCGCCGGAAACCACCGTCACTCCGGTGTCGCCGTTGTAGACACCTAGTCCGTAGTCATTGTTCGTCACGAGCACCGGTCTTCCGGCGTACCAGGAAGACCAGATCGGGTCGCCGGTTGTCTCCACCAGCCACCGCTCCACCTGCCGGTTCCAATGCGCGATCCCATAACGCCCCCGGCGGTGCGCACACAACAGCCGGTGCTCGTCGAGGACGGCGAGTGCAGCCGCGGCGTCACCGAGCACCGCGGCTTGTCGCAGTGCAAGGGCATGCGGCACAAGCACTTTGCGAAGTTGCTCGGTTGGGTCCTCGGTGTCGATCCATTCGATGTGCTCGCCGCCGGAGCGCAGCAGGTCGATGGCAAGATCGGCATCGCCGTCGCGAATCGAGGAAGCCAACTGGCCGATCGACTCGCCGAACCGATGCGACGTCAGCAACGCCGCGACCCGTGCGTCGCCGCGCAGCCCCAGTCCGTCGACCAGGTCGGCGAGCACCGCACCCGCCTCCACCGACGCCAACTGGTCGGGATCGCCGACGAGCAGCAGCCGGGTGTGCGGGCGCACCGACTCCAGCAGTCGCGCCATCATCGTCAGAGACACCATCGAGGTCTCGTCGACCACGATCACATCGTGCGGCAACCTGTTGCCCCGGTGATGACGGAACCGCGACGACGTATCCGGCCGACTGCCCAACAGCCGGTGCAGCGTCGTCGCGCGCAGGCCCGAGACTCGTTGACGGTCAACCGGATCCAATTCATTCACCTGGAGCTGCACCGCCTCGTGCAGCCGTGCGGCCGCCTTGCCCGTCGGTGCCGCCAGTGCGATGCGCAGCGGTGGCCTTCCGTCCAGCTCCGCCTGCTCGGCGAACACCGCCAGCAGCCGCGCCACCGTGGTCGTCTTGCCCGTTCCCGGGCCGCCGGTCAACACGGTCAGTCCCTGCTGCACGGCGATGGCGGCCGCCTCCCGCTGTTCCTCATAGCCCGGCGGGAACAACCGGTCGATGTCGGGAACCGCGGCCTGCCCGGGAGTCGACAGCAGCGCCGAGAAATCATCCGCAACCTGCTGCTCCTCGAGCCAATACCGGTCCAGATAGAGGAGATTGCCGTCGTACACGCGCAGCACCGGCGGTGCGCCGACCAGCGGACTGGCCTGCACCGCCTGAAGCCATTCCGGCGCCGACGGCCACGGTAGGCCGTCGATCCCGACCTGCGCCTGGACCGACCTCAGATCCACACACACCGAGCCGCCGCGCAGCGCACGCACCGTCAGCGCCAGCGCCAGCGCCACCGTCGGGTCGGACTCGCGTGCCATCGCCGTAAGGCGCTGCGCGACATGAACATCGGCCGCCTCCAGAACCCCGGCGTCGTTGAACGTGCGTAACAGGTCGCCGGCGCTGGCGGCCAGTCGGCGGTCGGCAGGATCGATTGTCTCGGTGGTCATGCGGCCGCCCTGCGCGCGTCGAGCAGATCGGACAACTCGGTCACCAAATCCGGCGGCGGCGCCCAGCTGAAAACCCCGGCGGGGTGACCGTCGAGCACCGGAGTGTCGGGCCCGCACATTCCGCGCAGGAACAGATACAGCACCCCGCCGAGATGTCGGGCCGGATCGTAATCCGGCTGCCGCCAGCGCAGAAAACGATGCAGGACAACGCTATACAGCAACGCCTGCAGCGGGTAGTCCGAGTGCAGCATCGCCTCGGCCATCCGCGGCTGCGTGTAGTCGGCGGCGGTCAACGGATGGTCGGGCTCGCCGAGCCAGTTGGTTTTGTAGTCGACGACGAGATAACGGTGCCCCGACTGATCAGGAATCCGCAGCACCGCGTCGACCGAGCCGCTGAGATAGCCGCGCAGCGACTGGCTGCCGAGCGTGTCTCCGATCAACCGGTCCGCGTAGGAAGCCAGCGGGTCGTCCGCCCGGAGATGGGCGCGCAGCAACCGACCGACGTCGGAAAGCCGCAGTTCCACCTCGGCGCCCCGGACGTCGCCGCCGGCCAGCGGAAACTCGAAGTCCAACTCACGCAACCGATCCGGCAGGCCGATCTGTCGCAGCGTCAACCCGGCCACCAGCGGCCCCAGGGGCGTGTCGTGCATCGGGACCATCGCCGCGGCCAGTTGCGTCGCGGGCACGTCGACCGGCCACCACGTCGAGTGAATATCGATCTGCGCCTCGAGTTCGGCGGCGAGGTCGGCTGCGAACGGATCGGTGGTTTCCAGCACCGCGTGCACCAGCGTGCCGAACTGCGCGCCGGTCGGCAGCTCCGCCATCGGCGAGAGCACATTCGGCGCGACCGCCGCCCCGGTCAGCGGAATGTCGTGCACCTCATCGTCGAGTTCGGTGAGTTCGGGCTCGCTGCTCACCCCGACGGCACGCTCCGCGACGCGGATCAGACCCGAGTAGGAGGTGCGCCGCCAGGCGGTGTCGATGGCGCGGTGGAAGTGCCGGGTGCCGAGATCGGCGGGCGCGGTGTGGCTGGACATGGTCGGTGCCGCCGCGATCACCGACTCCTCCACGACCGGGCCGCCGGCGTCCTGCCACTGCGTCAGCCGCTCCCACGCCTCGTCGTCGGTGACCTTCATCGGTTCGCAGCGATCCGGGACCGCGGAGTCCCCGGGACGCCGGCCGCGCAACAATCGGGACAGCCCGCCGTTGGGCTCGCCGTACGCCGGAGACCACCACGCCACCACCTGCGACTGAGCCCGGGTCAACGCGACGTACGTCAATCGGCTGTCGTCGCTGGCCATTTCCTTGCGGCCCAGTCTCTCCACGGCGGCGAAGTCGGAACTTTCCTTGCCCCCGATGTGCAGACACCGCTTGCCGTCGTCGTGGAACAGCACCAGGTCCCGTTCGCCCACATTGCGGTTGAATGCGAACGGCAGGTACACCACGGGGTACTGCAGACCCTTGCTCACCCAGACGGTCATGATCTGGACCGCGGCGGCGTCGCTGTCGATCCGGCGGTTGCGTTCGGCGGCGCCGGCCCGTTCCTCCCGCTGAGCGCGCAGCCAGTCGCGAAGCGCGGGTAGGGAATAACGCTCGCGGTGCGCCACCTCCTGCAGGAGTTGCGTCACGTGTGCGAGGTCGGTCATGTGCCGCTCGCCGCCGTGCCACGACAGCACCCGGTCAGCCATGCCGCTCATCTGCGCGGCTTCGAAAATGGCGGCGACGCCCCGTTCGCGGGCGTGGTCCGCCCACTCCCGCAGGGTGTCGGCGACGTCGTCGGTGAGCGCGTCGCCGCCGGCCGCCAGGTCCTGCGCTGTTCTTCCGAAGAACATCGTGGTCGCGGCCGCCCGCACCACGCCGGGGCGATGCGGCTGATCGAATGCTTCCAGCAGCGACAGCCAGTCGTCGGCGGCCTCGGAGCTGAACACGTCGGAGTCGCCGGTGTAGACGGCGGGGATACCGGCCTCGGTAAGCGCGCGGTGGCAGGCGCGGGCGTCTTTGTGGCTCTCGACGATGACGGCGACATCGCGGGCTTCCAGCGGCTCACCGTCGAACGTCGCCGCGCTCGTCAACAGTCCGCCGATGTCGGCGGCGAGATCGCGACCGATGTGCTCGCGCAGTTCGTCGATCGGCAGGTTCTGAGTCCCTTTGCGGCCCAGTGCTGCCCGGCGCACCACTCGCAACCGGAACGGATCGTTGTGCGGGGCACCGGCGAGGCGATGACCGCGGTGCGAGGCCGCGATGTCATGCACCACGATCGCGGGGTCACCGAGTTCGGCTCCCCGCAGCACAGCCTGCAACCGGTCGACGAGAGCACTGTCGCTGCGCCAGTTCGTACCCAGTGTGCGCTTTTCGCCGGCGGTCTTTGCCGCGTCGAGGTAGGTGACGATGTCGCCGCCACGGAACGCGTAGATCGCTTGCTTCGGATCCCCGATGAGGATAAGGGTCGACCGGCCGCTGAAGGCCCGGTCAATGACCTGCCACTGAACCGGATCGGTGTCTTGAAACTCGTCGACCATCACGATGGGCCAGCGTTGGTGCATCCGCAGCCGGGCAGGGGAGTCGTCGGTGTCCAGCGCCGCGGCCAACCGGATGAGCAGGTCGTCGTATCCCAGCACCCCCCGGCGTCGCTTGCGTCTTTCCAGTTCGGCGAGAACGTCTTTGGCGAAGGCGACGCAGACCGCGGCGCGCGATCCCGGCTCCGGGTCGCGCGGCCGCAAGTGGGTGGACGGGTTGGCGACCACCGTGCGGGCGATGCGCAGTGCCTCCCGGTACGTCAAAGCGGGATCGTCGCGCTCCCGCCCGAAATGCGCGAGGTAGAGGTCGTCGACGATCTCGGTCACCAGATCGTTGAGGTCCTCGAGCAGGGTGACGCCGGTATCCGTATCACCAGCTGCACCAAGGGATTTGAGCACCAATTGACAGAACTGGTGGGTGGTGGCGATGGTGGCCGCGTCAAAGCCGGCCAGGGCGTCGCGCAGTCGCTGCTTCCGCGCGTCGCGTTGCGCCTGCGTGCCGTCGATCAGGTGCCGCACCAGATCGTTGCCATCGGCGATCGAACGGTCACTGAAAGCGGCTACCGCGTCGACGATTTGGCAGCGTACCCGCTCGCGAAGCTCCTGGCTGGCCGCGCGGCCGAAGGTGATCAGCAGCATCTCGTCCAGCGTCGCGTGGCCTTCGGCGAGGTAGCGGGTCACCAGGCCGGCCAACGCAAATGTCTTACCGGTTCCCGCACTGGCCTCCAGCACCGTGGTGGACCGCTCGGCGGGCAGTGGACCCAGCAGATCGAAGGGCGGAATCATCGGGACCTCCGCTCGGCGCGCAACTCGGCCTGCAGCAGAGGCAGCCACAGGCGAGCGGCGAAGGCGCCCAGGCGATGTTCCTCGCCTTTGGCAAAGGCCGGGTATTGCTCACCCGGCCGCAACGGTTGCATCAGGTCGGTCAGCCGCGCGTGCCGGCCCCAGGCTCTCACCTGCGCCTGGTCTTGATCCTCTCCGGGATACAGACCACTCCGCCACCGGTATTCCGCCTGCTTGACCGGGTCGTCCCCGCAGTGCCGCGCCACCGCCCAGGCGTAGGACGTCTTGATGGGCAACGGAATCGGCTCGCGGCGACCGGCATCGTAGATGGCCACCAGGTCCCGCAGCACATCCAGGGCAGGCTGCCCGGGGCGTCCCAGATGTTCCTCGCGCGGGGTGGTGCCGCGCTTGGGCCGGCCGATGCAGACAGCCGACCAGTCGCGGTCGGGTTGGTGAGCATGCAACGCCAGCAACGGAATCCACGATTGGAGTAAGTGTTTGCCGTCCAGCTTGGAATACGTCACCGACACCAGGCGATCGCCGAATACCTGGGACACGGTGCCGGTCACGCGCCGTCCGCCGAGGTCGATGTCGACGTCGTAGGTCGCGCTGTCGGTGGGGAGGTGTCCCCGACGGTGTGCCAGCGCCGCCGACGCCAGCAGCGCCGCCTGATCACGGATATCGGTGACCTTGCGCCAGCCCAGTTGACCCGGGGGCAGGGTGCCGCGCCGCCACTCCGCCTGCCGCGCGTCATCGGGAGCCAGTCCACCCAGGATGTCGCTCAGCATCCGATCGCCGACCGTCCATTCTTCGAGGGCGTTGATGTCGACCGGCATGGCATCCTCGACACCGTCGACATCCCACGGCAGCGTGTATTCCAGGGCCCGGAAGAAGCCCTTCACCGGGTCCTTGAAGAAGGCGACCAGATCGGCGAGAACCACGTCGTCCGGCGGCGGTGCCGCCAGCAGCCCGCAGATCAGCCCCGGTTGTTTGGAGCGTTCGCCGGTTGCGGAGCGCGCCGCGCGTAACACGGTCGGATCGAAGCTGAACGGCGCGTCCGGCACCAGCGCGCCGCGTTCCACATTGCGAACATCGAAGGGCTGCAAGGGATGTTCGACCATAATGCGCGAACGGACCGGCTCCCCGGTGGTCATGTCCAGGGCGTCCAGCAGCTCCGCCAGCGGGACGGCCGGCGGGCGGCGCTGGCCGGAGTATTCATTGGCGCCGGTATAGGTGATGACCAGATTGCTGGTGGCTGCCCCGATGGCGTCGAGCAGCAGCTGGCGGTCCTCGGACCGGATATCGCGCTCGCCGGTCAGTGGTTGGCGGGCCAGCACGTCGTCGCCGTCGACGACGCCGAGCCGTGGGAAGACGCCGTCGTCGAGACCGACCAGGCAGACCACCCGGTGCGGCACCGAGCGCATCGGCACCATCGTGCAGACGGTCAGGGTGCCGGTGCGGAAGTTGGCGCGAGTGGGACGTCCGGCGAGGTGTCTCTGCAACAGAGCACGGATGTCGGGCAGGCGCATCAGCGTCTGGTCGCGGGAACCCGCGGTGCGCAGCACGTCCGCAAATTCGCGTTGCATCTGGTTGGTCTGCCAGGCGTCGTCCTCGGCGGTGTGAGTCAGCAGGCCGATCCCGTCGGCCAGGGCCGTCAGCCATTGGCGAAGCGGCTGCGCTGCGGTGAGTGAGTCGACCACGCGCTGCAGCCGATCGATGTATTCCGCGAATTGGCCGACCAATTCGATCCGGTTGCTGCCGACGTCGTCTAGGGGGAGCGTCGAATCGATCCAGGCGTGTGCGGTTTCGGACATCGCGACCCCGGCCAGCACCCGGTCCAGCCCGAATCGCCAAGTGTTGTGCACGAAGTCGACCCCGAACGGCTTGCGGTGTTCCTGGTCGAAACCCCACCGGATGTTCGACTGCCGCACCCAGCGGGTGATGCCCTCCAGGTCGTCGTCGCTGAAGCCGAACCGGGCGCGCACCGGGGCGGCTTGGGCGAGGTTGAGCACTTCACTAGAGGTGACCCGGCCGCCGGCCAGCGACAGTAACTGCGACGCCACGCCTAGCAACGGATTCGTTTGCAGCAGTGAGCGATCCGCGAGCCGAACCCGAAGGCGATGGGCCGGGTGCGCGCCGTTCACCACGTCGCCGAGGCCGAAATCCGCGACGATCAACGGGGCATAGGTCTCGATGTCCGGGCACATCACCAGGATGTCGCGTGGCTCAAGGGTCGGGTCGTCGGCCAGCAAGCCGAGCAGTACCTCCCGCAGCACGTCGATCTGCCGGGCCGGGCCGTGGCAGCTGTGCACCTGTACGGACCGGTCGTCGTGGGCCAGGGTGCGGCCCTGCGACCTGACAGCATTGGCGGCGAGGTCGGCCTGTAGCCATCCGAGCAGGGTGTCCCGGCGATCAGGTTCGCCGAGAGCCTCGTCGGTCGCGGGATCGCCGGGCAGGCTTCGTTGCAGCTCGCGCAGGTCCCGTCCGAGGGTCGCCAGCAGCGGATGCCCGACTTCCCGATGGCTGGTGTCCGCACGCCGCAGTACGGTGCCCCGCACGCCGCCCAGCGCCCGCCACAGTGTGTCGCTGGGGTGCGGCAGCCACAGATGCAGGTCGTGGTGGACCGCCACCGCCTCGAGCAACTCGATCTCACTGCGCGCCAGTCGCGTGTGGCCGAACAGGGACAGTCGCGGCGGCAGCGCCGCCGGACCTTCGCGCAACCGGGCCAGCGTCGTGCGGTGCCGGACATGCGGGGGATCGGCGGGAATCGTCGCGACCAGCGCGCGCCACAGTTCGGGTTGCCAGTGCAGGTCGGTATCGAGATCGCCCAGATCTCCGGCCAGCCAATCGACGAGCAGTCCCGGACGCTGCCGGGCATACGAGGCGAACAGCCCGGCCAGGCGCCGCGCGACTGCATACCGTCTTCCCCGGCGCAACTCGGCCTCATCACCAATGTCGAAGTGTCCCAGGTGCTTTGCCAGCGTGCGACACCACGGCTCGGTCAATGAAGCGTCGATCACCTGCAACAGCGGCCAAGTCATGGCGTCCGGAGACCACGGGTCGTTGTCGACGGTGCCGACTATTTCGGCGATCAGCGACGCCGGATTGCGAAACGACACGCCCGCGCAGACGCCATCGCCGCGATCCGGCGCGGCGCCCAACCGGTGGGAGAGCCGCTGACTGAGCCACCGCTCCACGCCACGCGCCGGCACCAGCACAAGTTCCTGCGCGAACGGGTCGGGCAGCGGCCGGGTCAGTAGAGCGCCGAGACCGTCGGCAAGCAGATCGGTCCGTTCGGCACGGTGGAGATGAAGCGCCATTGCGGGCCACCATAGACCGCCCGTCCGACACGAACGCTGCTACGGGTGTACAAAGGGGCGCGGGGGGCGGGACCCGATCGTCTGACACGGAGGACGCATGGAGACCTGGGATGCGATCCGCGCACGACGCAACGTGCGCCAGTACACGCCTGAGCCGGTGGCTGACGCCGACCTGGAGCGCATCGCCGAGGCCGGCTGGCGGGCACCGTCGGCGAAGAACCGCCAGCCGTGGGACTTCATCATCGTCACGGATTCCGCTCAGCTGCAAGAACTCTCGACGGTGTGGATGGGTGCCGGCCACCTCGCCGGCGCTGCCGCCGCGATCGTTCTGGTGATCCCGGTTCCGCCGGACGAGCGCAGAAAGCTGATCGACCAATATGACATCGGGCAGGCGACGATGGCGATGATGCTGGCGGCCACCGACCTGGGGATCGGCACCGGCCATTCGTCGGTGGGCGATCAGGAGAAGGCGCGCGCCATCCTCGGAGTCCCCGACGACCACCTGGTGGCGTACCTGCTCGGCGTGGGCCACCCGGCCGATCGACCGCTGACGCCGATCCGCAAACCGAACCGGCGGCCGTTCGACGAAGTGGTTCATCGTGGCCGGTGGTGACTCCGCTCGGTCAACCGTGTGCCACTCTTGAGCGATGGGCGGCGTCGCTGATGCCCTTGAATGGGCTGGCAAGCAGATCGTGGGCCGGGTCCCCAAAGCGGACCTGGACCAGCGCGACCCGGACTTCATCCGAGACCAACTGCCCGGAACCTGGTTGCTGGCCTCGTTGTACTTCCGGGCGGATGTGCGCGGACTCGACCGCATACCGCCGACCGGACCGGTGCTGTTGGTCGGCAATCACAGCGGCGGCAACGTACCGCCCGACACCTTCGTCTTCACGCTGGCGTTCTGCTCGTATTTCGGGGTGGAGCGCCCCTTCTACCAACTCGCGCACAACCTGGTCACGCTCTACCCGCCGCTGCGCTGGCTCCGCAAGTTCGGCACTGTAGCAGCCAGCCCCGAAAATGCCCGGCTTGCACTGGAATCCGGCGCGGCAGTGCTGGTGTACCCGGGTGGCGATTACGAGGTCTTCCGCCCGTCGTGGCAGCGCCACGTCGTCGACTTCGGCGGCCGCAAGGGGTTCGTGCGGCTGGCCCGCGAAACCGGCGTGCCCATCGTGCCGGTGGCCAGCGTGGGTGGCCAGGAGACGGCGTTGTTCCTCGGGCGGGCGCAGTGGCTGGCCAAACTGCTGATGCTGGACAAGTTGATCCGGCTCAAGAGTGTGCCCGTCTCGTTGGCGATTCCGTGGGGGCTGAACGTCAGTGACCTACTGGGACACATTCCGCTACCCGCCAAGATCGTCATCGAGGTGCAACCGCCGATCGCAGTCCATGATGACGACCAAGCCGTGTACGACGAAGTGATCGCCAGCCTGCAGGCCGGCGTCGACCGGCTGGCTGCCGAGCGGCGATTCCCGGTGATCGGCTGATGCGCGTCGAACGCCGGATCGTCGTCAAGGCCGATCGAGACACCGTGTGGGAGGTGCTCAGCGACCCGGATCGCTACCCGTCCTTCCTGGCTCATCTGGAGCGCTGGGAGACGCTGACCGACGGTCCCGTCCGGGTCGGCGCCCGATACACGGTGTTGTGGAAGATCGGCTCGATCCCGGTGGGAGGTATCGCCGAAGTGGTGGAGCTCGATACAGCGCGGGATCTGGCCTGGATCAACATCACCGGTGTGACCCAGCGCGGCCGCTTCCGGTTGCGTGATGCAGGGTCGGGTCGAACCACGGTCACGTTCCGGTTGGCGTACAACTCCGAAGGTGGTCTGCTCGGCCTGATCGCCGACCGTGTGGCATCGCGCTGGGTGGGGCGTTCACTGGCGGAAAGCCTGAAAAACCTTCGGCGACTTGTCGAGTGACGCGGCACGTGAGCCAGGTCGTGCGTTGTCGGCACAAACGTGCATGCTGGGTTCATGAACAGAAACGAG
Organism: Mycobacterium paragordonae; assembly: GCF_003614435.1. NCBI lineage: Bacteria > Bacillati > Actinomycetota > Actinomycetes > Mycobacteriales > Mycobacteriaceae > Mycobacterium > Mycobacterium paragordonae. The sequence goes on from NZ_CP025546.1 coordinate 1,138,034, forward strand.
ATCACCGAGCAGATCGTCGTTGCCCGCCTATCTAAGGGGCTCAGTTGGCAGCAACTGGCCGACGCCATCGGCAGGCCGCTGCTGTGGACGACGTCGGCGCTGCTGGGCCAGCACCCGATTCCCGCGGATCAGGGCAAAGTCCTGGTCGAGATGCTCGGGTTGGACGAGTCCGCCGTTCCGGTCCTGGCGGCACCGCCGATGCGGGGCGGCCTGCCCAGCGCCGTGCCCACCGACCCCACCATCTACCGGTTTTACGAAGCGCTCCAGGTCTATGGCGGCGCGCTCAAGGAAGTGATTCACGAACAGTTCGGTGACGGCATCATGAGCGCGATTAACTTCAGCGTGGATCTGCAGAAGAAGCAGCACGAGTCCGGTGACCGGGTGGTGGTCACGTTCGACGGGAAATTCCTTCCCTACCAATGGACTTCGGCTCAGGACTGAGGGGACGCTGATGGTGCAGCAGCGGACCGGGAGCACGCGGCGCAAACCCGTCGACATGGTGCTGTCGGGTGGTGGCGTCAAGGGTGTCGGACTGGTCGGCGCCGTGGTCGCCGTCATGGAAGCCGGCTACTCGCTCAAACGGGTCTCCGGCGTCTCCGCGGGCTCGCTGGTCGGATCGATTCTGGCCGCCGCGTCCAACGGCGATCAACTGACCACCCGGCAGATCAAAGAACTCGCATTGACCCTGCCGTACGAGAAGTTCCGCGATACCGGCCCGGTCGGGCATCTGCCGGTCGTCGGCCCGGCGTGGGGCCTGCTACGCGAAAACGGCATGTATAAAGGCGATTTCGCCCACGAGTGGATCCGCAGCGAGCTGAAGAACCTGGGCGTGCAGACCTTCGGTGATCTGGCGCTCAGTGACAGGCAGATGCCCGCCGAGCGGCGCTACCGGCTGGTGGTCACCGTCGCCGACCTCACGACCGGTCAGCTGGTGCGGTTGCCGTGGGACTACCGGCGGCTGTACGGACTCGATCCCGACGAACAATCGGTGGCCGATGCGGTGCGCGCCTCGATGTCGATTCCGTTCTTCTTCCGGCCGGTGACCTTGACCAGCGCGGCCGGGCGCACATCCACCCTGGTCGACGGTGGCGTCCTGTCGAACTTCCCGATCGACTCCTTCGACCGGCCGGACTGCAAGTCGCCGCGCTGGCCCACCTTCGGCATCACGGTGGTTCCGGAGTTGCCCGAAAGCAACGAACAGCTGATCCCGGGGGTGGGCGCGCTGCGACTCCTCGGCCCGCCGTCCGTGCTGCTCGAGCAGCTCATCACCACCATGTTCGTCGGGCATGACCAGACGTACCTCAATCAGCCCTGGGTGAGCGCCCGAGCGATCCGGGTCGATTCGACAGCGGTCAATTTTCTGGATTTCAGCATCTCGCGCAAGGACGCCGAAGCGCTCTACAACAAGGGCTTCGAATCGGCCCAGGCGTTTCTGTCCACTTGGAACTGGGTCGACTATCTTGAGCGGTTCCGCCAGTTCCAATGACGTGACGGTGCAGTGGTGTCAGACTTGACGGTGGAGGAGGCGCCGGTGTGCAGCGGTTGTTCGGGCAGCCGCACTACCTGGCTCATCAGTTCATCAGGACCTGAGGCGACAGCTTTTTAGACGCCGAATTCCTTCTCGATGTTGTCGATCCCGGCGCGGATCGCCTTGAGCGCATCGGCGCGGGCGCGCAGTTTGGTCGCCGCATGCGCCGACTGATTGAGGCCGGCGAATTCGTGCGCCGCCTCTTCAGCGCGGGCGATCACTCGGTCCGGCAGTGCCATTTCGTCGATGAAGCCGGCGGCAAGCGCCGTCTCACCGAAGAACGTCTTGGCCAGGCCGGTGGCCTGTTGGTAGGCCGATTGCGTCAGCCGGAGTTTCAGGACCTCCAGCGCCGCCCAGGGAATCACCATCCCGATCGCGACCTCGTTGGCCTGAATGTTGTACGCGTGGGCGGCAATTCGGTGATCCCCCGAGCACAGCAGGAACGAACCCATCGCGATCGCGGGACCGGTGCACGCGATCACCACCGGCTTCGGGTAGGACAGCAGCCGGTAGGACAGCTCGAACCCGCCGCGCAGCATGTCGATCGCGGGCTGCACCTCGCCCGAGGTCAGAATCTTCAGGTCGAATCCACCGCTGAACACCCGCTGGTTCCCGGTGATCACCAGCGCCCCGACATTGTCGGCGTCGGCCTGGTCGAGCGCGTCGTTGAGGGCCTGCTGCATGGTCGGCCCCAACGCGTTGACTTTGCCGTCGTCCATCCGAATGACCCCGATGGTTTCGTCGTGGGTGTAGACGACCGGACCGCTCATGGGCTACTCCTTCGCTCGGCGAGTCGATTGAATCAGATCACGACTCCCGGCTCACACCCGCTGGCTGCGATGCTTCCCCAGTTCGTTCTCGGCGTCGCCCCACCGCAGACTCACGTCGGTCGGCTCGTCGAGTTGGCGGGTGCGCCACCTGTCCTGGGTTTCCTGCACCGCGCGGTTGATGCGGTCGATCTCGCTGCGGAACACCTCGGGTCGAGTTTCCTTGCTGGCGTAGTGGAAGTAGGTCAGCAGGTTGCGCAGCAGCTCCAGCTTCTGCTTCTCCCGCTTCGCCAGGTCGTGCGTGGTCATCAGCTCGATGCGCTGCACGGGCGGCAACGCGTCCCAGTCCAGCACCACCTTGGTCTCCAGCGGGCGCCGGGCGCGTTGCCAGAACTTCCACCCGCGGGGCTGCTCGGGCCGGTCGTAATAGGTCACGGTGCCCTCGAACCGCGATTCCACGCCGTGCCCGATCTCGGCGCGGTCGAGTGCGGAGTCCCAGACCATCCGCCACTCCTGACCCGGCGCCAGTGTCGGCAATTCCCGGGGCAGCTGCAGTTCGACGACGTCGGCGTAGCCGTCCGAGGCGTTCTCGTATTCGGCGACGGTCGGAGGGTTGGGAAAGTTGAATCGGATGTCGTAGGCCGCGGTGCGTCCGAAGTTGCGCACCACCAACTCGATGACATGCCAGTCCGCGACGTGGGGCTCCATCAGCATGGCGACGTGTGGGCGCGTCTTCTCGGCGGCCAGCGCACGATTCCGCTTCAGCTGGCGATGGGTGAAGATCAGTGCGACGACCCCGAGTGCGATCGCCGCCCATGCTGCCCACGCCAACCAGGTGCCGGACTCGATGGTGTCTATGCCTCTCCAGCTTTCGGGCCAACTCTGCGGCCAGCTTCCCCGGACCCACCCCATAGATTCCACCCTCCGCTTATTCCTCGGACCTGGAACTTAGCTGCACTGATCGTAAAGGGGCTTCCTGTGTATTGCTGAGCGGGTCATCGAGCGAGCGTCAGCCGCCCATCATCATTCGCCACTGGTCGAGACTGGCCGGCCGGTAAACGTAGTTGGATCGTTTGACTTCCGACAGCGCGGCGCTCGGGTCAGCCGAATACCAGTGCCCGGGGAACACCGTCGGGTCACCCGGGAGGGCGGCGAGTTGCTGAAGGCTGCGATACATCTCGTCGGAGTCACCCCCCGGGAAGTCGGTGCGTCCGCAACCGTCCAGGAACAGGGTGTCGCCGGCGACCAGCCGGCCGTCAAGTAGGAAGCACTGGCTGCCCGGCGTATGGCCGGGAGTGTGCAGCAGTTCGATCTCGATGTCGCCGATGCTGAGGCGGTCGCGGTGCTCATGAGCGGTCAGGTCGCTCATTGGGATTCCGGTGATCCGGGACACCCACAGCGCCTCGTGCGTGTTGACGTGGATCGGCACGCTCACCCGTTCCATCAGTTCGGCGAGGCCTTTCAGCTCGAATCCCATCATCGAGCCGCCGACATGGTCCGGGTGGTGATGGGTGACGAGCACACCCGAGAGATGCATGTCGTCGGCCTCGAGCGCGTCGACCAGGTCCCCGGCGGCATAAGCCGGATCGACCACCACGCAGTCCCCGGTTTCACGGTCGCCGATCAGGTAGGCGAAGTTGCGCATCTGCGCCGCGATCACATCGTTGGCCGCGAAGTCGCGGCCGGAAAGTAACTGCCGGAAGTACAACCGGTCCGAATTCGACACGCCACCAGCCTATGGGTCGCGCGAAAACGCACTTAACCTGGCCTTCTGCTTATTACTGACACCTATTCCTACCTGCACCGAGTCGCTAATATCAGTTCATGTTGAAGAGGATCGAAGTCCTACTTGACATGGACTTGGTCGACGAGATCATTCGCCGCTATCACGTGGCCGGCGCCCGCGAAGCCGTCAATCTGGCGATGCGGACAATGCTCGATGAGGCCGATAACGCCGACCCCAACTCGCACGCTGAGGACTACGACGAGTTCAGTGATCTCAGTGCCTGGTCACTGCACCGCGACAGCAACACGGGTTGACCTGTTAGTCCTGCTTGCGCACACGTGGTTTGGAGACGTTGCGCGCCAGGCTGTACCCTCTTTTAGGCCCGCGCAGGTCTGCTCGCTGCGGGTGAAAGGCCCCCTTAGCTCAGTCGGTAGAGCGTTTCCATGGTAAGGAAAAGGTCAACGGTTCGATTCCGTTAGGGGGCTCGGCGGACGCCGAGCAGGTGCGCGGCCCCAGAGGCGGTGTAGCTCAGTTGGTTAGAGCGAACGACTCATAATCGTTAGGTCGCCGGTTCGAGTCCGGCCATCGCTACAAGACACCACAAGCACGACAAGAGACACCACAAGCACGACAAACGAATACCGAGACCTCGAGAGATTTGAGAGAGAACCGTCATGGCTTCCAGTACCGACGTGCGGCCGAAGATCACCTTGGCGTGCGAGGTGTGCAAGCACCGCAACTACATCACCAAGAAGAACCGTCGCAACGACCCGGACCGCCTTGAGCTGAAGAAGTTCTGCCCGAACTGCGGCAAGCACCAGGGGCACCGCGAAACGCGCTGAGCGCGCACACCCCAATTACAGAGAGTCGACTAGGTAGGTTCGAGAACTGTGGCCCTGTCCGAAAAGATCCTCGGGATGCATTACCGCTACCCCGACCATTACGTAGTGGAACGGGAAAAGATCCGCGAGTACGCCACGGCCGTCCAGAATGACGAGGCGGTTTTCTACGGCGAAGACGCGGCAGCAGAACTGGGCTACGACGGCCTGGCGGCGCCGCTGTGCTTCATTTCGGTATTTGGCTACAAGGCGCAGTCGGCCTTCTTCAGGGACGCCAACATCGCAGTCACCGACCAGCAGATCGTCCAGGTCGACCAGGTTCTGAAGTTCCTCAAGCCGATCGTGGCGGGCGACAAGCTCTACTGTGACGTCCACGTGGATGCGGTGCGTGAGGCGCACGGCACCCAGATCATCGTGACCAAGAACATCATCACCAACGATGCCGGTGAGATTGTCCAAGAGACCTACACGACCCTGGCGGGCCGTGCCGGTGAAGACGGGGAAGTAGGATTTGCGGATGCCTCTGCGTGAGTTCAGTTCGGTGCAGGTGGGTGATCAGCTGCCGGAACGGGTGTACCCCCTGACCCGGCAGGACCTGGTCAACTACGCGGGAGTATCGGGCGACCTGAACCCGATCCATTGGGACGACGAGATTGCCAAGATGGTCGGCCTGGACACCGCGATAGCCCACGGCATGCTGACGATGGGCATCGGGGGCGGCTATGTCACGTCGTGGGTCGGCGACCCGGGTGCCGTCACCGAGTACAACGTGCGGTTCACCGCGGTGGTCCCGGTCCCCAACGACGGCAAAGGCGCCGAGCTGGTGTTCAGCGGACGGGTGAAGTCCGTGGACCCGGAGACCAAGTCGGTGACCATTGCGCTGACGGCGACCACCGGTGGCAAGAAGATCTTCGGCCGGGCCGTCGCCTCGGCGAAGCTGGCTTAGCGGATGGCCCTCAAGACAGATATCCGCGGTATGACGTGGGAGTATCCCGATTACTTCGAGGTTGGCCGGGAGCAGGTTCGCGCGTTCGCGCGATCGGTGAAGTCCAGTGACGCGGCCAACTTCGACGAGGAGGCTGCCGGCGAACTCGGTTACCGCACCGTCATCGCGCCGCTGACCTTCGTGTCGATTCTGGCGAAACTCATCCAGGACGACTTCTTCCGCAATGTCGACGTCGGCTTCGAGACCATGCAGATCGTGCAGGTCGACCAGAAGTTCGTCTACCACGCGCCGATCCACGTCGGCGACAAGCTCTACGGCAGTCTGCGCATCGAATCAGTCAACGAGCGTTTCGGTGCTGACATCGTCATGACGAAGAACTTCTGTCACAACCAGGATGGCGTACTGGTCTTGGAGGCCTTCACCACCCTGATGGGCCACGAAGGGGACAACTCCATCCAGCTCAAATGGGACAAAGAATCGGGCCAGGTCGTCCGAACCGGGTAATTAGTATCTGGCTCCTGCGTCGATGTACACTCGGACCTCGGGGTTTTCCCATTACAAGCGCGCTGTCCGTCGGTTCGCGATTGCCGAACGGGGGGCGCGCGAGTCATGTAAGCCCCGGAAAATAGGGGCGTAGCTCAACTGGCAGAGCAGCGGTCTCCAAAACCGCAGGTTGCAGGTTCAAGTCCTGTCGCCCCTGCTGACGGCGGGCCGCACGAGGAGGCGGGCCATCTGACTCGCGTGCCATGGTGGACACTGGAAAGAGTGGCCACCTTGAGCGGTACGGCACGCGAAACAGCTAGCAAACGAAGGAGCACGCGGTGAGCGACGAAGGCGACGTTGCCGACGACGCCGCAGGCGACGGCGGCGCCGTGGTGACCAAAGCGTCGGCGCGGCCGCAGCGGCCCACGGGAAAGCGCTCCCGGGTCCGCGCGGTGGAGGCTGAGGACGGCGACGAGTCGACCGACGTCGAGGTCGCTGAGAAGGACTCGGGCAAGAAGGACGCGTCGAAGTCTGCGAAGACGTCGAAGGCGAAATCGACGCAGAAAGACAAGGCGAAGAAGCCGAAGAAAGCCGGTTCGCCCAGCTCGCTGAATCCCTTCGTGTTCGTCTACAACTACCTCAAGCAGGTTGTAGCCGAGATGCGGAAGGTGATCTGGCCCAACCGCAAGCAGATGCTCACCTACACCTCGGTGGTGCTGGTCTTCCTGGCCTTCATGGTGGCGGTGGTAGGTGGCGCCGACCTGGGTCTGAGCAAGCTCGTGCTGTTGGTGTTCGGCTGAGACTTGAGAGCAATAGAGAGGACTGAGAACCGTGACGACGTTCGACGGTGATACGTCCGCGGGTGAGGCGGTCGACGTGCAGGAAACCGACACCCCGCAGGACGCGGTGGCGGCTCCGGCTGAAGATGTCGACCCCGCCGCTGCGCTCAAGGCGGAGCTGCGCAGCAAGCCGGGCGACTGGTACGTCATTCACTCCTACGCGGGCTACGAGAACAAGGTGAAAGCCAACCTCGAGACCCGCGTGCAGAACCTTGACGTCGGCGACTACATCTTCCAGGTGGAAGTCCCCACCGAAGAGGTCACCGAGATCAAGAACGGCCAGCGCAAGCAGGTCAATCGCAAGGTGCTGCCCGGATACATCCTGGTGCGCATGGACTTGACCGACGACTCGTGGGCCGCGGTGCGCAATACGCCCGGAGTCACCGGATTCGTCGGCGCGACCTCGCGCCCGTCGTCGCTCTCGCTCGACGACGTGGTGAAGTTCCTGCTACCGCCCGGTGCGGCGAAGAAGGCCACCAAGGGTGCGGCGAGCACGGCCGCCGCGGCGGACACCGGGGGCCTGGAGCGTCCGGTGCTGGAGGTCGACTACGAGGTCGGCGAATCGGTGACGGTCATGGACGGACCATTCGCGACCTTGCCGGCCACGATCAACGAGGTCAACGCCGAACAGCAGAAGCTCAAGGTGCTGGTCTCGATCTTCGGCCGCGAAACACCGGTGGAGCTGACCTTCAGCCAGGTCTCCAAGATTTAGCCCCCAGGGCATCCCCGAACTTTGCACCCCAGCACTTTGCAAAACCAGGAAGGAATGTAGGACAAACTCATGGCCCCGAAGAAGAAGAAAGTCACCGGGCTGATCAAGCTGCAGATCGTGGCTGGGCAGGCCAACCCTGCCCCGCCGGTCGGCCCGGCGCTCGGCCAGCACGGCGTGAACATCATGGAGTTCTGCAAGGCTTACAACGCCGCGACGGAAAGCCAGCGCGGGCAGGTCATCCCGGTGGAGATCACGGTCTACGAGGACCGCAGCTTCACCTTCGCGCTGAAGACGCCGCCGGCCGCCAAGCTGTTGCTCAAGGCCGCCGGTGTGCCCAAGGGCTCGGCGGAACCGCACAAGACGAAGGTTGCGAAGGTGACCTGGGACCAGGTGCGCGAGATCGCCGAGACCAAGAAGACCGACCTCAACGCCAACGACATCGACGCGGCAGCCAAGATCATCGCCGGCACCGCCCGGTCGATGGGCATCACGGTCGAGTAGGTCAATCCCGTCGGACGACGATGCGGGCCGCTACCGGCCCGAGGAGGAGTCCGACAAAATAGACCGAGAACGCGTGGGAGGGCCAGCTTCGGCCCGATCAACCACGAACCCAACACCAGATTGGACACGAAATGAGCAAGACGAGTAAGGCATACCGCGCCGCCGCCGAGAAGGTGGACCGCAACAACCTCTACACCCCGTTGCAGGCCGCCCGGCTCGCGAAGGAGACGTCGTCGACCAAGCAGGATGCGACCGTCGAGGTGGCGATCCGGCTCGGGGTCGACCCGCGCAAGGCTGACCAGATGGTCCGCGGCACGGTCAACCTGCCGCACGGCACGGGTAAGACCGCCCGGGTGGCAGTCTTCGCCGTCGGTGAGAAGGCCGACGCCGCCGTTGCCGCCGGCGCCGATGTTGTGGGCAGCGACGACCTGATCGAGAAGATCCAGGGCGGTTTCCTGGACTTCGACGCCGCGATCGCGACTCCCGACCAGATGGCCAAGGTCGGCCGGATCGCCCGCGTGCTGGGCCCGCGCGGCCTGATGCCGAACCCCAAGACCGGCACCGTGACCCCCGACGTGGCGAAGGCCGTCGCCGACATCAAAGGCGGCAAGATCAACTTCCGTGTCGACAAGCAGGCCAACCTGCACTTCGTGATCGGCAAGGCGTCGTTCGACGAGAAGAAGCTCGCGGAGAACTACGGTGCCGCGCTCGACGAGGTGCTGCGGCACAAGCCGTCGTCGTCCAAGGGGCGCTACCTGAAGAAGGTCACGGTATCGACGACGACGGGCCCGGGTATCCCGGTTGACCCGTCGGTCACGCGCAACTTCGCCGCCGAGGCGGAGTAAGCGGCGCCTGCGGCGCCGCGCGCGTAGCCGAGCATCCGACTCCGAGGCGGAGTAAGCGGCGCCTGCGGCGCCGCGCGCGTAGCCGAGCATCCGACTCCGAGGCGGAGTAAGCGGCGCCTGCGGCGCCTAAGTCGCCGAGTGTGAATGCTGCGACGCGCCACCGGCGTGTCGCGTCGTCAGGTTCACTCTCGGCGCAGCGCTAGCACCTGGCCGATCTAGCCGCCGCACTCGGTGATGCGCCGCCGCAGGAATGCGCGGCCCGGCTCAGAAGCGTTGCTTTCCAACGCCTTTCGATACCAGACAACAGCATCGGCCGGGCGTCCCGCCCGCCGTAGCAGGTCGGCGCGCACCGACGCGACCAGATTCGACCGCGCCAGCCTCGGGTCATGGGCCACCTTGTCCAGTGCCGCCAGCCCCACCTCCGGGCCGTCGCGGAAGCCGACCGCCAGCGCGCGGTTGGCCAGCACTACGGGCGAATCGGTCAACTGCAGCAAGCGGTCGTATGCCGCGCAGATCGCGGTCCAGTCGGTCTGTTCCCAGGTCGGCGCCGTCGCGTGGATGGCGGCGATCACCGCTTGCGGCAGGTACGGGCCGGTTGAGCCCTGCGCCTGCCGCAGACGATCCAGGCCGCGGCTGATCCGGTCGCGATCCCAGCGGTGCCGGTCCTGTTCGTCCAGCGGTACCAACGCTCCGGCGTCGTCCAGCCGGGTTGCCCGTCGCGAATCGTGCAGCAATACCAGCGCCGCCAGGGCGTTCGCCTCGGGATGCGGCATGAGGGCGCACAGCTCGCCGGCCAGCCGGACCCCTTCGTCACACAGCTCGTCGCGGATGGCCGACGGACCGGCGGTGGACCAGTAGCCCTCGGTGAACACCGAGTAGATGCAGCTGAGCACGTGCGGTGTGCGTTCTGGCAGCAGCTCGGCGGGCGGCACCCGCAGCGGGATGTTCGCGTGCCGGATCTTGTACTTGGCCCGGGTGATTCGCTGTCCGATGGCCGCCTCGGTTTGCAACAGCGCGCGGGCGATCTCGGCGACCGTCAGGCCGGAGACCAGCCGTAGCGTGAGCGCGAGTTGCGACCGGCGGTCCAGTGCCGGGTGCGCGCAGGTGAACATCATCCGCAGTTCGTCGTCGCGAACCGGGGGTGGATCGTAAACGCCGGTGTGCGAATCGTCCACGAATGCCGCCAATTCCTTTCCGGGACGGATGGATTCGCGGCGCATACGGTCACGGGCACGATTGCGTGCGACCGTGACCAGCCAGCCGCCGGGACGATCAGGGACGCCATCACGCGGCCAGGTGCGCAGCGCCTCGGCGCAGGCCTCCTGGACGGCGTCCTCGGCAATGGTGAGGTCGCCCGACCATCGTGCGATGGCGGCGACGGCGGGTCCCCATTCACGCCGAAAGACGCCGTCCAGATTGGTCATCCGGCGTTGCTACAGTCCCGAGATGCCGGCCAGTTGCCGAAGCTGCACCGCGGTGGCGGGAATCATCGACGCCAGCTTGACGGCTTCGTCACGGTCACCGGCGCTGAGCACATAGAAGCCGTTTGCGAGTTCGGCGCCTTCCGCGTAGGGACCGTCGGTGACCAGGACCTCCCCGTCGCGTACCCGCACGGTGGTCGCGGTAGAACGGTCGTGCAACGCGGCGCCGCCGACGATGTGATCGCCCGCGGCCGCTGCGAACTCGACGTGGCGTGCCGCCACCGCATCCCATTCCGGTGTGTGCGGGGTGTGTGTGGTCCCGGGCGGCTCCAACAGCAGCGCAAGCCAGTCGGTGCCACTGAGCTTGGGGGACGGTTCGATCGAGTGGACGGTGGGCCACACCTCCACCGCGCCGTGCTTGGCGACCGGAATGTTTCGGGCGAACGAGAGGGCCTCGTCGAGGTCTTCGGCTTCGAACAGGTAGTAGCCGCAGGCTACTTCGGCGCCTTCGGCGAACGGGCCGTCGGTGATGACCGGTGCGTCCGGGCCGCCGTCGATCCGTACCCCGACGGCAGCGGGAAGCAGGGCATCACCGGCGCGAATGGCTGCCGCCGCATCGTGGTGAAAGCGTTGGTAGGCGCCCATCTCGGCGGCGCGTTCCTCGGCAGCCAGCTCGCGCTCATGACTGATCAGCAAGGCGAAATACTGCATTCGTCGTCTCCTCCCGTAGCGAGCGAAGCCCTATGCTCCACTCTCTACCGAATCGACGAACGGCGCAGCCTCGATCAGACCGATCAGGCGGCCGCCCCCTGCTTGAGGTAGGTCACCAGGCTCACGTCGAGCATCTCGTCGTCGAAGTAGTGCTCGCAGCCACGCAGATATTTCATGTACCGCTCGTAGACCTCCAGCGAGGTCACCTCGATGGCCTTCTCCTTGTTGGACTCCAGGGTGTCGCCCCAGATGTGCAGCGTCTTGATGTAGTGCGGGCGCAGTGAAAGTGGTTCGGGGACAACAAAACCGGCCTTTTCGCCGTGCTCGATCATCATTTCCGTGGACGGCAGCCGGCCACCCGGGAAGATCTCGGTCACGATGAACTTGATGAAGCGCACCGTCTCGAAGGTGATCCGCTTGCCGCGCGCCGCCATGTCGTACGGGTGGTAGCTGACGCTGCTCTGAATGGTCATCCGGCCGTCGTCGGGCATGACGTCGAAACACCGCTTGAAGAAGTCGTCGTAGTTCTCGTGCCCGAAGTGCTCGAAGGCCTCGATGGAGACGATCCGGTCGACCGGCTCGTTGAAGTCCTCCCAGCCGTGCAGCAGCACCCGTCGGGAGCGGTCGGTGTCGATCGCGTTCAGCACCTGCTGGGAGCGGGCGTGCTGGTTCTTGGACAGGGTGAGGCCGATGACGTTGACGTCGTACTTCTCCACGGCGCGCTTCATGGTGGTGCCCCAGCCGCAGCCGACGTCCAGCAACGTCATTCCCGGCTTGAGGTCCAGCTGGTCGAGGTTCAGGTCGATCTTTGCGATCTGGGCTTCCTCGAGCGAGATGTCCCACGGGTCGAAATAGGCGCAGCTGTAGGTCCGGGTCGGATCCTGGAACAACGCGAAGAAGTCATCGGAGACGTCGTAGTGCGCCTGGATGTCCTCGAACTGGGTCGACTTCGTCATGGCACCGGTCGGTTTCTCGGCCATTGCTGTGGTGTTCTCCTGAATAAGTGGCACTAGCTGGTCGTGCGCGCGGGCCCAGACCTCTGACGTGCAACCCTACCCGATCCGGTAGTACCGGCTGACCGGCTCAGGATTGCACCGCCGCGCCCGCGCAGGTCTATTTCTGCAAGGTGAAGTGATGGCAGTCGATGTAGCCGATCCGAAAGCACTCGGCGGTGCCGGTCAGATACTTCATGTAGCGCTCATAGACCTCTGCGGACTGAATCTCGATGGCCTCGTCCTTGTGCGCCAGCAGCGCCTCAGCCCAGAAGTCGAGGGTTCTGGCGAAGTGCAGTTGCAGCGACTCGACCTGGGTCACGGTGAAACCGGCCTTGGTCGCGTGATCGTGCACCTTCTCGATCGAGGGGAGCCGGCCGCCCGGGAAGATCTCAGTGACGATGAACTTGATGAACCGGGCCATTTCGAACGTGACCGGCATGCCGCGCTCGACGATCTGGCCTCCGGTCAAACCGGTGATCGAGTGCAGCAGCATCTTCCCGTCGTCGGGCAGGGCCTCGAAGACGAACTTGAAGAAGTGGTCGTAGCGCTGAAAGCCGAAGTGCTCCAAGGCCTCAATGGTGATGATCCGGTCCACTTGTCCGTCGAAGTCACTCCAGTCGCTCAGCAACACCTGATGCGACCGGTTCGTGTCGACCTGGTCGAGCAGCCGCTCGCAGTAGGCGTGTTGGTTCTTGGACAAGGTCACGCCGACGACGTTCACGTCATATTTCTCGAGCGCGCGTTTCATCGTCGAGCCCCAGCCGCAGCCCACATCGAGCAGGGTCATCCCCGGCTCGAGCCCCAATTTGCCCAGCGCCAGGTCCAGCTTGGCGATCTGGGCTTCCTCGAGCGTCATGTCGTCGCGTTCGAAGTAGGCGCAACTGTAGGTCCGGGTGGGATCCGTGAACAGCTCGAAAAATTCGTTGGAGATGTCGTAGTGCGCCTGGACGTCGTCGTTGTTCTCTCGCCGGCTCCTGGCTCGAGTTAAGTTGTTAGACATGTGTCCTCCCGATGGGACAGGCCCACCCCCCGCGAGGTGATCATCACCGGCACCCTACACGTGCGTGGACGCGTCGCTCGCATTTGAACTCACCGATACCGGGATTATTTGGAAGGCGACCTCATACGTCACTCTGGTCGCCTTTCCTCTACTTCGCCAGCGTGAATTGGTTGACGTCGATGTAGCCGGTACGGAACGAATCCGCGCACCCGGTCAGGTACTTCATGTAGCGCTCGTAGACCTCTTCGGACTGGATCTCGATCGCTTCGTCCTTCCGCGACTCCAGCGCCGCGGCCCACAGGTCGAGCGTCCGGGCATAGTGCGGCTGCAGCGACTGGCGACGGGTCAGAGTGAAGCCGCCCTTCGCGGAGTGCTCCTCCACCTTCTCGATCGACGGCAACCGACCGCCCGGGAAGATCTCGGTCATGATGAACTTGGCGAAGCGGGCGCCCTCGAACGTCAACGGCATGCCGCGCTCGGCCATCTGCGTACCGGTCAGAGCCGTGATGGTGTGCAGCAGCATCACGCCGTCGGCCGGCAGCAGCTTGTGCGCCAACGCGAAGAAGTCGTCGTAGCGGTCGTGCCCGAAGTGCTCGAACGCACCGATCGACACGATACGGTCGACGGGCTCGTCGAACTGTTCCCAGCCTTCCAGCAGCACGCGCCGGGTGCGCTCGGTGTCCATCTGGTCGAAGGTCTGCTGCACGTGCGCAGCCTGGTTCTTGGACAGGGTCAGTCCGACGACGTTGACGTCGTACTTCTCGATGGCCCGGCGCATCGTCGCGCCCCACCCGCAGCCGACGTCCAGCAGCGTCATGCCGGCCTGCAGGCCCAGCTTGCCCAGCGCCAGGTCGATCTTGGCGATCTGCGCCTCTTCCAGCGTCATGTCCTCGCGTTCGAAGTACGCGCAGCTGTACGTCTGGGTCGGATCCAGAAACAGCCGGAAGAAATCGTCGGACAGGTCGTAATGTGCCTGCACATCATCAAAGTGCGGCTTCAGCTTCGCAGCCATAGGTATTGCCTTTCCGGGTCACCCGGGACCCACGATCACATGCGTCGTCGCATCCCCCCGTGCATGCCGAAAGCATGTTATCGGACGCGGCGCGCCATTACTAAACCGCGACAGCGTCTTCGCTGTTCAGCGGCTATTTGTCACTTAGTCAGCGTGTATTGCGCGACGTTGGACAGGCCCTTTCGGAACAGGTTCGCGCAGCCCGTCAGATACCGCATGAAACGGTCGTAGATCTCTTCCGACTGAATAGCGATCGCCTGCTCGCGATTGGCTTCCAGATTCGCCGCCCACATGTCCAGAGTGCGTGCGTAATGGGGCTGCAGATATTGAATTTCGCCGACCGAGAATCCGCTGTTCTTGGCGTTGTCGATGATGTCGACCTCACCGCACATGCCGCCGCCGGGGAAGATTTCGGTCGCCAGGAAGCGGAAGAAGCGCAGGTCGCTCATGGTCACCGTGATGCCGTGGTCGCGCCAGTATGTCTGCTCGTGGGTGAAGATGCTGTGCAGCAGCATCGAGCCGTCATTGGGCAGGATTTCGTAGGAGCGGTCGAAGAACGCGGGCCAGCGCTCCTTCTTGAAGGCGTCGAAGGCCTCGAAGCTGACGATCCGGTCGACCTTTTCGTTGAACTCTTCCCAGCCTTGCAGCCGCGCCTCGGCGCGCCGCGTGGTGGGGATCGCCGCCAGCCGGGCCTTGCTGCGCAGGTAGTGGTTGCGGCTGAGCGTGATGCCGATGACGTTGACGTCGTACTTCTCAACCGCGCGGACAACCGCGCCGCCCCATCCGCAGCCGACGTCGAGCACCGTCATGCCCGGTTCCAGGTTCAGCTTGCCCAGGGCCAGGTCCAATTTCGCGAGCTGGGCTTCTTCGAGGGTCATGTCGTCGCGCTCGAAGTAAGCGCACGTGTACACCATGTTGGGGTCGAGGAACAGCGCGAAGAAGTCATCAGAAATGTCGTACGTCGCTTGCGACTCTTCGTAATACGGTCTCAGTTCGGCCATATCGGACCACCTCCAGCGCACACCGTTGCGTCTCTCGTATTTGCGTAATACCCCCCGACGGGCATCACGGGCCGTCGGCTATCGGTTTAACCGGCGGCAGCGAAGTTGCTAGTCAGCTCACCAATGACGCGACTCCACAACTGCTTGGGCAGATCATGTCCCATACCGTCGACCAATACCAATCGGGCACCGTTGATCGCCTTGGCGACCGCCCGGCCGCCGAAGGGGCGCATAAGTTTATCCGCTTTGCCGTGGATGACGACAGTCGGGGCGGTGATGCGCCGGTCGTAATGCAGCAGGCTGCCGCTGCCCATGATGGCGCTGAACTGCTGGGAGATGCCCCACGGGTGGTAGTTGCGGTCGTAGGCTTCGGCGGCGTCGGCGCGCATCTGTTCCTCGGGCGTCGGGTACTGCGGGCTGCCGATGATTTTGTTGACCCGGACGGAGTTGTCGATGATCACCTCGCGCGGCGAACTGGGTGGCGGGCCCTTGATCAGCGACAGCAGCGCGCGCGGCGCCGGCGGCGGCAGGAACCGGTGGTTATTGCTGGAGAAGATCACCGCCAGCGTCTGGGTTCGTTCCGCGTACTGCGCGGCAAAGACCTGCGCGATCATGCCGCCCATCGATGCCCCGACGATGTGGGCCCCTTCGATGCCGAGGTGATCGAGCAGGGCCGCGGCGTCGTCGGCCATGTCTTCCAGCTTGTAGGCCGAACGGCTGGGCAAACCGAGGAACGAGCGCGCCATCCGCGTGGGCAGGGGCTGGGGGTCACGGTGGCGCTCGGTCTTGCTGGACAGCCCGACGTCGCGGTTGTCGTAGCGGATCACCCGTAGGCCGCGACGGACGAGTTGCTCGCAGAACTCGGTGCGCCACAGCAGCATCTGGGCGCCCAGGCCCATGATGAGCAGCACGGGCGGATGGTCGGGATCGCCCATGTCCTCGTAAAACAGCTTCAGATCACCCGATACCGCGGTGCCACTGCGAACTTCCACTTACCTACACCTCGTTGGTTTGCGCGTCGGATTGATGCTCGCGGCTGACCTCGACCATGAAGTTGGCGAAGTAGCCGGTGAGCTGCGGGTCCGACATCATCTGCCACTTGGGCGCCAGCAGCTTCATGTACCGCTCGACGTAGAGGAACTGTTTGCCGATCAGCACCAGCTCCCGGGGCAGCTTGACGTCGTAGGCGTCGGCCAGTGCCGACAGCTGGCGGCCGATGTCGGCGTAGGACATGTCGCCCAGCGACTGCATGGTCAGCGGAGTCGCGAACTTCTCCAGGTCCTTGGCTGCTTCGGCTTCCGGCTTCATGGTCCCGACGGCGCCCATCAGCACCACGATCTTGCCCGCGGCAGCGTGGTCCTTCTTGACCAGCAGGGCGTACACCAGTTCGCGCAGCAGCCAGCGGGTGCGCGGGTCGATGCGGCCCATGATCCCGAAGTCGAAGAACACGATGCGGCCCTCGTCGTCGACATAGAGGTTGCCGGCGTGCAGGTCGCCATGGAACAGCCCGTGCCGCAGCCCACCCTCGAAAACGCTGAACAGCAGCGCCTTGACGAGCTCGGTGCCGTCGAAGCCGGCTTTGCGAATGGCCGCGACGTTGTCGATCCGGATGCCTTGCACCCGTTCCATCGTCAGGACCCGCTCACTGGTGAAGTTCCAGTGCACCTGCGGCACCCGGATGTTCTTGCCCAGCGGAGACGCGTGCAGGTGCGAGACCCAGGCGTCCATCGACTGTGCTTCCAGCCGGAAGTCCAGTTCCTCGGCAAGGTTGTCGGAGAAGTCGGCGACCACATCCTGTGCGGACAGCCGGCGACCGAGCTTGGCCAGCTCGACGGCCTGGGCGAAGCGCTGCAGGATTTGCAGGTCGGCGGCCACCCGTCGCCGGATACCCGGTCGCTGGATTTTGACGACGACGTCCTCGCCGGTCTTGAGCGTCGCGTAATGCACCTGGGCGATCGACGCCGAGGCGAAAGGGGTCTCTTCGAAGGTCGCGAACAGGTTGGCCGGGTCGTCGCCGAGTTCCTCGATGAGCAGCTTGTGCACCGCGTCGGTATCGGCCGGCGGCACCCTGTCGAGCAGACCGCGGAATTCGCGGGACAACGACTCGCCGAACGCGCCGGGGCTGGACGCGATGATCTGTCCGAATTTCACATACGTCGGGCCCAGGTCCGCGAAGGTCTGCGGAATTTCTTTGATGACCTTCTGTTGCCAGGGACCCTTGCCCGGAAGGTTGCTGAGCACACGAGCGGCGGTGCGGGTGACCTGCCAACCGGTGACAGCTACCCGGGCCGCTTCGACCGGTAGCGGCACCCGGTCGAGCTTGGCCACATCGCGGTGTTTAGTGGAACTCATTTCTGCAGTCTGCCAAATCGGGGGAGCCGATTCACAATTTGCGTGAGCCGCCTCACCCGACGCAAAAGCGCGGCCAAGGGTGGATGTGCGCCTGCCTATTCGGGTTGCCAGGGCGTCAGCCAGGGCTCCGGCTCCCACTTCTCCTGGCCGGCGATCAGCTCATACATGGTGGCCCCGTCGATGCTTTCCCGGACGATGTCGGCATGCCCGGCATGGCGGGCCAGTTCGTTGATGACGTGCAGGAAGACCCAGCGCACCGACCAGGCTTCGACGTCGCTGGGAAACCAAGGGGCGTCTCGCGGAACCGGCACCGCGGCGGCGAGGTCAGCGGTGTCGGCCAGCCGCAGCGTCTGCGCGTTCTGCGCGGTGAACGCCTCCAGCAACCCGCCCAAGGTTTCACCGGGCAGCATCGTGAACTCGTTCGCGTACTGCGCGGAGCGTTCCTCGAACGAGCGCGGGTCCGTCGGCGGCGCGTCCGGCGCGGCGGCCACCCTGGTCATCCACGTCCGCTGCATACCGGTGACGTGCTTGATCAGGCCGCCGATCGACAGGGCGCTGGCCGACGGAGCCGATCGGGCCTGTTCGTCGGTGAGGCCGTAGGACACCGCGAAGTAGGCGCTCTGGTGGTAGGCGAGGAACTCGCGCAGCGCGTTGCGTTCGCCGGTGACCGGAGGGGCGAGGGCAGGCATGGTCAGTCCTTTCGGGTGTGCAGTTGATGGTGCAGGTAAAGGTCGCGCAGACAAGCGATCTCAGCGCCGTGATGGATCGCTTCCCGGTTGATGTGCAGGACCAATTCGCTCAGTGCGTACTCGGCGTATGGCCCCTCGGCCGGGCCGCACGGCCGGTTGAGGTCCGCGGCGGACAGCCCCCGAACACCCGTGATCCATGCCGCATACTCCTCGTCGAGTTGCCGCAGGGCGGTCGCGGCGTCGGTGGCGTAGTGCCAATTTTGGTAGTCGGCGGGTGGGCCGCCGAAGTGGTGATGGTTGCGCATCGCGAACACGCCGACGATCACATGGGCCAGTCGCCAGGCGATGGTGGTGAAGGGTGTCGGGCTGGGGCTGGGATATGCGAAGTCCACCGACCCGTTCGGGTGCACGGTCCAGCAGTCGGGCACCGGTTGCCAGAAGTATTCGTCGTCGGTCAGGCCGTCCAGGCGGGGGCGCAGCTGCGTGTTCCAGTGCCAGTCGAGCTGGTCGGCCAGTTGAGTCGTCAGGTCTGCCATGACTGCGACCCTTCCAGCAATAGCGGACAGTTTCAGTCCTAAAGGTGCGGCAGACTTGTGGGCATGTCGGCGACCACGAGCCGGGTGCTGCAGCTGCTGGGTTTGCTGCAGTCGCGCCGGGTGTGGACCGGGCAGGAACTGGCCCGGCAGCTGTCGGTGACCGGCCGCAGTGTGCGGCGCGACATTGAGCGCCTGCGCGAATTGGGTTATCCGGTGGAAGCCAGCAAGGGCTCCGGTGGGGGCTACCGGCTCGGCGCCGGCGCGGCGCTGCCGCCGCTGCTGCTCGATCCCGAGGAGGCGGTGGCCGTGGCGGTGTGCCTGCGGCTCGCCGCCGGAGGCAGTGTGGCCGGGGTCGGCGAATCCGCCTTGCGGGCGCTCAGCAAGCTGGATCAGGTGCTACCGGCCCGGCTGCGCTCGCAGGTCGCCGCGCTGCACGAGGCGACTGTCACGCTCGCACCGGAATCGGTGGACACCCCGGTGGACCCGGACACGCTGATTACACTGGCCAGGGCGTGCCGGGATCATGAGCACGTCGTCACCGACTACACCGCCCGTGACGGTGCCCCCAGCCGGCGTCGGCTGGAGCCTTATCAGCTGGTGACTACCGGCCGGCGCTGGTACCTGCTGGCCTACGACCGCGACCGGACCGACTGGCGCACCCTGCGACTGGACCGGATGAGCGCGACGCGGGCAGCGGGCAGCACCTTCGTGCCACGGCCGGCGCCCGATGCACGCGAATTCCTCCGTCACGCGATCAGCGCCGCGCCCTACCGGTACGTGGCCAGGGTGCGCTATGAGGTGCCGGCGTCCGTCGTCGCGCGTCACTTCTCGCCACAGTCGATGACCGTCGAACCCGACGGGGGCGGGGCGTGCATCGTGACGGCGGGCGGGGACGACCCGCAGCGGATGGTGTTGCACTTCGCGATGGTGGGAGCGGAGTTCGAGGTGCTGGAGCCCGCCGAGGTGCAGGCGGCGGCGCGTGCGGTGGGCAAACGTCTTCGTCGCGCGGCCGGGGCACCGTAAGGTGCGGTCATGCAACTGGTTTCGGCCGCATCGACCGAGCTGTTCGTAGGCCCGCCGGACCAGCCGCTGCAACTGGTCCGGGTCGCCCTGGCCGGGTGCACCGAGCCGACGACGCTGCGGGTGGACGGCGACGGTCTGCTCGGGGAGGGGATCGTCACCGCCGGCCAGGAGACAGTCGAGGTGCCGGTGACGGTGCACCGGCCCGGGGTTGGCGATCGTCGCGCCGCCCGAGTGCACGCCGGCGAGGGCCGCCTGGATTTCGAGTTCGTGGTCGCCGAACCTGGCTGGACGATGTTCATGGTCAGCCACTTCCACTACGACCCGGTCTGGTGGAACACCCAGGCGGCGTACACCAGCGAGTGGCGCGAAGACCCGCCCGGGCGCGCCCGTCAGACCAACGGCTTCGAGTTGGTGCATGCCCACCTGGAGATGGCGCGCCGCGAACCGGAGTACAAATTCGTGCTCGCCGAGGTCGACTACCTCAAGCCGTACTGGGACACCCACCCCGAGGACCGCGCCGACCTGCGCCGGTTCCTGGCGCAGGGCCGGCTCGAGGTGATGGGCGGCACCTACAACGAGCCCAACACCAACCTCACTAGCCCCGAGACGACGATCCGAAACCTGGTGCACGGCATCGGATTTCAGCGTGACGTACTCGGCGCCGACCCGGCCACCGCATGGCAGCTCGACGTCTTCGGGCACGACCCGCAGTTCCCGGGGATGGCCGCCGACGCCGGGTTGACGTCGAGTTCGTGGGCCCGCGGGCCGCACCACCAGTGGGGTCCCGCGTCGGGCGGCTCCGAGGGTGGTGGTGTCGACCGAATGCAGTTCCGCAGCGAGTTCGAGTGGATCTCGCCGTCCGGCCGGGGCTTGCTCACCCACTACATGCCCGCGCACTACTCGGCGGGCTGGTGGATGGATTCGTCGACCACGCTCGCCGAGGCCGAGGAAGCCACCTACGCGCTGTTCGACCAACTGAAAAAGGTTGCGCTGACCCGCAACGTACTGCTGCCGGTGGGCACCGACTACACGCCGCCGAACAAATGGGTCACCGAGATCCACCGCGACTGGGCAGCGCGCTACACGTGGCCGCGATTCGTGTGCGGGCTGCCGCGGGAGTTCTTCGCAGCGGTACGCGACGAACTCGCCGAACGTTCCGCCATCGCGTCCCCGCAGACCCGCGACATGAACCCGATCTACACCGGCAAGGACGTGTCCTACATCGACACCAAGCAGGCCAACCGCGCCACCGAGAACGCGGTGCTGGACGCCGAGCGCTTCGCGGTGTTCGCCGGCGTGCTGACCGGGGCGCGATACCCGCAGGCCGCGTTCGCCAAGGCATGGGTGCAGCTGGCATATGGCGCTCACCACGACGCCATCACCGGCTCGGAATCCGACCAGGTGTATCTCGATCTGCTGACCGGCTGGCGCGATGCGTGGGAGCTGGGCGGCACCTGCCGCGACAACGCGCTGCGGGTGCTGTCCGGTCTGGTGGCGGCCGCGGACCACTCGGTGGTGGTGTGGAACCCCGTGACCCAGTTGCGCAGCGATGTGGTCACGGTCCGGTTGGAGCCGCCGCTTGGCGCCGGCGTGCGGGTGCTTGACTCGGACGGCGCCGAGGTGCCCGCACACGTCGAGCACGACGGGCGGTCGGTGACGTGGCAGGCCGAAGACGTGCCGTCGCTGGGCTGGCGGGCCTACCGGCTGCTCCCGGCCGACCGCGCCGCGGGATGGCAGCCGATCGCCGGGACTCAGATCGGCAATGAGTACTACCGGCTCACCGTCGACCCGCGCCGCGGCGGAGCGGTGGACTCGCTCACCCGGGCCGGCCGAGAGCTGATCGCCGCCGGCCGGGTGGGCAACGAGCTCGCGGTCTATGAGGAGTACCCGTCGCACCCGACCCAGGGAGAGGGCCCCTGGCATCTGCTTCCGCGCGGGCCGGTGGTGTGCAGCTCGGAGTCTTCGGCCACCGTCCAGGCGTTTCGCGGACCACTCGGTGAGCGGCTGGTGGTTCGCGGCCGCATCGGCGATCTGCTGCGCTACACCCAGACCCTGACGTTGTGGCGCGATACCGACCGCGTCGACTGCCGCACCACCATCGACGATTTCGTCGGGGAAGACCGGTTGGTGCGGCTGCGCTGGCCATGCCCGGTGCCCGGGGCCATGCCGGTCAGCGAGGTCGGGGACGCGGTCGTCGGGCGCGGTTTCGCGTTGCTCCATGACGGTGATCAGTCCGTGGACACCGGCGAGCACCTGTGGACGCTGGACAACCCGGCCTACGGCTGGTTCGGGTTGTCCTCGGCCGTCCGGGTCCGCCTCGGCATTAATACCCGGGCGATATCGGTAGCCGAGGTAGTGGCGCCGTCGGAGTCGGCGACGGGGCCGATGGTCCGCGACCTCATGGGCGCGCTGGTCCGCGCCGGGGTGACGGCCACCTGCAGTGGCGCCGAAAAGCCGCGCTACGGCCACCTCGACGTCGACTCCAACCTGCCGGACGCCCGCATGGCGCTGGGCGGACCCGACCGCAATGCGTTCACCAAGGCGGTGCTTGACGGCGCCGACCCGGCCTACGCCGACGAACTGCAGCGCCAGCTGACCGAGACCGGCCAGGCCCGGGTCTGGGTGCCGGCAGCGACGCAACTGCCCGCCGTCTGGGTTCCCGATGCCGACCTGCGAGCCCCGAACGCGCTGCCGGTGCTGATCATCGACGGCGCGGGCGCACGGAAACTGGCCGCCGCCATCGCGGCCGTCGCCAAGGACCTCGAAGACGCGGAAATCGTTGTTGCACAGCAGGTTTCGTCTGGATCCGATCCCTTCGAGGATTACACCGTCGCCCTGCTCAACCGCGGCGTGCCGAGCTTCGCGGTCGAGACCGACGGCACCCTGCACACCGCGCTGATGCGGTCGTGCACCGGTTGGCCATCCGGAACCTGGATCGACGAACCGCGCCGCACGGCGCCCGACGGCTCCAATTTCCAGCTCCAGCACTGGACCCACGACTTTGACTACGCGCTGATCTGCGGTGACGGCGACTGGCGTCGAATCAGACTTCCGGCCCGCAGCGCGCAGTTCTCCAATCCGCTGCTCGCGATTACCCCGCGAGAGCAACATGGTGCGCTGCCGGCCCTCGGATCCCTATTGCATGTCGAGCCGGCCGACACCGTGCAATTGGGTGCGCTGAAGGCCGCCGGTAACCCGATGGCGGCCGGCAGCGCGCAAGCCGTCGCACCGGGTGACGTCGCGCTGCGACTGGTGGAAACGACCGGCGCCGCCACCCGTGTCGTCCTTGGCTCGGACCTGGGCACGCTACGCGGGCTCGCGCAGGCGAACCTGCTGGAGAAAGCCGAACGCCGCAAACGCCTCATCGAGCTGCACGGCTACCAGGTGGCGACCGTGCTGGCGGTCCTCGATGTCGCCGGACTTCGCGACGACCCGGTCCAGCTGGCACCCGACGCCGAACCGGCCCAGCCGCTCTATGCCCGCTATTGGCTGCACAATCGCGGTCCCGCCCCCCTGGGTGGGTTGCCCGCGGTCGCCCACCTGCATCCCCCGCAGGTCAGTGTCGACACCGGCGTGGACCTGCGCGAGGTGACGTTGCGCCTGACGGTGGCCAGCGACTGCACCGACACCGCACTCGACGGCACTGTGGAAGTGGTGTGCCCGGACGGCTGGTCGGTCGCTCCGGTGGGGTCGCCGTTCACGCTGCAGGCCGGCGAGCATCTGGAAACCGACGTCGTCCTGGGTATTCCGGGCCACGCACCGGCGGGGCGATACCCGGTGCGAGCCCAGTTGCGGGTCACCGGGTCCGACGTCCCGGATGCATGGCGGCAGGTAATCGAAGACGTCACGTTCGTGGACGTCGGGGAGTGCGCCGATGACGTCGTGTATCTCGTCGACGGTCCCGCCGACATCACGCTGGCTGCGGGCGCCGCGACGCGGCTATCCGTGATGATCGGCAGCCGTGCCCGTGCCGACCTCGCGGTCGAAGCTCACCTGATCAGCCCCTGGGGAACCTGGGAGTGGATGGGACCGGCCGTGCTGGGCGCCGACCTGCCTGCTCAGGGCAGCGTGGAACTCGCCTTCGACGTCAGGCCGCCGCTCTGGCTGGACCCGGGTCAGTGGTGGGCGCTGGTCCGGGTCGGCTGCGCCGGCCGACTGATCTACTCGCCCGCGGTGAAAGTGACGGTGACATGAGTTCTGAGTGGGTGGCGACAGTAGCCGGTGCGCCGGTCGCCGTCGCCGAAGTCGACGTCCGCGAGGCGGGGTTGCGCGGCGGTCCGCACGCCAACGCGCTGCCCGGCCCCGGCACCAGCGAGGGCCGCCAGCTGCGGCGGTGGCTGACGCAGCTGCTCGTGACCGAGCGGGTGATCGCCGCCGAGGCGGCCACCCGCGGCCTCGACGGCGCCGGCGCCCCGGCCGAGGACGACCTGCTGCCCGACGTGACGGCCCGGCTCGAGATCGGCAGCATCGCGGCGGCGGCACTGGCCGACCCGCGGGCACGGGCCCTGTTCGCCGACGTCACCGCCGGGGTCCGGATCGGCGCCCACGACGTCGCGGCGTATCACGCCCGCAACCCGCTGCGGTTCGCTCGCGCCGATGTCACGAGCCATGGCTGGCGTGTCCCCCCGGACGCCGCGCCGCCGCTGGAGGAAGTGCGATCCGCCATAAATGCACATCTGCTGGCAGCGGCGCGCCGGCGAGCCTTCCGCGTCTGGCTGGACGCCCGCCGGGCCGCCCTGGTACAGCTGGCACCCGGCTACGAACATCCCGGCGACCCACGCCAACCCGACAACACCCACCGACACTGATGCTCACCCTCTGCCTCGACATCGGCGGCACCAAGATCGCCGCCGGCCTCGCCGACCCCGCCGCCCTCGCCGACCCGACCCGCACGCTGGTCTACAACGCCACCTGTCCCACTCCCGCCGGCGCTGGGGCCGAACAGGTTTGGGACGCGGTCGCCGCCATGGTCGCCGACGCGGTGCGTGCGGCCGGGGGGACGGTAGCGGCGGTGGGCATCGCCTCGGCCGGGCCCGTCGACCTGGCCACCGGCAGCGTGAGCCCGGTCAATATCGCGGCCTGGCGCGGGTTTCCGCTGCGCGACCGAGTGGCGGCCGCGGTGCCGGGCGTACCGGTCCGGCTGGGCGGCGACGGCGTGTGCATGGCACTGGGGGAGCACTGGATGGGAGCCGGCCGCGGCGCCGGATTTCTGCTGGGCATGGTCGTCTCCACCGGCGTCGGTGGCGGCCTGGTGCTCGACGGTGTGCCCTACACGGGCCGCACCGGCAACGCCGGCCACGTGGGCCACGTGGTGGTCGACCCGGACGGATCACCGTGCGCGTGCGGTGGCCGCGGCTGCGTGGAGACGATCGCGTCGGGCCCTTCGATGACGCGCTGGGCTCGGGCCAACGGGTGGTCTGCGCCGCCAGGCGCCGGGGCACGGGAACTGTCCCAGGCGGCGGCGGGCGGAGATGCGGTGGCACTGCACGCGTTCGCGCGGGGCACCCGCGCGCTGGCCGCGATGATCGCCTCGGTGGGCGCGGTATGCGACCTGGACCTCGTCGTCATCGGCGGCGGGGTGGCCAAATCCGGCGGCCTGCTGTTCGACCCGTTGCGGGCGGCGCTGACCGAATACGCGCGGCTGAATTTCTTGTCCGGCCTGCGGGTGGTGCCGGCCGAACTCGGCGGCGACGCCGGACTGATCGGCGCGGCGCGCCTGGCCGGACTGTAGGCCGGCTGTCCGGCGGCCTAAGCCAGAGCCGAGCGTGAATTCCACGACGAGACACGCCGTTGGTGCGTCGTGACATTCACGCTCGGGGATAGCAGCTCGCACTCACGCCAGGCCTCGTTTTGGCTGATCGCGCGGGCCCACGCTATTGTGGTGCCCGATCCACCAAAGACCGTCGGTCACCGAGCAATCGGTTGAAGGTCCGGGAACATCCCCGGCGGCCCACGCAGGAGGACGAGGCATCATCGCCGGCGCGCGCGCCGGTGCATTTCACGCCCCGGCCGCATCCTGCGCCGGGGCGTTCGTCGTTCCTCCGGTGGCCACCACATTTGCAGGAGGTATGCATGGCCAGGGCTGACAAGGCCACCGCCGTCGCAGACATCACAGAGCACTTCAAGGCCTCGACGGCGACGGTCATCACCGAGTACCGCGGCCTGTCCGTGGCGAACCTGGCCGAGCTGCGCCGGTCGCTGGGGGAGTCGACCACCTACGCGGTGGCCAAGAACACCCTCATCAAGCGGGCGGCGTCCGAGGCCGGCATCGAAGGCCTCGACGAGTTGTTCGCCGGCCCGACGGCGATCGCGTTCGTCACCGGCGAGCCGGTCGACGCGGCCAAGGCCCTGAAGACTTTCGCCAAGGAGCACAAGGCGCTGGTCATCAAGGGCGGCTACATGGACGGCCACCCGCTGACCGTCGCCGAAGTCGAGCGCATCGCGGACCTGGAAACCCGCGAGGTGCTGCTGGCCAAGCTGGCCGGCGCAATGAAGGGCAACCTCGCCAAGGCTGCCGGGCTGTTCAACGCACCCGCGTCGCAGATGGCCCGCCTGCTGGCTGCCCTCCAGGAGAAGAAGGGCACGGAAGCCCCCGCGACCACCGCGGCTCCTGCCGCCGAGGCCGCTGAGGCAACCCCCGAAGCCGCCGAATAACCCCCCACAAACCCGAGAAACTGAAGAAACTCAGGAGGAAAACACCATGGCAAAGATCTCCAGCGACGACCTGCTCGACGCTTTCAAGGAAATGACCCTGTTGGAGCTGTCGGACTTCGTCAAGAAGTTCGAGGAGACCTTTGAGGTCACCGCGGCCGCTCCGGTCGCCGTCGCCGCCGCCGGCGGTGGCGGTGGCGGTGCTCCCGCCGAGGCCGCCGAGGAGCAGTCGGAGTTTGACGTGATCCTCGAGGGCGCCGGCGAGAAGAAGATCGGCGTCATCAAGGTGGTGCGTGAGATCGTCTCCGGCCTGGGCCTCAAGGAGGCCAAGGACCTGGTCGACAGCGCCCCCAAGCCGCTGCTCGAGAAGGTCTCCAAGGAGGCCGCCGACGAGGCCAAGGGCAAGCTCGAGGCCGCCGGCGCCAGCGTCACCGTCAAGTAGTCATTGCGCCAGCAATGGCGCAAAAGCCCCCGGAGCCCACGGGCACCGGGGGCTTTTGCGTGCCCGGTCGCACTCAGCGCGCCGCGATCAGCGCCTGCCGCGACTGGTGCACGCGTTCCGGTGAATCACCCAGCGCGACAAGAAGATTGGTGGTCATCCCGGCGAGCACAGGTAACAGGGCGGACCCGTCTTCGCCGTAGAACCCGGCCAGCTCCAGCATCACGAAGCCATGGATCAGCGCCCAGAACTGGGCGGCTGTCGCCACCACGGCGGCGTCGTCATCGCCGGCCGAAGCCGTGATCCGGCCGGCGAGCATCGAGCGGTGTACGGCGTGCACGACGCGGGCGAAGCTGGTGTCTTGCTGCTCGATCTCGTCCAGGGTCAGCGTCAGGACGTTGCCGGCCGGGGCATTGATGCCGTGCGCGCTGGTGCTGCCGAACATCAACCGGTACATGTGCGGTCGTTCGATCGCGTAGCGCCGGTAGGCGGCGCCCACGGCCATCAGGTCGGCCACCGGATCGTCGGTCTCCGGCACCGTCAGCGCCGCGCCGAATTGCCGCAGACCCTCTTCCGCGACCGCGGCGATGAGTTCACGCATGCCGCCGAAGTGGGTGTAGACGGCCATCGTCGACGTTCCCGCGGCACTGGCCACCTTGCGGGTCTGCAGCGCGTCGGGTCCGTGGTCGTTGAGCAGTCCCACGGCGGCGTGCAGCAAGTCGTCGCGGACACTGCGCGGGGTCGGGTCGGGAGTCATCTCGCCAAACAATATTGCCATCTTTCGATCTCCAGCGTACCGTTCGAATAACGCTGAAATAACAATGTTATAGGAGCTCAGACATGACGGTGACGCAGACGGCCGAAATCCGGAACCCCTACCTCGAGGACTTTCTGGCACCGGTGGCCGCCGAAGTCACCGCCACTGACCTGCAGGTCACCGGGCGGATTCCCGAGCATCTGGACGGGCGCTACCTGCGCAACGGGCCCAACCCGGCCGCGGAGGTGAACCCGGCCACCTATCACTGGTTCAGCGGTGACGGGATGGTGCACGGGGTGTCGCTGCAGGACGGGCAGGCCCGCTGGTACCGCAACCGCTGGGTACGTAGCGCGACGGTGGCGGCCAAACTCGGCGAACCGGCGCCCGCCCGGTTGGACCCCCGGGCCGGCATGCTGGCTCTGGGCGCCAACACCAGCGTGCTGGCCCACGCGGGGCGCACTCTGGCGCTGGTGGAGGGCGGCGTCGCCAACTACGAACTCACCGAAGAACTCGACACCATCGGCACCTGCGACTTCGACGGGACGCTGTACGGCGGCTACACCGCCCACCCGCACCGGGACCCGCACACCGGCGAACTGCACGCCGTCTCCTACTCCTTCGCCCGCGGGCGAACGGTCCAGTATTCGGTGATCGACACCCAGGGACGGGCCCGTCGCACCGTCGACATCAAGGTGAGCGGATCGCCGATGATGCACGACTTCTCCCTCACGGATAAATATGTCGTCATCTACGACCTGCCGGTCACCTTCGACCCGGGGCAGGTACTGCCGGTCAAGATTCCGCGGTGGATGAGCGTCCCGGCTCAGCTGGTGATGCAGTCGCTGGTGGGGCGCGTGCGGGTGCCGAGTCCGATCGCCGCCCGGCTGAACAGCAACCCGAAGCCGACCGACCGCATGCCCTACGCGTGGAACCCGTCGTATCCCGCGCGCATCGGGGTGATGCCGCGTGAGGGCTCCAACCGCGACGTGCGGTGGTTCGACATCGAACCCTGCTACGTCTACCACCCGCTCAACGCCTACTCCGAAACCCGCAACGGCTCCGAAGTCCTGGTACTGGATGTGGTGAGTTACGCCCGGATGTTCGATCGCGACCGGCGCGGCCCCGGAGACACCCAGCCGATGCTGGAACGCTGGACCATCAACCTCGCCACCGGAGCGGTGTCGACCGAACGCCGCGACGACCGGCCACAGGAGTTCCCCCGGATCAACGAGACGCTGACCGGCGCCCGGCACCGGTTCGGCTACGCCGTCGGAGTCGACGACGGCTATCTCGCCCAGCAGGAGGGGACGCCGATGGTGACCGCCCTGTACAAGCACGACTATGTGACCGGTTCCAGTGAGATTGCTCCGCTTGACCCCGAACTTGTCATCGGCGAGATGTCATTCGTCCCCAACCCCGCGGCCGGCGCCGAAGGCGCGGCAGAAGACCCGGCAGAAGATGACGGCGTCCTGATGGGGTACGGGTACCACCGCGGCCGCGACGAGGGTCAGTTGCTGCTGCTGGACGCCCAGACGCTGGAATCGGTCGCCACCGTCCACCTGCCCCAGCGGGTACCGATGGGATTCCACGGCAATTGGGCTCCGGCGGGCTGACAGGCTGCTCGGGCCGTCCCGCAGATTGTTATCTTTGCAACCCTGATGTGGCGTACCGGGCGTGCGCTACAGTGACTCAAGCCACACGGGGCCTGGTGGCGAATTTGCGCGTTGACGGAAGGATTTCCCATGGGCGTCAGCATCGAGGTCAACGGACTCACGAAGTCCTTCGGATCCTCGAGGATCTGGGAAGACGTCACGCTCGAGATCCCCTCGGGGGAGGTCAGCGTCCTCCTGGGCCCGTCGGGTACCGGCAAGTCCGTGTTCCTGAAGTCCCTGATCGGTCTGTTGCGGCCGGAACGCGGCTCGATCCTCATCGACGGCACCGACATCATCGAGTGCTCGGCCAAAGAGCTGTACGAGATCCGCACCCTGTTCGGTGTGCTGTTCCAGGACGGCGCGCTGTTCGGTTCGATGAACCTCTACGACAACACCGCGTTCCCGTTGCGTGAGCACACGAAGAAGAAGGAAAAAGAGATCCGCGACATCGTCATGGAGAAACTGACGATGGTCGGTCTCGGTGGCGACGAGAAGAAGTTCCCCGGTGAGATCTCCGGTGGTATGCGTAAGCGTGCCGGCCTGGCCCGCGCGCTGGTGCTGGACCCGCAGATCATCCTCTGCGACGAGCCCGACTCCGGTCTGGACCCGGTCCGTACCGCGTACCTGAGCCAGCTGATCATGGACATCAACGCCCAGATCGACGCCACCATCCTCATCGTGACGCACAACATCAACATCGCCCGCACGGTGCCGGACAACATGGGCATGCTCTTCCGCAAGCACCTGGTCATGTTCGGGCCCCGCGAGGTGCTGCTGACCAGCGACGAGCCGGTGGTGCGCCAATTCCTCAACGGCCGCCGCATCGGTCCCATCGGTATGTCCGAGGAAAAGGACGAGGCCACCATGGCCGAAGAGCAGGCCGCGCTGGATGCCGGTCAGCACGCCGGTGGTGTCGAGGACATCGAGGGTGTGCCGCCGCAGATCCAGGCGTCGCCCGGCATGCCGGAACGCAAGGCGGTCGCCCGTCGCCAGGCCCGGGTGCGCGCAATGCTGCACACGCTGCCCAAGGACGCCCAGGCGGCCATCCTGGACGACCTCGAGGGCACCCACAAGTTCCAGTCGCACGAGTACTGATCCCGCGGCGCGACGCGCGGGGGGACCAAGCGTCTCCGCCTAATTGCCCTCGACGCGATTTTGACGCAGCCCGAGTGTTGGTAAGCTGCCGCACGCTGTCGTCTCGTGCTGTTCACCTGGTGAGCGGCCGTCGCGGAATTAACCACAACTTCCCACAACTTGCCGCGCGCACCCCTTGACGACGAGGCCTAAACGGGTCAATCTGTTGGGCAGCATGTGTCGTATCTGTCCACGGACAACTCGAGGTCGCCAGCCAGCGCCATCGTTCGTCGTAAGTCCAAGGACGGCGTATGACTGCTAATTGTCGTGGGTATTTGAGGAATGCGCGCGTCTGCGCTATTGTTGGACGTTGCGCTGGCTACTTCCTGCCCACCTCACAATCGCCTCTTGGCCGCTAACGACACTGTGGTCTTAGCCTGAGCCCCACTCCGTGGCTCAGCTTCAGTTGCGTGCGTGAGATCCGGACAGTTCGTCCGCCAGCCGAACCGACACAATTATCTGCGGCGAACAGGCTTTGGTGGGCACCGGGTCGCACCGGCTTCTACTTCGAGTTCTCGTTAGTCGCACGAGGTGCTGGAAGGATGCATCTTGGCTGATTTCCGCCAGAGCTCAAACAACTCCGTACCTGGGGCGCCGAACCGCGTTTCTTTCGCCAAGCTCCGTGAACCGCTTGAGGTTCCGGGGCTGCTTGACGTTCAGACCGACTCTTTCGAGTGGCTGATCGGCTCGCAGGGCTGGCGAGAGCGCGCGCTGGAGCGCGGCGAGGTCAGCCCCAAGGGCGGCCTCGAAGAGGTGCTCGACGAGCTCTCACCGATCGAGGACTTCTCCGGCTCGATGTCGCTGTCGTTCTCCGACCCGCGCTTCGACGAGGTCAAGGCACCAGTCGACGAGTGCAAAGACAAGGACATGACGTACGCGGCTCCGCTGTTCGTCACGGCCGAGTTCATCAACAACAACACCGGCGAGATCAAGAGCCAGACGGTGTTCATGGGTGACTTCCCGATGATGACGGAGAAGGGCACGTTCATCATCAACGGCACCGAGCGTGTCGTCGTCAGCCAGCTGGTCCGCTCGCCGGGTGTGTACTTCGACGAGACGATCGACAAGTCCACCGAGAAGATGCTGCACAGCGTCAAGGTGATCCCCAGCCGCGGCGCATGGCTGGAGTTCGACGTCGACAAGCGCGACACCGTCGGTGTGCGTATCGACCGCAAGCGCCGCCAGCCCGTCACCGTGCTGCTCAAGGCCCTCGGCTGGACCAACGAGCAGATCCACGAGCGGTTCGGTTTCTCCGAGATCATGATGGGGACGCTGGAGAAGGACAACACCGCAGGCACCGACGAGGCGCTGCTGGACATCTACCGCAAGCTGCGTCCGGGCGAACCCCCCACCAAGGAGTCCGCGCAGACCCTGCTGGAGAACCTCTTCTTCAAGGAGAAGCGCTACGACCTGGCCCGGGTGGGCCGCTACAAGGTCAACAAGAAGCTCGGCCTGCACGTCGGCGATCCGATCACCAGCTCCACGCTGACCGAGGAAGACGTCGTCGCCACCATCGAGTACCTGGTCCGCCTGCACGAGGGCCAGCACACGATGACCGTCCCGGGCGGCACCGAGGTGCCGGTTGAGACCGACGACATCGACCACTTCGGCAACCGCCGGTTGCGTACCGTGGGCGAGCTGATCCAGAACCAGATCCGGGTCGGCATGTCCCGCATGGAGCGCGTCGTCCGCGAGCGGATGACCACTCAGGACGTCGAGGCGATCACGCCGCAGACCCTGATCAACATCCGGCCGGTCGTCGCCGCGATCAAGGAGTTCTTCGGCACCAGCCAGCTCTCGCAGTTCATGGACCAGAACAACCCGCTTTCGGGCCTCACCCACAAGCGTCGTCTGTCGGCGCTGGGGCCCGGCGGTCTGTCCCGTGAGCGGGCCGGCCTGGAGGTCCGTGACGTCCACCCGTCGCACTACGGCCGCATGTGCCCGATCGAGACTCCGGAAGGCCCAAACATCGGCCTGATCGGCTCGCTGTCGGTGTACGCGCGGGTGAACCCGTTCGGCTTCATCGAGACGCCGTACCGCGAGGTGGTCGACGGTGTGGTGACGGACGAGATCCACTACCTCACCGCCGACGAGGAGGACCGCCACGTCGTGGCGCAGGCCAACTCGCCGATCGACGAGAACGGCCGCTTCGTCGAGCCGCGCGTTCTGGTCCGCCGCAAGGCGGGCGAGGTGGAGTACGTGCCCTCGTCCGAGGTGGACTACATGGACGTCTCGCCGCGCCAGATGGTGTCGGTGGCCACCGCGATGATTCCGTTCCTCGAGCACGACGACGCCAACCGTGCCCTGATGGGTGCCAACATGCAGCGCCAGGCGGTTCCGCTGGTCCGCAGCGAGGCGCCGCTGGTGGGTACCGGCATGGAGTTGCGTGCGGCGATCGACGCCGGCGACGTCGTCGTGGCCGAAGAGGCCGGCGTCATCGAAGAGGTGTCGGCGGACTACATCACCGTCATGCACGACGCCGGCACCCGGCGCACCTACCGGATGCGCAAGTTCGCCCGCTCCAACCACGGCACCTGCGCCAACCAGTCGCCGATCGTGGATGCCGGCGACCGGGTGGAAGCCGGTCAGGTGATCGCCGACGGCCCCTGCACCGAGAACGGTGAGATGGCCCTCGGCAAGAACCTGCTGGTGGCTGTCATGCCGTGGGAGGGTCACAACTACGAGGACGCCATCATCCTGTCCAACCGCCTCGTCGAAGAGGACGTGCTGACCTCGATTCACATCGAAGAGCACGAAATCGACGCCCGCGACACCAAGCTGGGCGCCGAGGAGATCACCCGGGACATCCCGAACGTCTCCGACGAGGTGCTGGCGGACCTGGACGAGCGCGGCATCGTGCGCATCGGTGCCGAGGTTCGCGACGGCGACATCCTGGTCGGCAAGGTCACCCCGAAGGGTGAAACCGAGCTGACCCCGGAGGAGCGGCTGCTGCGCGCCATCTTCGGCGAGAAGGCCCGCGAGGTCCGCGACACCTCACTGAAGGTGCCGCACGGTGAGTCCGGCAAGGTCATCGGCATCCGGGTGTTCTCCCGCGAGGACGACGACGAACTGCCCGCCGGCGTCAACGAGCTGGTCCGGGTCTACGTCGCCCAGAAGCGCAAGATCTCCGACGGCGACAAGCTGGCCGGACGGCACGGCAACAAGGGCGTCATCGGCAAGATCCTGCCAGTCGAGGACATGCCGTTCATGCCGGACGGCACCCCGGTGGACATCATCCTGAACACCCACGGTGTGCCGCGACGGATGAACATCGGCCAGATCCTGGAGACCCACCTCGGGTGGGTGGCCAAGGCCGGCTGGAACATCGAAGGCGCCCCGGACTGGGCGGCGAACCTGCCGGAGGACCTGCGGCATGCTCAGCCGAACCAGATCGTGTCGACCCCGGTGTTCGACGGCGCCAAGGAAGAGGAGCTGCAGGGCCTGCTGTCCTGCACGCTGCCCAACCGCGACGGCGACGTGATGGTCAACGGCGACGGCAAGTCCGTGCTGTTCGACGGACGCAGCGGTGAACCGTTCCCGTACCCGGTGACGGTTGGCTACATGTACATCATGAAGCTGCACCACCTGGTGGACGACAAGATCCACGCCCGCTCCACCGGCCCGTACTCGATGATCACCCAGCAGCCGCTGGGCGGTAAGGCGCAGTTCGGTGGCCAGCGGTTCGGTGAGATGGAGTGCTGGGCCATGCAGGCCTACGGCGCGGCGTACACGCTGCAGGAGCTGTTGACCATCAAGTCCGACGACACCGTCGGCCGGGTCAAGGTCTACGAGGCGATCGTCAAGGGCGAGAACATCCCCGAGCCGGGCATCCCCGAGTCGTTCAAGGTGCTGCTCAAGGAGCTGCAGTCGCTGTGCCTCAACGTCGAGGTGCTCTCGTCCGATGGTGCGGCTATCGAGCTGCGCGAAGGCGAGGACGAAGACCTCGAGCGGGCGGCGGCCAACCTGGGAATCAACTTGTCGCGCAACGAATCCGCGTCCGTCGAGGATCTTGCGTAAATACAGCTAGTAGTAACTAAACCCGCAAGGGGAAAGGGAGTTACGTGTTAGACGTCAACTTCTTCGATGAACTCCGAATCGGCCTGGCGACCGCGGAGGACATCCGTCAGTGGTCCTACGGCGAGGTCAAGAAGCCGGAGACCATCAACTACCGCACGCTCAAGCCCGAGAAGGACGGCCTGTTCTGCGAGAAGATCTTCGGACCGACTCGCGACTGGGAGTGCTACTGCGGCAAGTACAAGCGGGTGCGCTTCAAGGGCATCATCTGTGAGCGCTGCGGCGTCGAGGTGACCCGCGCGAAGGTGCGCCGTGAGCGGATGGGGCACATCGAGCTGGCCGCCCCGGTCACGCACATCTGGTACTTCAAGGGTGTGCCGTCGCGCCTGGGATACCTGCTGGACCTGGCCCCGAAGGACCTGGAAAAGATCATCTACTTCGCCGCCTACGTGATCACCGCGGTCGACGACGAGATGCGGCACAACGAGCTCTCGACGCTCGAGGCCGAAATGGTGGTGGAGCGCAAGGCCGTTGAGGATCAGCGCGACGCCGACCTGGAGGCCCGCGCCCAGAAGCTCGAGGCGGACCTGGCCGAGCTGGAGGCCGAGGGCGCCAAGGCCGACGCCAAGCGCAAGGTGCGCGACGGCGGCGAGCGCGAGATGCGTCAGTTGCGCGACCGTGCCCAGCGTGAGCTGGACCGGCTGGAGGACATCTGGAGCACCTTCACCAAGCTGGCCCCCAAGCAGCTGATCGTGGACGAGAACCTCTACCGCGAGCTGCAGGACCGCTATGGCGAGTACTTCACCGGTGCCATGGGCGCGGAGTCGATCCAGAAGTTGATCGAGACTTTTGATATCGACGCCGAGGCCGAGAACCTGCGTGAGGTCATCCGAAGTGGCAAGGGGCAGAAGAAGCTTCGTGCTCTGAAGCGCCTGAAGGTGGTCGCCGCGTTCCAGCAGTCGGGGAACTCGCCGATGGGCATGGTGCTGGACGCGGTCCCGGTGATCCCGCCGGAGCTGCGTCCGATGGTGCAGCTCGACGGTGGCCGGTTCGCCACGTCCGACCTCAACGACCTGTACCGCCGCGTGATCAACCGCAACAACCGCCTCAAGAGGCTGATCGACCTCGGCGCGCCCGAGATCATCGTCAACAACGAGAAGCGGATGCTGCAGGAGTCGGTGGACGCGCTGTTCGACAACGGCCGTCGTGGCCGGCCCGTCACCGGGCCCGGCAACCGTCCGCTGAAGTCGCTGTCCGACCTGCTCAAGGGCAAGCAGGGCCGGTTCCGCCAGAACCTGCTCGGCAAGCGCGTCGACTACTCGGGCCGTTCGGTCATCGTGGTCGGCCCGCAGCTCAAGTTGCACCAGTGCGGTCTGCCCAAGCTGATGGCACTCGAGCTGTTCAAGCCGTTCGTGATGAAGCGTCTGGTCGACCTGAACCACGCGCAGAACATCAAGAGCGCCAAGCGGATGGTGGAGCGCCAGCGTCCGCAGGTGTGGGACGTGCTTGAAGAGGTCATCGCCGAGCACCCGGTGCTGCTGAACCGTGCACCGACTCTGCACCGGCTGGGCATCCAGGCCTTCGAGCCGATGCTGGTGGAAGGCAAGGCCATTCAGCTGCACCCGTTGGTCTGTGAGGCGTTCAACGCCGACTTCGACGGTGACCAGATGGCCGTGCACCTGCCGCTGAGCGCGGAGGCCCAGGCCGAGGCGCGCATCCTGATGCTGTCGTCGAACAACATCCTGTCGCCCGCGTCGGGCCGTCCGCTGGCCATGCCGCGTCTGGACATGGTGACCGGGCTGTTCTACCTGACCACCGAGGTCGATGGTGACAAGGGCGAATACGTTGCGGCCGCGAAGGACACGGCGGAGGTGGGTGTCTACTCTTCGCCGGCGGAGGCCATCATGGCCGCCGACCGCGGTGTGCTGTCGGTACGGGCGAAGATCAAGGTGCGGCTGACCCAGCTGCGTCCGCCTGCCGAGCTGGAGGCCGAACTGTTCGGCGCCAACGGCTGGCGGCCGGGCGACGCCTGGGTGGCTGAAACCACCCTGGGCCGCGTGCTTTTCAACGAACTGCTGCCGCTGGGCTACGCGTTCGTGAACAAGCAGATGCACAAGAAGGTGCAGGCCGCGATCATCAACGATCTCGCCGAGCGTTACCCGATGATCGTGGTCGCGCAGACCGTCGACAAGCTCAAGGATGCCGGCTTCTACTGGGCGACCCGGAGCGGCGTGACGGTCTCGATGGCCGACGTGCTGGTGCCGCCGCGCAAGAAGGAGATCCTGGACGCCTACGAAGAGCGTGCGGAAAAGGTCGAAAAGCAGTTCCAGCGTGGTGCTTTGAACCACGACGAACGCAACGAGGCCCTGGTCGAGATCTGGAAGGAAGCCACCGACGAGGTCGGTCAGGCACTCCGGGAGCACTACCCGAGCGACAACCCGATCATCACGATCGTGGAGTCGGGCGCCACGGGTAACTTCACTCAGACCCGGACGCTGGCCGGCATGAAGGGCCTGGTGACCAACCCCAAGGGTGAGTTCATTCCGCGCCCGATCAAGTCGTCGTTCCGCGAGGGCCTGACCGTGCTGGAGTACTTCATCAACACGCACGGTGCTCGAAAGGGTCTGGCGGACACGGCACTTCGTACCGCCGACTCCGGTTACCTGACCCGTCGTCTGGTCGACGTCAGCCAGGACGTGATCGTGCGCGAGCACGACTGCCAGACCGAGCGCGGCATCGTCGTCGAACTGGCCGAGCGTCAGCCCGACGGCACCCTGATCCGTGACCCGTACATCGAAACCTCGGCGTACGCACGGACTTTGGGCGCCGACGCGGTGGACGAGGCCGGCAACGTCGTCGTCGCGCGCGGCGAGGACCTCGGCGACCCGTCGATCGAGGCCCTGCTGGCGGCGGGGATCACGCAGATCAAGGTGCGCTCGGTGCTGACCTGCACCACCGGCACCGGCGTCTGCGCCACCTGCTACGGACGCTCGATGGCCACCGGCAAGCTGGTCGACATCGGCGAGGCCGTGGGCATCGTGGCCGCCCAGTCCATCGGTGAGCCCGGCACGCAGCTGACCATGCGTACCTTCCACCAGGGTGGTGTGGGTGAGGACATCACCGGCGGTCTGCCGCGTGTCCAGGAGCTGTTCGAGGCCCGCGTGCCGCGTGGCAAGGCGCCCATCGCCGATGTCACCGGTCGGGTGCGTCTCGAGGACGGCGAGCGCTTTTACAAGATCACCATCGTCCCCGACGACGGTGGCGAGGAAGTGGTCTACGACAAGCTGTCCAAGCGTCAGCGTCTGCGGGTGTTCAAGCACGAGGACGGCTCCGAGCGGGTGCTCGCTGACGGCGACCACGTCGAGGTGGGCCAGCAGCTGATGGAAGGCTCGGCCGACCCGCACGAGGTGCTGCGTGTGCAGGGCCCGCGTGAGGTGCAGATCCACCTGGTCCGCGAGGTCCAGGAGGTCTACCGGGCCCAGGGTGTGTCGATCCACGACAAGCACATCGAGGTGATCGTCCGCCAGATGCTGCGCCGCGTCACCATCATCGACTCGGGCTCGACGGAGTTCCTGCCCGGCTCGCTGATCGACCGTGCGGAGTTCGAGGCGGAGAACCGCCGGGTGGTGGCCGAGGGCGGCGAGCCCGCCGCCGGCCGTCCGGTGCTGATGGGTATCACGAAGGCGTCGCTGGCCACCGACTCGTGGCTGAGTGCGGCGTCGTTCCAGGAGACCACGCGAGTGCTGACCGATGCGGCGATCAACTGCCGCAGCGACAAGCTCAACGGTCTGAAGGAGAACGTGATCATCGGAAAGCTGATCCCGGCCGGTACCGGTATCAACCGCTACCGCAACATCCAGGTGCAGCCCACCGAGGAGGCCCGGGCCGCTGCGTACACGATCCCGTCCTACGAGGACCAGTACTACAGCCCGGACTTCGGCCAGGCGACCGGTGCCGCGGTTCCGTTGGACGACTACGGGTACAGCGACTACCGGTAGTCCGGCAAGCACAAGCAAAAGCCCCCGCACGCATGGCGTGTCGGGGGCTTTTGCTTGCGCCGAACTCAGCGCACCGTGAACTCATGGGTGGTGGCCTGGAACGGCTCGAGCCGGCCGTAGCTGTCCCGGGCCATTCCGTGATGGACGATGCGGTAGTGCCCGGGCGCCGCATCGGCCGGGATGTCCCAGCGGATGCGCACATGTGAGCCACTGCGCCCCTCGCGCTGCCACTGGAACGTCGTCGACCAGTCGCCGTCGTCGGCAACGCGCACCCAGTCGTCTCCGATGAGGTGGACCACTTCGAGAAAGGTCCGGTTGCGGTGGACGTCGTTGTTGGGGAACGCGCTGACGAACACGGCTTCCGCTGAGTCGCCCGGACGGTACGTCGCGTCCGGTTCGGCGACAATGGCGCCGAAGGAACCGGTGTCGGCAGGGGCGGAGCGCAGCCAGCTTCTCGGCTTGCGGGGCCGCGGCCGGGCGCCTGGCGTCACCGCCCGGCCGTCACGCATGGCTTCGGCCAGTCCGGCGACGGTCTGCATGAGTGCCGGCAACTCCCACCGCCCGAAAAGGGTGCTGCCGCCCTCATAGCGCTGCTCCAGATACTCCTCGGGCGTGGTCACGTAATGGATGTAGGCGTTGCTGTACCCCACGCAGAGCACGTCATCGAGGTCGGCGCCGACGATCGATGCCACCGTGCGGCGCAACCGGAGACCCGAGACGATGGTCGGCTCGCCGGGAATGCCGATCAGATAAAGTCGCCCGATTCGCAGCAGCTGTACGGGTACGACCTCCTGGATGAAAGGCTGCAGCCGGTTCAGCAGGTGGGCCGGTAGCACCATCCCTTTGGGCTGCTGCGTCGCCCGCACCTTCTTGGCCAGTCGATAAATTCCGCGGGAAAGATTGTCCCAGAACGGATTTCGGCCCTGTCCCTGCTGAAAGCCGGGAAAGCCCTCGCCCTCGTCGGTCCCGGCGAACATCGCGGCGGCGATCATCGGCCGCCCGGTGCGGCGCGGTTGACCGTCGGGCGTGAACTGCCCGCGCACCTCGACCGCGCTGAGGTCGACGTAGGTGAGTCGGGAATCGACGCCGGTGCCGATCGGGGTGCCCTGGTTTAGTTGCCCGAGCGCATCCTCGAATTGGGACAACCCGATCTGGCGGGTATTCGCCAATTCGTCTTCTTCCCTGGACGGGCCGTATTCGATGGGCCCGTCCACGTGCGGACTCATGTCGCCCGGGTTGGTCTGGGCGAAGGCGGCGACGAGGTCGGGCTGGCCGGCAAGGTAGTCAGCGCCGCAACGGGTGCGCTCCCAGTGATAGGCGGCGAAGCCCTTGTTGTCACCCGAGATGAAGAGGTTGCGGTTGGTCATGCTGGTGCCGTGGGTGGCGAAGAAATGAATTGTGCCGACGGTCTTTTCGCCGCGATCGATCTGCACCAGCGTGGTGTGCGGGTCGATGCGGCCGGGAAAACACTCGCGGTCCGACACCGGGTTGCGGTCGAACGCGGCGGGGGAGCGGTTGATGCTCGCCCCGCGCAACTCACCGTGTGACAGGGCCACCTCCGCGGGCGCCAGGTCGTCGTGGGCGAAGCGCACCGATTCGACGATGCCGTCCACGATCGCCGCGAAGGTTGCCGGCCGGAACCCGCTCGTGGACAGGTTGTACAGCAGGTGTCCGCAATAGCCGCCGGGGCCGGAATGGGTGTGCGTCGTGGTGATCAAGGTGTTCTGCGCGGTGTAGGTGTTGCCGTACGACGTCGCCAACCGGCGCAGCACCTCGTCGGTCACGTTCTGCATCGGCAGCGGCAGTTCGGCGACCACCAGCAGAACCCGCGCGCCGTCTCGAGCCGGGTCGGCGAAGACGAACGCCCGCGACCGCAGCCGAAGGTGGATACCCGCGGTGCGCTGCCCGGTCTTGCCGTAGCCGAGCATGCCGCATTCGGCGGCCTCACCCGTGATATCCGAGATGCCCCTCCCCACCGAGAGCCCCACCGAAAGCGCCACCGCAAGGTTTGCCTCGTCCGTCACGCTCAACACCTTATGCTCCGACTCGCGTCCGAAGGCCTCACTAGACTGGACGAGTGCTCATCGGTTCACATGTCCACCAAGACGACCCCCTTGCCGCAGCCCAGGCAGACGGTGCCGACGTGGTTCAGTTCTTCCTCGGCAATCCCCAGAGTTGGAAGAAACCGAAGCCGCGCGATGACGCCGAGACGCTGAAGACGTCCAGCGTGCCGCTGTATGTGCACGCGCCGTATCTGATCAACGTCGCGTCGGCCAACAACCGGATCCGGATTCCGTCGCGCAAAATTCTGCAGGACACCTGCGATGCGGCCTCGGCGATCAACGCGACCGCGGTGATCGTGCACGGCGGTCACGCCGACGACAACGACATGGAGGCCGGCTTCGAACGCTGGGTCAAGGCGCTG
The DNA here is from genome assembly GCF_003614435.1 of Mycobacterium paragordonae. Classification (NCBI taxonomy): domain Bacteria; kingdom Bacillati; phylum Actinomycetota; class Actinomycetes; order Mycobacteriales; family Mycobacteriaceae; genus Mycobacterium; species Mycobacterium paragordonae. The sequence continues at coordinate 1,179,030 of NZ_CP025546.1, forward strand.
GATTATCTGGAAACCGACATGCAGATCTACCTGGAGAACACCGCGGGCGGCGACCATGCGATGGCCCGGTACTTCGACACCATCGGCCGGCTGTGGGATCGCATCGGCGACAAGGGAATCGGCTTCTGTCTGGATACCTGCCACGCCTGGGCGGCCGGAGAGGCGCTGGTCGACGCCGTCGATCGGATCAAGGCGCTGACCGGCCGCATCGACCTGGTGCACTGCAACGACTCCAGGGATGCCGCCGGCTCCGGCGCAGACCGGCACGCCAATTTCGGTACCGGCCAGATCGACCCGGATTTGCTCGTCGCCGTCGTCAGGGCCGCGGACGCCCCGGTCATCTGCGAGACCGCCGAAGAGGGCCGCAAGGACGACATCGCATTCCTGCGCGACAACATCAGCGATTGAGGGCTTGAAGCCCGCTAGCCGGTGACCCGCTGATCTAACTCGCCGGCCGACTCGAGTCCGTCGAGTTCCATTGGCTCGCTGCATAACTCGTGCGCTTCGTCGGCGGAGAGCCCGAACATTCGCAGCAGGTCCCGCGTCACCTGATCGGCGGTCTGCGCGGCGTCGCGCTCGGGTTCGGCCTGGATCAGCTGTCCCAGCCCCAGGAGTGCCCCGGCGGCGACCGCCATCGCCAGCTTGGGGTCGGCCACCTGAAATCGTCCCGACGCCGCCGCCGCGGCGATGTCGCGCCTGGCGCGCGGAGCCAGCCCCCGTTCGGCGGTGATCAGTTCCAGTCCGTGGTTGAGGACCATCCGGCTCTCCGGCCGGCAAAACATGCGCCCGGTCAGCCGGAAACTGAAGGCGAACACCGCGGCGGGATCGTCGATCGACGCCGTCAACGCATCGAGCAGGGCACCGTGCGCGTCGAGGGCGGCGTCGATCGCGGCGTCGAACAACTGCTCTTTGCTCTCGAAGTGGTTGTAGAAGGAGCCCACCCCGACGTCGGCGGCCTCGCAGATGTCCTGGATCGGCACGTGCAGAGTGCCGTCGGCGATCAGTCCCTGCGCGGCCGTGATGAGCGCCGCGCGGGTGCGCTGCTTGCGCCGCTCGGTGCGATTGGGCGGCTTGTCGACGGACTGCAAGGCGTTTGCTCCGATCCAGGGAGGGTTGCAATCAGAGCGTACCTCATTGCTGAAGATTAATTCAGTTAAGCCTTGACTGATAACTCGTTCGTAAGTGAAGATATATTCACAACTCGCGCGAGCAGGAGGCGGTGCGGTGACGATCGACAATGCTGAACACAGCGCGGTGCGCAGCGAAGGCGGCGTGCGAAAGAGTCAGGGAGGCAATGTTTTCCGGCGCATGGGCACCGTGGTCCGCGCCGTGTCACAGCCGACCGTATCGGCGGCATCATGACGACTGGACTCAGCTATACCGAACCGCCGCAACGGATTACCGAAGGGCTGCAGGACGGCTTGACCGCCGCGTTGCAGACGGCCGAACAACTCGTCACAGCTTTCGGCGACATGGCGTCGGCGCGACCCAACGCCGACGGCGAGACGGAGCGACTCGGCGACGTGACCGTAGTGCACAGATTCGTCGATGCGCCTGGCGACAGTGAAACGGTGCGCTGGCATTTCGTGGAATCCGTTGCGCCGTCGGCACATACGGTCGTTTTCTTGCACGGCCTGCCCGACTCCTGGTGGCAGTGGCACTACGCCCTGGAGGCCCTCAGTCCGCGCTACCACTGCCTGGCCATCGATCTGAAAGGCTACGGCCAGTCCGACAAGCGCAGCGGCGACTATCGGCAAGCCGGCGTCGCGGAGCAACTCGGTGCCCTCCTCGACACGCTGCGAATCGGCGAATTCACCCTCATCACGCATGACCGCGGCACCCCCATCGGGGACCATCTCGTCGCGGCGATGGGCGATCGAGTCCGCGGATATGGCCGCGGACAGCAACACCTGTGGCATCTACACCCGAGCCTGCATCCGCAACAGGCGATGATGCAGTCGCCCGAGGCCCCGGCCATGCTCGGCGAGGCCCGTCGCTTCGCCACCACCGCGTACACGTGGCTCACCGAACGTGAGGTCGCCCGGGACGATCTGCTGCGCACCTGCGCCGAGTTCAGCCACCCCGGTATCGCGACCGCGGTGCCACGCTACTTCCACTCCTCGTCGTTTCGTCAGGAATGGGTGGACCGGCGCACCCGGCTGATTCGGTCCTGGACGGCTCCGGTGCTGCTGCTCCAGGGTGCCCACGACCCGCTGCAGCCCCGCGAATTCTACGACGACGCAGAGGTTTTGGGGATGCTGCCGGCGGGCAGCGGCCTGCATCTGTTCGATACCGGGCACTTCTGGCCGTTCGAAGCGCCGCGGGAGACGGTCGACGTGGTGGCTGGATTCTGCGACCGGGTGACCGGCCAGGGGACCAGCCGGACGACCGGCCGGGCGCCGTCCGCCGCTGTCGACCCGCCCGTTACACCTCTTGTGCAGTTGTAGGAGAAATGTAACATTGGCGGCATGCCAGATACGCACGTCGTCACCAACCAGGTTCCGCCACTCGAGAATCACAACCCGGCGTCCTCTCCGGTCCTCATCGAGGCACTGATCCGCGAGGGTGGGCAGTGGGGTCTGGACGAGGTGAATGAGCTGGGGGCCATCTCCGGCAGTCGTGAGGCGCAGCGCTGGGGTGAGCTGGCCGACCGCCACCGGCCGGTGCTGCAGACCCATGACCGGGTGGGGCACCGCGTCGACGAGGTGGAGTACGACCCGGCCTATCACGAACTGATGCGCGTCGCGATCGGGCACGGCCTGCACGGTGCCCCGTGGGCGGACGAGCGGCCGGGTGCCCATGTGGTGCGCGCCGCCAAGACGTCGGTGTGGACGGTCGAAGCCGGCCACATCTGCCCGATATCGATGACCTACGCCGTGGTGCCGGCGCTGCGCTTCAACCCCGAACTGGCCGCGGTGTACGAGCCGCTGCTCACCAGCCGCGAATACGACCCGGAGCTCAAGCTCGCCGTCACCAAGGCCGGCATCACCGCCGGCATGTCGATGACCGAGAAGCAGGGCGGCTCCGACGTGCGCGCCGGCACCACCCAGGCGTCGCCCCATGGGGACGGCACCTACAGCCTGCGGGGCCACAAGTGGTTCACCTCGGCGCCGATGTGCGACATCTTCCTGGTGCTCGCCCAGGCCCCAGGCGGGTTGTCGTGCTTCATGCTGCCGCGCATCCTGCCGGACGGAACCCGCAACCGGATGTTCCTGCAACGGCTCAAAGACAAACTCGGCAACCACGCCAACGCCTCTAGCGAAGTCGAATACGACGACGCCACCGCGTGGCTGGTCGGTGAGGAGGGACGTGGCGTCCCGACCATCATCGAAATGGTCAACCTCACGCGACTGGACTGCACGCTGGGCAGCGCCACCAGCATGCGCACCGGCCTGACTCGCGCCACCTACCACGCGCAGCACCGAAAGGCGTTCGGCGCCTACCTGATTGACCAACCCCTGATGCGTAACGTGCTGGCCGACCTGGCGGTGGAGGCCGAGGCCGCCACCATGGTGGCCATGCGGATGGCCGGAGCCACCGACAAGGCGATCCGGGGTGACGAGCGGGAAGGACTGTTGCGCCGCATCGGGCTGGCGGCCAGCAAGTACTGGGTGTGCAAGCGCTCCACGCCGCACGCGGCCGAAGCGCTGGAGTGCCTGGGTGGCAACGGCTACGTCGAGGACTCCGGTATGCCGCGGCTCTACCGGGAGGCGCCGCTGATGGGAATCTGGGAGGGCTCCGGCAACGTCAGCGCACTGGACACGTTGCGCGCCATGGCAACTCGGCCCGAGTCCGTCGAGGTGTTGTTCGACGAGCTGGACCAGACCGCGGGGCAGGACACCCGGCAGGACTCCCACGTCCAGCGGTTGCGTGCGGAGCTGGCCGATCTGGACACCATCCAGTACCGGGCCCGCAAGGTGGCCGAGGACATCTGCCTGGCGTTGCAGGGATCGCTGCTGGTGCGGCACGGCCACCCGGCGGTCGCCGAAGCATTCCTGGCCACCCGGCTGGGCGGGCAGTGGGGCGGCGCGTTCGGCACCATGCCGAGCGGTCTGGACCTGGCGCCGATCGTCGAGCGCGCTCTGGTCAAAGGCTGAGCGCCAGTGACCCACTCGATCAGGCCGGTCGACTTCAACAACCTGAAAACGATGACCTACGAGGTCACCGACCGGGTTGCGCGCATCACCTTCAACCGGCCGGAGAAAGGCAACGCCATCGTCGCCGACACCCCGCTGGAGCTTTCAGCGCTGGTGGAACGCGCCGACCTGGATCCTGACGTCCACGTCATTCTGGTCTCCGGCCGCGGTGAAGGCTTCTGCGCCGGTTTCGATCTGTCCGCCTACGCCGACCGGACCGGCTCCGCGGGCCAGGAAGGCGGCTACCACGGCACGGTGCTGGACGGGAAGACGCAGGCGGTCAACCACCTGCCGAACCAGCCGTGGGACCCGATGATCGACTATCAGATGATGAGCCGGTTCGTCCGCGGCTTCTCCTCCCTGATGCACGCCGACAAGCCGACGGTGGTGAAGATCCACGGCTACTGCGTGGCCGGCGGCACCGACATCGCACTGCACGCCGATCAGGTGATCGCGGCCGCCGACGCGAAGATCGGCTATCCGCCGACCCGGGTCTGGGGTGTGCCGGCAGCGGGCTTGTGGGCGCACCGACTGGGCGACCAGCGTGCCAAGCGCCTGCTGTTCACCGGTGACTGCATCACCGGCGCGCAGGCGGCCGAGTGGGGCCTGGCAGTGGAGGCACCCGATCCCGCCGATCTCGACGACCGCACCGAGCGGCTGGTGGCCAGGATCGCCGCGCTGCCGGTGAACCAGCTGATCATGATCAAGCTCGCGCTCAATGCCCCGCTGCTGCAGCAGGGCGTCGCGTCCAGTCGGATGGTCAGCACGGTGTTCGATGGGGTGGCGCGGCACACGCCGGAGGGACACGCGTTCGTCGCCGACGCGGTCGAGCACGGCTTCCGGGATGCGGTCAAGCACCGCGACGAGCCTTTCGGCGATTACGGCCGCCGAGCTTCCCAGGTGTAGGCATGCCCAAATCGCTGGCCCGCATGACCGCCCGGTCCGTGGTGCTCAGCGTGCTGCTGGGTGCGCACCCCGCGTGCGCCACCGCCAGCGAATTAGTTCGTCTGACAACAGATTTCGGTATCAGGGAAGCGACGATACGGGTGGCGCTGACCCGCATGGTCAGTGCCGGTGATCTGATCCGGTCCGCCGACGGCTATCGGCTCTCCGACCGCCTGCTGGCCCGGCAGCGCCGTCAGGACGAGGCGATGCGGCCGCGCACCCGGGCCTGGCGGGGGCAGTGGCACGTCGTGGTCGTCACCAGTGTCGGCACCGACCCCCGAACCCGCGCGGCGTTACGGAACACCATGTACGACAAGCGGTTCGGCGAGTTGCGGGAAGGGGTCTGGATGCGTCCGGACAACCTCGACCTCGACCTGGCGCCCGACGTCGCGTCGCGGGTGCGGGTGCTGCGGGCGCGCGACGACGCGCCGGCGGCGCTGGCCGGGCAACTGTGGAACCTGACGGAGTGGGCCGAGGCGGGCCGCGAGTTGCTGCGGCAGATCGGCCGGGCGACCGACGTGCCGGGCCGTTTCGTGGTGGCCGCCGCCATTGTGCGTCACCTCAACACCGATCCGATCCTGCCCGCCGAACTGCTGCCCGCGGACTGGCCGGGTGCCGAACTGCGGACGGCCTACAACGACTTCGCCACCGAACTGGCGGAACTTCGTGACACGACCCAACTTCAGGAGGCGACATGAGCGATTTGGTGCGGGTGGAGCGCGACGGCCCGGTGACCACGGTCTGCATCAACCGGCCCGGGGCGCGCAACGCCGTCAACGGCCCGACGGCGGCCGCGCTGTACACCGCCTTCGAAACCTTCGACCGCGACGACACCGCGTCGGTGGCGGTGTTATGCGGTGAGGGCGGAACCTTTTGCGCGGGAGCCGATTTGAAGGCCTTCGGCACACCGCAGGCGAACTCCGTGCACCGCACCGGCCCGGGCCCGATGGGGCCGTCGCGGATGATGCTCTCCAAACCGGTGATCGCGGCGGTCGACGGTTATGCGGTCGCCGGCGGCCTCGAGCTCGCGTTGTGGTGCGATCTGCGGGTCGCCGAGGAAGACGCCGTATTCGGGGTGTTCTGCCGGCGCTGGGGAGTGCCGCTCATCGACGGTGGAACGGTGCGGTTGCCGCGCCTGATCGGGCACAGCCGGGCGATGGACATGATTCTCACCGGTCGTGGCGTCAAGGCCGACGAGGCGCTGGCGATCGGGCTGGCCAACCGGGTGGTGCCCAAAGGGCAAGCGCGCCAGGCCGCCCAGGAGTTGGCGGCCGAGCTTGCCGCGCTGCCACAGCAATGCCTGCGGTCGGACCGGCTGTCGGCGCTGCACCAGTGGGGCCTGCCCGAGTCCGCGGCGATGGACCTCGAGTTCGCCAGCATCTCCCGGGTGGCCGCCGAGGCGCTGGAGGGGGCGGGGCGCTTTGCCGGCGGCGCCGGCCGGCACGGCGCCCCGGCGGGTTAGCCCTTGGTCACCGTGTTGTTGGGGCCGATCTTGTTGATCTCCGGGTCACCGTCTTTGTAGGTGATGGTGTTGTCCATGCCCAGCACGGTGATGCGTTTGTTGACCTTGTCCAGGGTGATCTTGTTCTTGGTTCCCCCGACGCTCACCGTCTCGCAGTTGCCGTTGACGGTCAGCGTGTTGTCGGAGCCGGTCACGTTCAGGGACTTGCCCTCTTCGCAGGCGATGGTGGCCGTCTGCCCCATGGACGCGTAGACCACGGTGTCGCCCACCTGAACCGAAGTGCTTCCGGTCGGGAGGGCACCGGTGCTGCTGGTCGTCTCAGCGGACCCGCTGCCAGTGGTCGTGGTCGACGACTTCGTCGAGGACGAGCTGCTGCCCGCCGGCGGCCCGGCCGTCGAGCTGCAGCCCACCAGCCCGACGGCGGCGGCGATGGCCGCGGCTGCCAGGCCCACTCCGGCCATTCTGAAAGTTTCGGCAGTTCCGTTGGCGCGCATGGTTTCTCGATTCCTCCCGGTGATCAGAACTGTCACACTTGCCGGTTCAGGGCCCGACTCGCTGGATCCGGTTGACCATCCCCAGCTCGCGGCCGCGGTCCCAGATGACGGGATCGCCGTTCTTGTAAAACACCGTCCCGTCGTAGCCGTAGACCGTGATGTCGTTGACGACCGTGTCGGCGATGACCGTGTTGCCCGTCCCCATCATGGTGACCGCCCAGCAGCTGCCCTTGGCGGTGACGATGTTGTTGGTTCCGTTGACGATCAGAGTGGCGTCGCCGCAGTCGATCGTCGTCTCGACGCCTTGCCCGGTGATATGGGTGTCGCCGTTCTTGGCGTGCGCGACCGGAGCCGGCGCGGCCGGTATGGCGGCCGCGAACGCGGCACAGACAGCCAGCGTTCCCACGGTGGTCCATTTCACTGCGGGCCCCCCTTCGTTGGGTGGGTGGTCTGCTCGGTGAGACCTCGATTGAGATTACGTGCATTTAACTGCGTGACGACAGCCCTGGGTGCATTTATTCGTCAAAGCCGCGGTGGCCGCCGGCACCACGGAGCGCCGCACCCGGCGCTCGGGGTGCGGTCAACTAGAGTCATTAGTTAGCTCTCACGTCACGCGAAGGGTGAATCGCCATGGCAGCTCAGCCGGAGCCACCGACGGGTGGCGGCCGTGCGCGTGGCGGCAAGTCGGGAGCCCGGCAGGCGAAGCTGAGCCGCGAAGGCATCGTCGACGGCGCCCTGACCTTTCTGGACCGGGAGGGCTGGGACTCGCTGACCATCAACGCCCTGGCGACTCAGTTGGGAACCAAGGGGCCGTCGCTGTACAACCACGTGGACAGCCTCGAGGATCTGCGCCGCGCGGTGCGCATCCGCGTCATCGACGACATCATCACGATGCTCAACCGGGTGGGCGAGGGGCGTTCCCGCGACGACGCCGTCCTGGTGATGGCCGGCGCCTACCGCAGCTACGCGCACCATCACCCCGGGCGGTACTCCGCGTTCACCCGGATGCCGCTGGGCGGCGACGACCCCGAATACACGGCCGTGACCCGCGGAGCCGCCGCGCCCGTCATCGCGGTGCTGTCGTCGTACGGCCTGCAGGGCGAGGAGGCGTTCTATGCGGCGCTCGAGTTCTGGTCGGCGATGCACGGGTTCGTACTACTCGAGATGACCGGCGTCATGGATGAAATCGACACCGACGCCGTCTTCACCGACATGGTGCTGCGGCTGGCCGCCGGCATGGATCGGCGCACCGTGCAGGCAGCGGAAACGCCCTAGCGTGCGGCGCGAGCGTGAAGCTGGTTTCACACTCGTAGGGTGGATTCATACGGTCAGTGCAACATCCGTGGATTTAGGGGTTGCGATGCCGAGTGGATATCCGCATTCGAAGTGGGTGCGTCGGGAGTTCTTTGATCGGGTGTGCGGTGGTGTGCCGGTGCACCGTGCCGCCAAGGCGATGGGCGTGTCGACAACGCGTGCGTGGATTTGGTGGCGTGATGCTGGGGCGATGCAGCTCGTCAATGGCGGTAGGAATGCTTGCGGTTTAGCAAACCCAGGTGATTGGTCAAGGCGGCCGGGAGGTCCGGGTCGCAGGATCTGCGGCGAGGAACGCATCGAGATCATGCGGTTGCGTGATGCAGGGCTCTGCGCTGCTCAGATCGGACAGCGTCTGGGGCGCCATCGCTCTACGATCGGTCGTGAGTTCGAGCGGAACAGCTTGCCTGATGGGGATTATCACGCGTTGATGGCGCATGCTCGAGCTGCTGAACGAGCGCGCCGGCCCAAGGGATTCAAACTGGTTGATCATCCACTGTGCGCGGCCATCGAGGCTTGGATGGAGCAAGGTTGGAGCCCCAAGCTCATCGCTGAGGTGTTGGCTCGTGATCATCCTGGTGACAAGCTGGCCAGGGTGAGTCACGAGACCATCTACCAATGCTTGTATGTGCAGACCCGTGGCAGTTTGCGCGCTGACCTCAACAAATGCCTGTCCACCAAACGAGCCAGCCGCAAACCGCGCGGTCGCAACACCAGCCGTGGGGTCTACAGCAGCGGTGAGGAATTCACCATCAGCGACCGCCCTGCCGAGGTCGCCGACCGTGCGGTGCCTGGTCATTGGGAAGGCGACCTGATCGTGGGGCCTAACAACAGCGCTATCGGAACCCTCGTCGAGCGCAGCACCCGATTCACTATCTTGCTGCACCTGCTTGGCGATCGCAGCGCCGAAACCGTCGCCACCGCAATGATCGAGGCGATGAAAGAATTGCCCGAGCATCTGCGGCGCTCGATCACCTGGGACCGAGGCAGCGAAATGGCCAACTGGCGCGACATTCAGCTACAGCTGGGGACCCCGGTCTATTTCTGTAACCCCCACTCACCCTGGCAGCGCGGCAGCAACGAAAACACCAACCGCCTCCTACGGTTTTGGTTCCAAAAAGGCAGCGACCTCAGCGGCTACACCAAAGCTGACCTCAAACACATCCAAGACACCCTCAATCGCCGACCCCGCCCCACCCTCAACCTCGACACCCCCGCCCAGCGCCTTTACGTCCTACTCCACCAAGCCGCCTAGGCCATGTTGCACTGACCACTTGACAATGAGTAGGCGACCGTGAAGCCAGCTTCACGCGGGCAGCGGCCCGGGGACCTACCGGGCTCCCGTGCCGGTCATTCCACCGCTTTTGACCTGCCAGACTCCGGACGGGTATTGTGGGACCTCGTGCCTGGCGGCTAACGGCGCCTGAAGTAGGGGGCGTAAATGCCGGGCCAATTTGCGTGTCCACGATGCAACGGATGAGGTATTCCGGGCAAGCGCATGCGACACGCCCGGCTGCGGGGTGATGAGGTTATTCCGCGGCGGGGCATAACTGCAGTACAGAGACTTTTGAACGCCGCACTTGATAAGCACCGCAAGAACAGCAACACAGAAAGCCGGTAGATGCCAACCATTAATCAGCTGGTCCGCAAGGGTCGCCGAGACAAGGTCGCCAAGGTCAAGACCGCGGCTCTTAAGGGCAGCCCGCAGCGCCGTGGCGTGTGCACCCGCGTGTACACCACCACTCCGAAGAAGCCGAACTCGGCGCTTCGGAAGGTCGCCCGTGTGAAGCTGACCAGCCAGGTTGAGGTGACCGCGTACATCCCGGGTGAGGGCCACAATCTGCAGGAGCACTCGATGGTGCTGGTGCGTGGCGGCCGGGTGAAGGACCTGCCCGGTGTGCGCTACAAGATCATCCGCGGTTCGCTCGACACCCAGGGCGTCAAGAACCGCAAGCAGGCTCGCAGTCGCTACGGCGCCAAGAAGGAGAAGAGCTGATGCCGCGCAAGGGACCCGCGCCCAAGCGTCCACTGGTCAACGACCCGGTCTACGGGTCGCAGCTGGTCACCCAGCTGGTGAACAAAGTTCTGCTGCAGGGGAAGAAATCCCTGGCTGAGCGCATTGTTTATGGTGCGCTCGAACAGGCGCGGGACAAGACCGGCACCGACCCCGTCATCACGCTCAAGCGTGCGCTGGACAACGTCAAGCCCGCGCTGGAGGTTCGCAGCCGCCGCGTCGGTGGTGCCACCTACCAGGTGCCCGTCGAGGTGCGGCCGGACCGGTCGACCACGCTCGCGCTGCGCTGGCTGGTCAGCTTCTCGCGGCAGCGCCGGGAGAAGACGATGGTCGAGCGCCTGGCCAACGAGATCATGGATGCCAGCAATGGCCTCGGGGCTGCCGTGAAGCGGCGTGAGGACACCCACAAGATGGCCGAGGCCAACCGCGCCTTCGCGCACTATCGCTGGTAGAGCAGTGCGCCAGCGCCGGAGCCGCCAGGGCGGCGACATCATGCGAGCGCTGGCGCATCCGATAGCTAACTGAGTAACGAAAGAGTGGGAAGACTTCTGTGGCACAGAAGGACGTGCTGACCGACCTGACGAAGGTCCGCAACATCGGCATTATGGCGCACATCGACGCCGGCAAGACCACGACGACCGAGCGCATCCTCTACTACACCGGCATCAGCTACAAGATCGGTGAGGTGCACGACGGCGCCGCCACGATGGACTGGATGGAGCAGGAGCAGGAGCGGGGGATCACCATCACCTCCGCGGCTACCACCTGCTTCTGGAACGACAACCAGATCAACATCATCGACACCCCCGGCCACGTCGACTTCACCGTCGAGGTGGAGCGCTCGCTGCGCGTGCTGGACGGCGCCGTCGCGGTATTCGACGGCAAGGAGGGCGTCGAGCCCCAGTCCGAGCAGGTCTGGCGCCAGGCGGACAAGTACGACGTACCGCGCATCTGCTTCGTCAACAAGATGGACAAGATCGGCGCCGACTTCTACTTCTCCGTGCGGACCATGGAGGAGCGGTTGGGCGCCAATGTCATTCCGATCCAGCTGCCGGTCGGCTCCGAAGGCGACTTCGAGGGCGTCGTGGACCTGGTCGAGATGAACGCCAAGGTGTGGCGGGGCGAGACCAAGCTGGGCGAGACCTACGACACCATCGAGATCCCGGCAGAGCTGGCCGAGAAGGCCCAGGAGTACCGCACCAAGCTGCTTGAGGCCGTCGCCGAGACCGACGAGGAGCTGCTGGAAAAGTACCTCGGTGGAGAAGAGCTCACCGTCGCCGAGATCAAGGGCGCGATCCGCAAGCTCACCACCACCTCCGAGGCGTACCCGGTGCTGTGCGGCAGCGCGTTCAAGAACAAGGGCGTGCAGCCGATGCTGGATGCCGTCATCGACTACCTCCCCTCGCCACTGGACGTGCCGCCGGCTATCGGCCACCCGCCAGGCAAAGAGGACGAGGAGATCGTCCGCAAGCCGTCGACCGACGAGCCGTTCTCCGCGCTGGCGTTCAAGGTGGCGACGCACCCGTTCTTCGGCAAGCTCACCTACGTCCGCGTGTACTCGGGCAAGGTCGACTCGGGCAGCCAGGTCATCAACGCCACCAAGGGCAAGAAGGAGCGTCTGGGCAAGCTGTTCCAGATGCACTCCAACAAGGAGAACCCGGTGGAGACCGCGTCGGCGGGTCACATCTACGCGGTGATCGGCCTGAAAGACACCACCACCGGTGACACGCTGTCGGACCCGAACAACCAGATCGTGCTCGAGTCCATGACGTTCCCGGACCCGGTCATCGAGGTGGCCATCGAGCCCAAGACCAAGAGCGACCAGGAGAAGCTGAGCCTGTCGATCCAGAAGCTCGCCGAGGAGGACCCGACGTTCAAGGTCCACCAAGACGCCGAGACCGGCCAGACCGTGATCGGTGGCATGGGCGAGTTGCACCTGGACATCCTGGTGGACCGCATGCGCCGCGAGTTCAAGGTGGAAGCCAACGTCGGCAAGCCGCAGGTCGCCTACAAGGAGACCATCAAGCGGACGGTGGAAAAGGTCGAGTTCACCCACAAGAAGCAGACCGGTGGATCGGGCCAGTTCGCGAAGGTGCTGATCAGCATCGAGCCGTTCACCAGCGAAGACGGTGCGACCTACGAGTTCGAGAGCAAGGTCACCGGTGGGCGCATCCCGCGGGAGTACATCCCGTCGGTCGACGCCGGCGCCCAGGACGCCATGCAGTACGGCGTGCTGGCCGGCTACCCGCTGGTGAACCTGAAAGTCACGCTGCTCGACGGCGCCTTCCACGAGGTGGACTCGTCGGAGATGGCGTTCAAGATCGCCGGTTCCCAGGTGCTGAAAAAGGCTGCGGCGCAAGCACAGCCAGTGATCCTGGAACCGATCATGGCCGTCGAGGTCACCACCCCCGAGGACTACATGGGTGATGTGATCGGCGACCTGAACTCCCGCCGTGGCCAGATCCAGGCCATGGAGGAGCGGGCAGGGGCGCGTGTCGTCAAGGCGCACGTGCCGTTGTCGGAGATGTTCGGCTATGTCGGCGACCTGCGGTCCAAGACGCAAGGCCGGGCGAACTACTCCATGGTGTTCGACTCCTACGCCGAAGTTCCGGCGAACGTGTCGAAGGAGATCATCGCGAAGGCGACGGGCGAGTGAGTGTCAACTCACGAGCGCGGAGCCGAGCAATGACCATCGCCAAGGCGACCGGCGAATAAGCGGAAACCCCAACGAGTAAGCTGACGCGGTTAGCACCGCGGCAAAACCCAGAAAAATCAACACTGCTTTTTTAAGCACCAACAGTCCAGGAGGACACCAAAGTGGCGAAGGCGAAGTTCCAGCGGACCAAGCCCCACGTCAACATCGGGACCATCGGTCACGTTGACCACGGCAAGACCACCCTGACCGCGGCTATCACCAAGGTCCTGCACGACAAGTACCCGGACCTGAACGAGTCCAAGGCGTTCGACCAGATCGACAACGCGCCTGAGGAGCGTCAGCGCGGTATCACGATCAACATCGCGCACGTCGAGTACCAGACCGAGAAGCGTCACTACGCGCACGTCGACGCCCCCGGCCACGCCGACTACATCAAGAACATGATCACCGGTGCCGCCCAGATGGACGGCGCGATCCTGGTGGTCGCCGCGACGGACGGCCCGATGCCGCAGACGCGTGAGCACGTGCTGCTCGCCCGTCAGGTGGGCGTGCCCTACATCCTCGTGGCGCTGAACAAGTCCGACGCGGTCGACGACGAGGAGCTGCTCGAGCTCGTCGAGCTGGAGGTCCGCGAGTTGCTGGCCGCCCAGGACTTCGACGAGGAAGCCCCGGTTGTCCGGGTCTCCGCGCTGAAGGCGCTCGAGGGCGACGCGACCTGGGTGAAGTCGGTCGAGGACCTGATGGACGCGGTCGACGAGTCGATCCCGGACCCGGTGCGCGACACCGACAAGCCGTTCCTGATGCCCGTTGAGGACGTCTTCACCATCACCGGCCGTGGCACCGTCGTCACCGGTCGTGTGGAGCGTGGCGTGGTCAACGTGAACGAGGAAGTCGAGATCGTCGGCATCAAGCCCACCAGCACCAAGACCACGGTCACCGGTGTGGAGATGTTCCGCAAGCTGCTCGACCAGGGCCAGGCCGGTGACAACGTCGGTCTGCTGCTGCGTGGTGTCAAGCGTGAGGACGTCGAGCGCGGCCAGGTCGTCATCAAGCCCGGCACCACCACCCCGCACACCGAGTTCGAGGGCCAGGTCTACATCCTGTCCAAGGACGAGGGCGGTCGGCACACGCCGTTCTTCAACAACTACCGTCCGCAGTTCTACTTCCGCACCACCGACGTGACCGGTGTGGTGACGCTGCCGGAGGGCACCGAAATGGTGATGCCCGGTGACAACACCAACATCTCGGTGAAGCTGATCCAGCCCGTCGCCATGGACGACGGTCTGCGGTTCGCGATCCGTGAAGGTGGCCGCACCGTCGGCGCCGGCCGGGTCACCAAGATCATCAAGTAGCGCTCACCGCGCGACCTGACGCAAAGACCCCCGAAAACTTCGGTTTTCGGGGGCTTTCGCGTTTTCAACGAAGGAACTTGTGATCGGTAATCACCATGCTGGCGCTACTCTGTCATCACCTTTCGGGTGCCCGACCCGAGCAGAGTTGAGGAGAAAGCATGCTCGCCCGGTACATCAAGATGCAGCTGCTGGTGCTGTTGTGCGGCGGCCTGGTCGGACCGATCTTCCTCGTCGTCTACTTCACCCTCGGCTTCGGTCAGCTGCTGTCGTGGATGTTCTACGTCGGTCTGCTCATCACCGTGGCCGACGTTCTGATCGCGATCGCGCTGACGTACTGGAGCGTCAACAACGCCGCCAAGAACGAAATGCTGGAGCAGAGCGGGGTGCTGGCGCTGGCCCAGATCACCGGCCTGACCGAGACCGGCACCCGGATCAACGAGCAGCCGGTGGTCAAGGTGCACCTGCACGTATCCGGACCCGGGATCGCGCCCTTCGACAGCGAGGACCGGGTAATCGCGAGCGTGACGCGGCTGGGCAACCTGACGGCGCGCAAGCTCGTAGTCCTGGTCGACCCGGCCACGAATGAATACCGGATCGACTGGGAGCGAAGCGCTTTGGTCAACGGGCTGGTGCCCGCCCAGTTCACCGTCGAGGAGGACAACCGGACCTACGACCTCAGTGGCCAGGCCGGACCGCTGATGGAGATCCTCCAACTGCTCAAGTCCAACGGCATTCCGCTCAACCGCATCGTCGATGTGCGTTCCAATCCGGC
The DNA here is from genome assembly GCF_003614435.1 of Mycobacterium paragordonae. Taxonomy (NCBI): domain Bacteria; kingdom Bacillati; phylum Actinomycetota; class Actinomycetes; order Mycobacteriales; family Mycobacteriaceae; genus Mycobacterium; species Mycobacterium paragordonae. The sequence continues at coordinate 1,194,172 of NZ_CP025546.1, forward strand.
TCTCCGTCAGCAGCTGCACGCGGTGGTACGTCGTGCCGGCCAGCAGCAGGCGGGTCAGGCCGCTGCACCGCAAGCGCCGCAGGCCTCGGTCGCCGACCGGCTGCAAGAGCTGGACTCGCTGCGGGCCAGCGGGGTGGTGAACGACCAGGAGTACGCCAGCAAGCGTGCCCAGATCATCTCCGAGATCTGAGCCCGCCTGGGTTGTCCACCAACGGAACCTGGCTGCGAATTCTGGCGCGAATTCTCGCGGTGCGGTTCCATTCGCGGCACCCTAGCGCCCGTCGGGCGCCCATCGGGCGACCTAACTAGAACACGTTTCAGTTTCGCTGCTAGCCTGGCAAGCGGCGAAAGGGGACCAGTGGCTGATTCACTTCAAGGGCGGGTGGCTTTCATCACCGGAGCCGCGCGTGCCCAGGGACGTTCTCATGCGATCCGGCTCGCCCGCGAAGGCGCCGACATCATCGCCTCCGACATCTGCGGGCCGGTCTCGGACACCCTGACCTACCCGCCGGCCACACCGGAGGATCTGGCCGAGACCGTCCGCGCGGTGGAGGCCGAGGGTCGCAAGATCCTGGCCCGCGAGGTCGACATCCGCGACGACGCCGCGGTGCGGCAACTGGTGTCCGACGGGGTCGAGCAGTTCGGCCGGCTCGACATCGTCGTCGCCAACGCCGGCGTACTGGGTTGGGGCCGGGTGTGGGAACTGACCGACGAACAGTGGGACACCGTCATCGGGGTGAACCTCACCGGCACCTGGCGCACGTTGCGGGCCACCATCCCGGCGATGATCGAGGCCGGCAACGGCGGCTCCATCGTCGTGGTCAGCTCCGCGGCCGGATTGAAGGCGACGCCGGGCAACGGCCACTACGCGGCCAGCAAGTTCGGCCTGACCGCGCTGACCAACACCCTGGCGCTCGAACTGGGCGAATACGGCATCAGGGTCAACTCAATCCACCCCTACTCCGTCGACACTCCGATGATCGAGCCGGAGGCCATGATGCAGGTGTTCGCCAAACATCCCCGGTTCGTGCACGCCTTCCCGCCAATGCCCATGCAGTACAAGGGTTTTATGTCACCCGACGAGGTATCCGACGTCGTCGTCTGGCTGGCCGGTGACGGTTCCGGCACCCAGTCGGGCACCCAGATCCCGGTCGACAAGGGCGCGTTGAAGTACTGATTGTCGACCGTGCTATGAACTCCACGTGAGCACACACGGAATCGTGATCGTCGGCGGCGGGCTGGCTGCCGCCCGGACCGCCGAGCAACTGCGTCGTGCGGAGTACGCCGGCCCCATCACCATCGTCAGCGACGAGGTGCACCTGCCCTACGACCGGCCACCGCTGTCCAAAGAGGTGCTGCGCAGCGAGATCGACGACACGGCCCTCAAACCGCGGGAGTGGTACGACGAGAAGGACATCACCCTGCGGCTGGGCCAGGCGGCCACCGGAATCGACACCGCGGCACAGACCGTGACGCTGGCCGACGGAACCTCGCTGGGCTACGACGAACTCGTCATTGCCACCGGCCTGGTGCCGCGGCGCATCCCGAGCCTGCCCGACCTGGACGGCATTCGGGTGTTGCGGTCCTTCGACGAATGCATGGCGCTGCGCACCCACGCGTCCTCGGCCAGCAAGGCGGTGGTGATCGGTGCGGGATTCATCGGCTGTGAGGTCGCGGCCAGCCTGCGCGGTCTCGGCGTCGACGTGGTCCTGGTGGAACCGCAGCCGACGCCGCTGGCATCGGTGCTCGGCGAGCAGATCGGCGGGCTGGTGACGCGACTGCACCGCGACGAGGGTGTCGACGTGCGCACCGGCATCGGGGTGGCCGAGGTCCGTGGTGACGGTCACGTCGACACGGTGGTGCTCACCGACGGCGCGGAAGTTCCCGCCGACCTGGTGGTGGTCGGTATCGGCTCGCGCCCGGCCACCGGCTGGCTCGACGGCAGCGGCATCGAGGTCGATAACGGGGTCGTCTGCGACGAGGCCGGCCGCACCAGCGCCCCCAACGTCTGGGCGCTCGGTGACGTCGCTTCCTGGCGCGATGCCACGGGACACCAAGTGCGCGTGGAACATTGGAGCAACGTGGCCGACCAGACCAGGGTCGTGGTGCCCGCCATGCTGGGCCGCGACGTGCCGTCCTCCGTCGTCGTCCCGTACTTCTGGAGCGATCAGTACGACGTCAAGATCCAGTGCCTGGGCGAACCCGAGGCCACCGACACCGTGCACATCGTCGAGGACGACGGGCGCAAGTTCCTGGCGTACTACGAACGCGACGGCGCCCTGGTCGGTGTGGTGGGCGGCGGGTTGCCCGGAAAAGTGATGAAGGTGCGCGCCAAAGTCGCTGCCGCCGTGCCGATTTCGGAGATGCTGAACGCCGGCGGCTAGAACTGCCCCAGGTAGAAGCGCGAGCCCTGGTCGTCGGTGCATTCGGCGGACAGGCCGTACGGCTGCCGGGACGGCTCGTCCAGCACGGTGCCGCCGGCCTCGCGTACCCGGGCCACCGCGGCGTCGATGTCGTCGACGGTCCACATCGGCACCGTGGTGCGACGGGGGCTCCCGCCCGCGGCACCCGACATCGGGTGGGCCTCGCGCACCTGCCACCCGTCGCTGACGCGACCGGGTTCGAACGTCCAGCCCAGTACCCGCCCGTAGAAGTCACGGAAGCCGGCGGACTCCGGTACGTCGTAGGTCACGTAGGCCAGCTCGCCGGGTCCAGATCCGTTGAGCGCCGGGCGTTCCCGGCCCGGTGCCGGTTCGAGCACCGCGAACGCCGACCCCTGCGGGTCGGTGGCATCCAGGGTGACGCCGTGCTCGGAGCGCCGGGTCTCGCCGACCGACCCGCCGGCCGCGGTGATCGCCGCTCGCGCGTCGGCCAGGTCGGTGACGGCGTAGCAGCAGAACATGTTCGGCTCCGCGGCGCCGCCGTGGATGTCGGTGGGCAGATCGGTGTTGGTCACCCGATGCGACGCCGCGTCGACGTTCCACCCCAGCACGTGTGTGTAGAAGGCCGCGGCGCGCTCGGCGTCGGGGACCCGCAGCGAGATGTAACCGAGGTCGCCCCGCCGGATGCCGGCGACCGGGGTGGCCACCGGACCGCTCAGCATCCAGCGGTGACCGAACGGGTCGACGATGGTCGCGTTGCGCGAGCCGTGGCCTTCGTAGATTTCACGCTGCACCGTCGCGCCGTGCTCGCGGACCCGCTGCAATGCGGCATCGGTGTCGGCGACATGCAGCATCAGGCTGACCGATACCGCGCCCGGCTGCGGACCCCGCAATCCCAACTCGGGGTACTCGTCGGCCAGATACAGCACCCCGTCGCCGATCTCGAGCTCGGCATGCCCGATCCGGCCGTCGTCCATCGCCATTGGTTCACCGACCACCACTGCGCCGAACGCCGCGGCGTACCAGTCGATCGCGGCCCGCGCGTCCCGTACGGACAGGTAGGGGAGTGCGGCCGGGCGGGGTGCGGGGGCGGGCTGTGCGGGCAGTTCGGAAATGGTTGCGCTCGAGAAGGCGGATGTGGCGGTCATGACAACTCCTCCGGGGGGTAGTGACAGAGCGGACTCCAGCCGCGCACGCAACCGCGCGGTGAAGCCCGGATCGGGTTGCACCGGAAGGTCTTCGGTGCGCAGCACGTCGAGCGGATCGCGCTGACTCATGACGTGCCCCCTTCCGGATACTCTTTTCGGAACGCTCTCTTGGCGCGAACCAGCAGCGCCTCGGTGGCGTGCACGGTGCGCCCGAGCAAGGCGGCGCACTCGCCGACGCTGCAGTCATCCATATAACGCAGCACCAGCACCGCGCGGTGTGAGTCGCTCAGTCTCTCCAGCACGCTCTCGGCGACCAGCCGGTCCAGCTCGGCATCCCAGTCGTCGGGCGGGTCTCCCGGCTCCGGTGGATCGGCCACCGGCACCGGATCCCGCCGGCGCCGGTAGTGGTCGGCCAGTTTGTGCCGCGCCACTCCCATCAGCCAGGGCATGGCGATCGGCGGCGGATCACCTGCACGTGCGGCGGCTCGCGCGGTTTGCAGTCCGGCCAGGAACGTCTCCGACGTCAGATCCTCCGCCGTCCCGCGGTCGCCGCAGCGGCGCACGAAGTAGCCGTAGACGACCGGCAGCGCTTCGTCGTACAGCTCCAGCAGCGCGCTCGCGACGTCGCGCTCGCGGTGCGGTTGGGCGCTCACATTCTTAATATCGTTGTGGCGGCCCGAACTCCGACGGGGTCAGCGAAAAAACTTTTCCCCGGCGTCACTGCCAGTGCACCGGGGCGCCGTGGGCGTGGCATTCGGCCAGCACCCGCTCCTCGCCGCCGGGCCATGCGGTCGCCCGCACCAGGAATTTCAGCGTGCCCTCCGGCCCCTCTCGCGCCGGCTCGAGAGTCAGGTGCGCCAACGGTTTCAGCGCGTCCGCCTGCGCGGCCAGCCTGTCGATCCCGGCCCGCACCGCGGCGCGTTCGTCCGTGGAAAGGTACTGCCAGGTGATCGAATGCCACAGCACGGTCAGCGCACCTTCGGCCAGGGTCAGCCCGGCGACGGCATCCGCCGCCGTGCAGCGCTCCAAGTGCGCCGGCACCTCGCGGGCCACCGCGATGGCGCCGCGCACCCGGGTCAGTCTGGCGTGCTGGTCGGGCCACACGTAACTGAGCACGGTCAACTCCCCGTCGGGTTCAGTCACGTCGATTGGCGCGATGTCGTAACCGTGCCGTTCGGCGATCTGCAGTCCGCCGCCCGGGGGTAGCTGGCCGTGCCATGCGTCATCGATCACTACCGGCGAGTCGGGCGGTCCCCACTGATTGCCGGCGTATCGGTAGTGGTACCGGTCGGCGCGCAGATTCAGCCCGGCGCTGCTGCCGATCTCGAAAAGCCTTATCGGCAATCGGAATTCGCTGTGAAGGTGCAGCAGGCCACCGATCAGTGCCGCCGACCGGCCCACCTCGTTGGTCTGCGGAGGACGGCGCAGCGCCGCCCGCAACGCGTCGGGCCGCTCGGCCGCGACGTGCAGAATCTCGGGCCAGGCGCGCTGCGCGTCCCAGCTGCCGCCCGCGCTGGGATACCAGCGGCGCAGATGTGCCGCCCGTCCGTCGAGCACCATGCGGTGCAGCCCGCCGAGCAACCGCAGCGGCAGCGCCTGGCCCGATGGCGCCTCCTCGTGACCGGTGAGGATGCTCGCGAACACGCCGCCGGTCTCCACGTCGCCGGCCACCAGGTCGAAGAGTTCGCCGTACATCGCCGACCCGGATCGGGCGCAGAAGCGGCCCTGCGACCGGAGGGTGTGCAGCAGATGCTCTATGGCGCTCACTCGAGTGAGTCCAGGCCCGCCCCGATGACGTCGAACGCATTACCGAGCGCCTCGGGCAGCGAAACCGACTCATCGCCGAGCCAGTGCTCGTAAGCGCTCAGCGCGACCCCGAGCATCGTCCACGCGACGGTCTGCGGGACCAGGTCGGTCGTCTTGCCGCCCGACCTGCGGGCGACGAAGCCGGCGATCACCTCCCGCCAGCCTGCGTACATCGTCAACGAATACGCCTGCAGCTCAGCCGTTTCCAGGATCACCCGCATGCGCTGGCGATGCCGGACCGACTCGCATTCGTCGAAGGTGTTGAACGCCAGCAGTGCCCCGCGCAGCGCCTCGCGCAGCGGTACCCGTGGATCGACGCGGTCCAGCAGTTCCTGCAGTTGTTCGAGGTGGGCGTCGAAGTCGCCCCACGGAATCGCGTTCTTGGAGGCGTAGTAGCGGAACAGGGTTCGGCGCGCTATCCCGGCGGCATGTGCGACGTCGTCGACGCTGACCTCAGCGAACCCGCGTGCCGCGAACAGGTCGATCGCGACGTCAGTGATGTGCAAAGGCGTCGTCGAGCGGCGCCTGCCCACCCGCGACTCCGGCAGCATCAGACCCCGCCCTTCCATTTCGGCACTCGATGCCATATTCTGGCCACGGTCGTGAGATTGTGACCAGCACCACCCATCATTGCCGAATTCCTTCGATGAAAGGCAACCGCCATGGACAACGAGAACCAGACTGAGGCCGAACTCGTCACCGAGACGCTGGTGGAAGAGGTCTCCATCGACGGCATGTGCGGGGTCTACTGACGGTGGCCGCCCCCGCGCCGGCCCGGGAGAGCGCGAAGTTCGACCCGGACAGCGGCTGGCGCCTGCATCCGCAGGTGGCGATCCGGCCGGAACCCTTTGGGGCGCTGTTGTATCACTTCGGCACCCGCAAACTATCGTTCCTGAAGAATCGCACCATCCTGACCGTGGTGCAGTCGCTGGCCGAGCACCCCGACGTGCGGTCCGCATGCCGGGCCGCCGGCGTCGACGACCCCGACCAGGGCCCGTACCTGCACGCGCTGGATGTGCTGGCCCGCTCCACCATGCTGGTACCCCGGGAGGCACCATGACCACCGCAGCAAGAGTCCCCGCGCTGATCGAGCAGTTCGAGCACGGGCTCGACGCGCCGATCTGCCTGACCTGGGAGCTGACCTACGCCTGCAACCTGGCGTGTGTGCACTGCCTGTCGTCGTCGGGCAAACGCGACCCGGGTGAGTTGTCCACCCGTCAGTGCAAGGACATCATCGACGAACTCGAACGCATGCAGGTGTTCTACGTGAACATCGGCGGCGGCGAACCCACTGTGCGACCGGACTTCTGGGAGTTGGTGGACTATGCGACCGAGCACCACGTCGGGGTGAAGTTCTCCACCAACGGCGTGCGCATCACGCCCGAGGTGGCGGCGCGACTGGCGGCCAGCGACTACGTTGATGTCCAGATTTCCCTGGACGGCGCCACTGCCGAGGTCAACGACGCCGTGCGCGGTCCCGGGTCGTTCGCCATGGCGGTGCGGGCGCTGGAGAACCTGGCTGCAGCCGGGTTCCGCGACGCCAAGATTTCGGTCGTGGTGACCCGGCACAATGTGGACCAGCTCGACGAATTCGCCGCGCTGGCAAGCCGTTATGGTGCCACGCTGCGCATCACCCGGTTGCGGCCGTCGGGACGCGGGGCCGACGTCTGGGAGGAATTGCACCCCACGTCCGAGCAGCAGGTGCAGCTGTACGACTGGCTGGTGGCCAAGGGCGAAGGGGTGCTGACCGGTGACTCGTTCTTCCACCTGGCGCCGCTGGGTTCGCCGGGCGCGCTGGCCGGGCTGAACATGTGCGGCGCCGGCCGGGTGGTGTGCCTGATCGACCCGGTGGGCGACGTGTACGCCTGCCCGTTCGCCATCCACGACCGCTTCCTGGCCGGAAACGTGTTGACGGACAGCGGTTTCGGCCTCGGTTTTGCCAGTGTCTGGAAGAACGCCCCGCTGTTCCGCGAACTGCGCGAGCCGCAGTCCGCCGGAGCCTGTGGCAGTTGCGGGCACTACGACAGCTGCCGGGGCGGCTGCATGGCGGCGAAGTTTTTCACCGGCCTGCCGATGGACGGTCCCGATCCCGAGTGCGTACAGGGTCACGGTGCGCCGGCGCTGGAGGCCGAACGTGAGACACCACGGCCGCGCGTCGACCACTCCCGTGGTAAGCGGCTCAGCACTCCGGTGCCGTTGACCCTGTCCATGAGGCCGCCGTCGCGGCTGTGCAACGAAAGCCCCGTATAACCATGGCAGACCAATGGTTTGAAACCGTCGCGATTGCCCAGCAACGCGCTAAGCGGCGGCTGCCGAAATCCGTCTATTCGTCGCTTATCTCGGCCAGCGAAAAAGGCGTAACGGTAGCCGACAATGTGGCGGCATTCAGCGAACTCGGATTCGCTCCGCACGTCATCGGTGCCAGCGCGAAACGCGACCTCTCGACCACCGTTATGGGCCAGGATATTTCGATGCCGGTCCTCATTTCGCCGACCGGCGTCCAGGCGGTCGATCCGGACGGTGAGGTCGCCGTCGCACGGGCCGCCGCGGCCCGCGGCACGGCCATGGGTCTGTCCTCGTTCGCCAGTAAGCCGATCGAGGAGGTCATCGCCGCCAACCCCAAGATCTTCTTCCAGATCTACTGGCTCGGCGGGCGGGACGCGATCGCCGAACGGGCCGAGCGGGCTCGTGCGGCCGGTGCGGCCGGATTGATCGTCACCACCGACTGGACGTTCTCGCACGGGCGCGACTGGGGCAGCCCCAAGATCCCCGAAGAGATGAACCTGAAGAACATCCTGAAGCTGTCGCCGGAGGCGATCACCAAGCCGCGTTGGCTGTGGAAGTTCGGCAAGACGATGCGGCCGCCGGACCTGCGGGTACCCAACCAGGGCCGCCGCGGTGAGCCCGGCCCGCCCTTCTTCGCCGCGTACGGCGAGTGGATGGGCACACCCCCGCCTACCTGGGAGGACATCGCCTGGCTGCGGGAACTATGGGGCGGACCGTTCATGCTCAAGGGCGTCATGCGCGTCGACGACGCCAAAAGGGCAGTGGACGCTGGTGTTTCGGCGATCTCGGTGTCCAATCACGGCGGCAACAACCTGGACGGCACGCCCGCGTCGATCCGCGCGCTGCCGGCGGTGGCCGAGGCCGTCGGCGACCAGGTCGAGGTCCTGCTCGACGGTGGCATCCGCCGGGGAAGTGACGTCGTCAAGGCCGTCGCACTCGGCGCGCGCGCGGTGATGATCGGTCGGGCCTATCTGTGGGGTCTGGCGGCGGCCGGCCAAGCCGGCGTCGAGAACGTGCTCGACATCCTGCACGGCGGCATCGACTCGGCGCTGATGGGCCTCGGGCATTCCTCCATTCACGACCTCACCGCCGACGACATCTTGATTCCGTCCGGATTCACCCGGGAGTTGGGCATTCGCTGAACTGGTCGCGGCTGGCCGTATCACGCACAGCCTGGCCATATTACGAAGTCACGGTTTTACTGCGCCGGGCCCTACCACAGAGTCGGCGACTCGGGAATGACCATTTGCCCGAAACTGGTACTGGCGGGGCAGTCGTGGCAAACGAGCAGAGATTTCGCCAATCGATCAACAGCACGGAAAAAAAATTCGATAGATAGGGCAACAATCGGTGCACGCCAGGTGAATTCGTCTTACCATCACCGGGTGCCTGTACACGGCGAACTGGGGGATTCGACGTCGAGCCAACTCTCCATATCCGCATCGCCGTCAATATTGATTCCGCTAGGGGCTACCGAACAACATGGTCCGCACCTGCCATTGGACACCGACACCCGGATCGCCACGGCGGTCGCCCGCGCCGTGGGTGAGCGGCTCTACTGGATGGTGGCGCCCGCGATCGCATACGGCGCCAGTGGCGAGCACCAGAGTTTCGACGGAACGATCTCGATCGGCACGGATGCCTTGACCACGTTGTTGGTGGAATACGGGCGCTCGGCGACCTGCTGGGCGCAGCGGCTGGTGTTCGTCAACGGCCACGGCGGCAATATCAGCGCGCTGCAGAATGCGATCGGCCGGCTCCGCGCCGAGGGCCGCGACGCCGGGTGGTGCGCCTGCGCCTGCGCCGGCGGCGATGCGCACGCCGGCCACACCGAAACATCCGTGCTGCTCCACATCTCGCCGGACTCCGTGCACACCGACCGCATGCTCGCCGGCAACGAAGCGCCGCTGCGCGAGTTGTTGCCGTCCATGCGACGGGGCGGGGTCGCGGCAGTCAGTCGCATCGGGGTGCTGGGAGATCCGACCACGGCCTCCGCGGCCGAGGGGAGCCGGATCTTCAGCGAGATGGTCGACGACTGTGCCCGGCGCATCGGCCGTTGGACGCCCGGTGCCGACGGGATGCTGACGTGACCGCGCCGGTGACCCGGCTGCCGAATGGATTTGCTGTTCAGGTCGATCGCCGGGTCCGGGTGCTCGGCGACGGCAAGGCCCTGCTGGGTGGCTCGCCGACCCGGCTGCTGCGGTTGGCGCCAGCCGCCCAGGGCATGCTCTGCGACGGCCGGCTCAAGGTTCGCGACGAGGTCAGCGCCCAGCTGGCCCGCACCTTGCTGGACGCCACCGTAGCCCACCCGCGCCCCGCGACGGGCCCCTCCCATCGCGATGTCACGGTCGTTATTCCGGTGCGGGACAACATATCTGGTGTACGACGACTGGTCACGTCGCTGCGCGGGCTGCGGGTCATCGTCGTCGACGACGGGTCCGCCGTCCCGATCGAACTGGAAGATTTCGCGGGATCGCACTGCGACATCGAAGTGTTGCACCACGTACGCAGCAAAGGCCCGGCGGCAGCTCGGAACACTGGACTGGCGGCCTGCACCACCGACTTCGTGGCATTCCTGGATTCCGATGTGGCACCGCGTCGCGGCTGGCTCGAAGCTTTGCTGGGCCACTTCTGCGACCCGACAGTCGCACTGGTGGCGCCCCGCATCGTGGGTCTGGGGCAGGACGAGAACGTGATCGCCCGCTACGAAGCGGTGCACTCGTCGCTGGACCTGGGCCTGCGGGAGGCGCCGGTACTGCCGCACAGCGCCGTGTCCTACGTGCCGAGTGCGGCAATCGTGTGCCGCACGTCGGCGATCCGGGGTGTCGGCGGATTCGACGAGACGATGCACTCCGGCGAAGACGTCGACCTGTGCTGGCGACTGGTTGAAACCGGCGCCCGGTTACGGTACGAGCCGATCGCGTTGGTCGCCCATGACCACCGGACCGAGTTGCGGGACTGGATCGCTCGCAAGGCGTTCTACGGAGGCTCGGCGGCGCCGTTGTCGGTGCGGCACCCCGACAAGACCGCGCCGGTGGTGATTTCCGGTTGGGCGCTGACGGCCTGGATCCTCATGTCGCTCGGAACCGGCCTTGCCCAATTGGCGTCGATCGTCATCGCCGTGCTCACCGGCCGCCGGATCGCCAAGGCCCTGCGCGGCGCCGACACATCGGTGGAGACCTCGCTGTGGGACGTGGTCGTCATCGCCACCCGGGGACTGTGGTCGGCGGCGCTGCAATTGGCATCGGCCATCTGCCGGCACTACTGGCCGGTGGCCCTGCTGGCGGCGATGCTGTCGCGGCACTTCCGGCATGTCGTGGTGGTCGCGGCGATCGTCGACGGGGTGGCGGACTGGCTGCGCCGCCGAGACGCCGTCGGTGAGGACGCCGAACCGATCGGCCTGCTGACCTTCCTGTTGCTCAAGCGCATCGACGACCTGGCCTACGGAATCGGCCTCTGGTACGGCGTGGTACGCGAACGCAACATCGGCGCACTCAAGCCACAGATCCGGACGTAACGGCCGCCTTGTCTGCAGCCGCCCGGCACAGCGATGTGCTGATCGTCGGCGCCGGAAGCGCCGGTTCGGTTGTAGCCGAACGTCTTTCCGCCGATCCGAGCCGCAGCGTGACGGTGCTGGAGGCAGGTCCCGGACTCACCGATGCCCAGCTGCTGACGCGCACCCGCAACGGGCTGCAGCTACCCATCGGTGCGGGCAGCCCCCTGGCCGAGCGCTACCTGACCACACTCACCGACCACCCGGCGCGGCAGGCGTCGCTGGTGCGGGGAACGACGGTCGGCGGATCCGGCGCCGTCAACGGAGGCTACTTCTGCCGGGGACTGCCCGGCGACTTCGACCGCATGGCGATACCCGGCTGGGCATGGACCGACGTGCTGGACCACTTCCGGGCCATCGAGACGGATCTGGACTTCGCCACGCCCGCGCACGGCGACGGCGGCCGGATCCCGGTTCGCCGCACGCGCGATCTGACCGGCGTCACCGAGACCTTCGTCGCCGCCAGCCGGCGGGCGGGATTCGAGTGGGTCACCGATCTCAACGATGTCGGACCCGAGCTGCCGGCGGGCGTGGGCGCGGTGCCGCTCAATATCGTCGATGGCGTCCGCACCGGGTCCGGAGCCGCCTTCCTGTTACCCGCGCTACAGCGGCCGAACCTGCAGCTGCTGGATCGAACCCGGGCGGTGCGCCTGCGCTTTGCCGGTGCCACGGTAGTGGGTGTGGACGCAGTGGGGCCCGACGGCCCGATGGACCTCACGGCGGATCGAATCGTCTTGTCGTCCGGCACAATTCGATCGGCACATCTGCTGATGCTCTCTGGCATAGGCGAACCGGCGATGCTGCGTTCCGCCGGCGTGAAAGTTGTTGCGGCGCTGCCGGTTGGGCTGCGATGCAGCGATCATCCGGAATGGGTGCTGCCGACCGACTGGGAGGTGGCGGCGGACCATCCGGTGTTGGAAGTCGTGCTCAGCACCGCCGAAGGTATCGAAATCCGGCCCTACACCGGTGGTTTCATTGCCATGACCGGCGATGGCGCTGCCGGGCACAGCGACTGGCCGCACCTCGGCGTGGCGCTGATGCGGCCGCGCTCGCGCGGACGCATCACCCTGGTGTCCGCAGACCCTGACACGCCGCCGCGAATCGAGCATCGTTACGACAGTGAGCCGGCCGACGTTGCAGATTTGCGGACGGGATCTGAATTGGCCCGCGAATTCTGCTACACCACAACAGGTCCGGCGGCCTGGTCGACATCACAACATCTGTGTGGCAGCGCCCCGATGGGGATTGATGGTAATTGTGATGCTGTGGTGGACAGCAGGTGTCGGGTTCTCGGCATCGAAAACCTCTGGGTGATAGACGGATCCATCCTCCCGGTGGTCCCCAGTCGCGGACCGCACGCGACCATCGTCATGGTGGGGCACCGCGCGGCTGAATTCGTTCAGTGAACTGTCAGCTCGACGCCGGCGCCGCTTCGCCGGCGGATTCCATCCGCGCCGTCGGAGCACCGGCGATCGCCGCTGCCGGCACCGCCCGCGCCGCCAGCGGAGCCGGCAATGCCGACACCGCTGCCGTCTCCTCGATTTCGACGGGTTCCGCGGAGCGCGCCGCCAGCGCGGGTTGACGGGTCGCCGACCCTGCCGGCCCCACCGCCCCCGCCGTTACTGCCGAGGCCACCGATCCCACCGGCGTCGCGGCGGGTGCGATCGCCGAGCCCACCGGTCCGGCTACCGATGCCGCACTGACGGCCATCGTCTGCGCCGCGACCGCGGCCGCCGGCGCCGCGTGGACGGTTTCGTTCAAGACCCCGGGCCCCAGCGTCTGCTGCGGCATGTTCACGACACCGGACTGGACGCTGGAAACGTTCGCCGCCTCGGTGACGGCGTAGGACTGGGAGCCCAGGTTCATCAACTGGACGAACTGGTCGTGAAAGGCCGCCGCCTGTGCGCTGAGCGCCTGGAAGACCTCGGCGTGCGCGCCGAACAGAGAAGCGATCTCCGCTGACACCGCGTCGGCGCCGGCCGGGATGAATGCCCCGGTCGTCGGGAGTGCAGCCGCGGCGTTGGCATCGGCGATCGCCGAACCGATGTTCGCCAGATCCGTTGCCGCCGCAGCGACATACTCCGGCGCAGCGATTACGTACGACATGCGGCCCCCCAGCCAAACATGGATCGTGTCCGACGCCCGTTACGAACCTTCCCCCTTATCGGATGGTAGCCGCACTAGGCGACGCCCGCGGCGTTTTCGCTCAATGCGATCGGGCCTGTCCGCGGACATTCCTGATGCGGCGGGCCAGGCGCAGTTGGCGCCCATCGCGGCCGGGAGCCCACAGCCCGATCAGCACCGCGGACACGGCGACGATCACCGCCATGGCGATGGTCGACGCATGCATGGCGTGCAGAAATGCCGTCTGGCTCAGGGTGGTCAGTCGATCACCCTGGGGGCCAAGCTTTTCCGATATTTCGACGGCCTTGGCCAGGGAGTCGGACGCGGGCCCGCGCACCGGCTCGGGGAACCCCGTCAGCCGCGGCCGGAGCTCGTCGCTGTAGCTGCCGGCAAGGATGGAGCCCGCCACCGCAATCCCCAGTGCGCCGCCCAGCTCACGTGCGGTGTCGTTGACCGCAGAGGCCACCCCCTGCTTCTCGTCCGGTACGGCCCCCATGATCGCCGACGTCGTGGGCGCCGTGCAGAGCCCGATGCCGGTGCTCAGGATCAGGGTCGGCCAGGCGAAATCGAGGTAGGACGGGTGCAGGTCGAGCGTGAGCATGCACAAGAAGCCCACCGCCATCATCAGCGTGCCCAGGAACAGCACCAGGCGAAGTCCCAGCTTCGGCACGTACCACCATGACAGCGCCGAGCAGATGCCCAGCGGCACCATGAACGGACCGAGGGCCACCGCCGTCATCAGGGGTGAGTAACTCATGATCTGCTGGACGTACTGCATGGCGAGAAAGAAGAAGCCGAACGTGCCGCCGAACAGCACCACGATGGTCGCCACGCCCGTCGCAAAGCTGGGATCGGCGAACAGGCGTACGTCCAGCAGCGGGTGTTTCCGCCGGAATTCGACCGCCGCGAAGACCCCGGCGATGACCGTGCCCAGCGCGAGTCCGCCCCAGACCTGGGCATCGTCCCAGCCCCGCGTGGGCGCCTGCAGGATTGCGAACACGCCGATCGCGACCGCCGCGCCGATCAGTACCGCGCCCCACCAGTCGACGCGGGGTGCGTCGTTGTCCCGGGACGGCGAAATGGTGCACGCCATAACGAAAATCAGCAGACCGCCCGCGCCCAACGACCAGAAGATGGCGTGCCAGTCCCAAAACCGAAGCAGCAGGCCGGAACCGAGCATGCCGATCACCCCGCCGGACCCGGCCGTGCCGGCCCAGATGCCAACGGCCCGCAGCCGCTGCTCTTTTGGATACGCCACGGTCAGCAGCGACAGTGTCGCGGGCATGACGAACGCAGCACCGACACCGGCCACGGCGCGTCCCGCGATGATCTGGGTCGGTGAGTGCAGCAGCGCCGGCGCGACCGAGGCCAGCGAGAAGATGACGAGGCCGGCGAGCAACGCGCCCCGGCGGCCGTACCGGTCACCGACCGCGCCCGCGGGCAGCAGCAGGCAGGCCAGCGCCACGGTGTACCCGTCGACGATCCACGTCAGTTGCGTCTGCGTGGCGGAGGTGGCGACCGCGATGTCTCCCAGTGCGGTATTCAGCGCCGTCATCGACGCAACCACCAGCGACACCCCGAGGCACGCCACCGCCAGCGTCCAGCGCTGTGCCCGGGTGCTGTGGCCTGCTTCGTGCCCGCGCTCTCCGGGCCGGACTATGGTCTGGACCATGTGTGGCGCCCCCTTTCGGTGGCGAGGTAGTGACCGAGACTAATAGTCTCGTAGGTAGACCATTGATCTCGTTTCCAAACAAGTTCAAACCAGGAGGTGCATCACAATCAGCGAGGGGAGTTACCGGGATCCCCGTCCGGCACGCTCGCGGGCTCGTTTGCTGGAGGCGGCTGCCGGGCTGCTGCGCAGCGGAGGACCCAGCGCGGTGACCGTCGACGCGGTCACGCGGGCCGCCAACGTCGCCAGGGCTACTCTCTATCGCCATTTCCCTAGCGGAAACGATTTGCTGGCAGCAACATTCAGCAGTCTCATCCCGCCCGCGCCGATGCCGCCGGCCGAAGGCTCGCTGCGCGAACGGTTACTGGCCCTGGTCCTGGCCCAGGCCGAAGCCATCGCCGAAGCGCCCGCTGTGCTGACCGCGATGGCTTGGCTGGCGCTGGGCCCGGACCTGCAGGAACTACCCGGGCCGAGCGACTCGCCCGCGGCGCAGAGCGCGATCACCGGCCTGCGCGAGCGCATCGCCCAGCAGTACGCGGCGCCCTTCGACGCGCTGTTCGACAGCCCACAGGCCGCCGAGTTGGGCACCGAGTTGGGGAAAGTCGACCGCTCGAGCGCAATCGCGCTGCTGATCGGCCCCCTGGTGCTCGGCCGGCTGAGCACGCTGCCGGCCTTCGACTATCGAGAGACCGCGCGCGCCGCCGTCGACGGCTTCCTGGAGGTCCAGTGCCGTCGCGGCGGGACGGTCAAAGACCGGTCCGGTCCTTGATCCGCTGCCGGACCGCGGGCTTGCCCTCAGCGAGTGTTGCCAGACCCAGCCGGGTAGCGCTCCAACGGAACTCGTTGTCGACGATCCACCGCACGTACGCCAGTTCCGAGTGCTCCAGCAGCTGAACGGCTTCCAGTAACGACTCCTGCACCGGACGCGCCGGCAGGATCAGGCCCCGGCGCTGCGGGAAGCCGCGGAACATCCAGTCGCTGAAGTCGGACAGCGCCAGCACCGGTACGCGCCTGGGTGCGTCGGGGCCGAAGGCGGCCATCAGCTCTGCGGCCAGCTCGCCCGGCGGCGCGCCGTTGATCCAGTCGACCATGGGTTGTGCCGCGTCAGGTTCTCCCGGATTGGGACCAATCACGGCCTGGGAGCCTACGCGCGCCGGTCGGCGCCGGTCGAGGACGCGCCATAAAAGCCCTGGTAGCGTCGCTGCCGACGACGATCGGGGACCGTTCGGGGCGGGCCGCCGGTGTTCAGGGCCCGGGATTTGGCCCAGGCGTTGATCTGGGGCATACTGTTCAGGTTGCCCTGCGCCAGGTTCATCCCTGGCCGGGCATACGACCAGCGCTCACATGGGCGCGTCCGGTCCCCACCTTGGAGCGCGACTAATTCGGCCGCCTACGAGGCTGCGTGCGGGTGACACACCCGAGCGCGGGGAGCGGTTGAACCACGACAGGTAAACAGCGGCGCAGTATCCGGCGCAACGCTAGATCGGCCCTCCTCAGGGCGGTCGATCCGCGCGCCGGGGGGCACTGGAGTCGAATAACGACTGAAGTCCGGACACGGGCTCACAGTGTGGGAGAAGAGGTAGGAGAAGCGTGGCGGGACAAAAGATCCGCATCAGGCTCAAGGCCTACGACCATGAGGCTATTGACGCGTCGGCGCGCAAGATCGTCGAGACCGTCGTGCGTACCGGAGCCAGCGTCGTGGGACCGGTGCCGCTGCCGACGGAAAAGAACGTGTACTGCGTCATCCGCTCTCCGCATAAGTACAAGGACTCGCGGGAGCACTTCGAGATGCGTACACACAAGCGTCTGATCGACATCCTCGACCCGACGCCGAAGACCGTTGACGCGTTGATGCGCATCGATCTTCCGGCCAGCGTCGACGTCAACATCCAGTAGGAGCTTGGGCAGCAATGGCAAGAAAAGGCATTCTGGGTACCAAGCTGGGCATGACGCAGGTATTCGACGAGAACAACAGAGTCGTGCCGGTGACTGTCGTCAAGGCCGGGCCGAACGTGGTGACCCGCGTCCGTACCCCGGAGCGTGACGGATACAGCGCCGTGCAACTGGCTTACGGCGAAATCAGCCCACGCAAGGTCAACAAGCCGGTCACCGGCCAGTACGCCGCCGCGGGGGTCAACCCGCGCCGGCACCTGGCCGAGTTGCGGCTGGACGACGCGGAAGCGGCGGCCGAGTACGAGGTCGGCCAGGAGCTGACGGCGGAGATCTTCGCCGACGGCGCTTACGTCGATGTCACCGGCACCTCCAAGGGCAAAGGCTTCGCCGGCACCATGAAGCGGCACGGCTTCCGTGGGCAGGGCGCCAGCCACGGCGCCCAGGCGGTACACCGCCGCCCGGGTTCCATTGGCGGATGCGCCACTCCGGCAAGGGTTTTCAAGGGCACGCGGATGGCCGGCCGGATGGGTAACGACCGGGTGACCGTGCAGAACCTGGTGGTGCACAAGGTCGACGCCGCCAACGGCGTGCTGTTGATCAAGGGTGCGGTCCCCGGCCGCACCGGCGGACTCGTCGTGGTCCGCAGCGCGATCAAACGAGGTGAGAAGTAATGGCCGCACAAGATTCCAACAGCTTGAAAATTGACGTGAAGACGCCGGCGGGCAAGGTTGACGGCTCCATCGAGCTGCCCGCCGAGCTGTTCGACGCGCCGGCCAACATCGCACTGATGCACCAGGTGGTCACGGCGCAGCGCGCCGCGGCCCGCCAGGGCACGCACTCCACCAAGACCCGCGGTGACGTCAGTGGCGGTGGCCGCAAGCCGTACCGGCAGAAGGGAACCGGCCGCGCCCGCCAGGGTTCGACCCGGGCTCCGCAGTTCACCGGCGGTGGTGTGGTGCACGGTCCCAAGCCGCGCGACTACAGCCAGCGCACGCCCAAGAAGATGATCGCCGCCGCGTTGCGCGGGGCGCTGTCCGACCGGGCCCGCAACGGACGCATCCACGCGGTCACCGAGCTGGTGGAGGGGCAGACCCCGTCGACCAAGAGCGCCAAGGCTTTCCTGGCCACGCTGACCGAACGCAAGCAGGTCCTGGTGGTCGTCGGCCGTAGCGACGAGGCCGGTGTGAAGAGCGTGCGCAACCTGCCCGGTGTGCACATCCTGCCGCCGGACCAGCTCAACACCTACGACGTGCTGCACGCCGACGACGTGGTGTTCAGCGTCGAGGCCTTGAACGCCTACATCGCAGCCAATACCGCCAATGCGGCATCTTCCGAGGAGGTTTCGGCCTGATGGCAACCATCGCTGACCCCCGCGACATCATCCTGGCGCCGGTCATCTCCGAGAAGTCCTACGGGCTGCTTGACAACAACGTGTACACCTTCGTGGTGCACCCCGACTCGAACAAGACGCAGATCAAGATCGCCATCGAGAAGATCTTCGCCGTCAAGGTCGCTTCGGTGAACACCGCGAATCGGCAGGGCAAGCGCAAGCGCACCCGGTCCGGTTACGGGACGCGCAAGAGCACCAAGCGCGCCATCGTCACCCTGGCGCCGGGTAGCAAGCAGATTGACCTGTTCGGAGCCCCGGCCTAGCCGGCGAGCGCGAGAGAAAGATCTGATCAGACATGGCAATTCGCAAGTACAAGCCGACGACCCCGGGCCGTCGTGGCGCGAGTGTCTCGGATTTCTCCGAGATCACCCGGACGACGCCGGAGAAGTCTCTGGTGCGCCCGCTGCACAGCAAGGGTGGACGTAACGCGCACGGCCGCATCACCACCCGTCACCAGGGCGGCGGCCACAAGCGCGCCTACCGGGTGATCGACTTCCGTCGCAACGACAAGGACGGCGTCAACGCCAAGGTCGCGCACATCGAGTACGACCCGAACCGCACGGCGCGGATCGCGCTCCTGCATTTTCTGGACGGCGAGAAGCGCTACATCATTGCGCCGAACGGACTTTCGCAGGGTGACATCGTCGAATCGGGCGCCAACGCCGACATCAAGCCCGGCAACAACCTGCCGTTGCGCAACATCCCGGCCGGCACCCTGGTGCACGCGGTGGAGTTGCGGCCGGGTGGTGGTGCCAAGCTGGCGCGCTCGGCCGGCTCCAGCATCCAGTTGCTCGGCAAGGAAGCCACTTACGCCTCGTTGCGCATGCCCAGCGGCGAGATCCGCCGGGTCGACGTCCGCTGCCGGGCGACGGTCGGTGAGGTGGGCAACGCCGAGCAGGCAAACATCAACTGGGGCAAGGCCGGTCGTATGCGGTGGAAGGGCAAGCGCCCCTCCGTCCGTGGTGTGGTGATGAACCCGGTCGACCACCCGCACGGCGGTGGTGAGGGTAAGACCTCCGGTGGTCGTCACCCCGTCAGCCCGTGGGGCAAGCCCGAGGGCCGTACCCGCAATCCGAACAAAGCCAGTAACAAGCTCATTGTCCGACGCCGGCGCACCGGCAAGAAGCACGGCCGGTAGGAGTAACCAACCATGCCACGCAGCCTGAAGAAGGGTCCGTTCGTCGACGACCATCTGCTCAAGAAGGTCGATGTGCAGAACGAGAAGAACACCAAGCAGGTCATCAAGACCTGGTCGCGACGGTCCACCATCATCCCGGACTTCATCGGCCACACGTTCGCGGTGCACGACGGCCGCAAGCACGTGCCGGTGTTCGTCACCGAGTCGATGGTGGGGCACAAGCTGGGGGAGTTCGCGCCCACCCGCACCTTCAAGGGACACATCAAGGACGACCGGAAGAGTAAGCGGCGATGAGTACTACCACTGAATATCCGTCTGCGACCGCCAAAGCGCGGTTCGTCCGGGTGTCGCCGACGAAAGCGCGCCGGGTCATCGACCTGGTGCGTGGCCGGTCGGTGGCCGACGCTCTCGACATCCTGCGCTGGGCGCCGCAAGCGGCCAGCGAGCCGGTGGCCAAGGTGATCGCCAGTGCCGCGGCCAACGCGCAGAACAACGACGGCCTGGACCCCACCACTCTGGTGGTGGCCACCGTGTACGCCGACGAGGGTCCCACCGCCAAGCGCATCCGGCCGCGCGCGCAGGGCCGCGCGTTCCGGATCCGCCGGCGCACCAGCCACATCACGGTGATCGTGGAGAGCCGGCCCAGCAAGGACGAGCGCTCCTCGAAGTCGTCGCGTACCCGTCGGGCCGAGGGCAGCAAGGCCGCCGCCAAGGCGCCTGCGAAGAAAGCTGCGTCGAAGGCGCCCGCAAAGAAGGCGGCAACCAAAGCTCCCGCCAAGAAGGCACCCGCAAAGACTTCTGAGGCTTCTGAAGCGAAGGGAGGCTCAGACTAGTGGGCCAGAAGATCAATCCGCACGGCTTCCGGCTCGGTATCACCACCGACTGGAAGTCACGCTGGTACGCCGACAAGCAGTACTCCGAGTACGTCAAGGAGGACGTCGCGATCCGCCGGCTGCTGTCGTCCGGCCTGGAGCGCGCAGGTATCGCTGACGTGGAGATCGAGCGGACCCGTGACCGGGTCCGGGTCGACATTCACACCGCCCGGCCGGGCATCGTCATCGGCCGCCGCGGCACCGAGGCCGACCGCATCCGCGCCGACCTGGAGAAGCTGACCAAGAAGCAGGTCCAGCTCAACATCCTCGAGGTGAAAAACCCGGAGTCCCAAGCACAATTGGTGGCCCAGGGAGTCGCGGAGCAGTTGAGCAACCGGGTGGCGTTCCGCCGCGCGATGCGCAAGGCCATCCAGTCGGCCATGCGTCAGCCCAACGTCAAGGGCATCCGGGTGCAGTGCTCGGGCCGTCTCGGCGGCGCCGAGATGAGCCGCTCGGAGTTCTACCGCGAGGGCCGGGTTCCGCTGCACACCCTGCGGGCGGACATCGACTACGGCCTCTACGAGGCCAAGACCACCTTCGGCCGGATCGGCGTGAAGGTCTGGATTTACAAGGGCGACATTGTCGGCGGCAAGCGCGAATTGGCCGCTGCCGCACCAGCCGGCGCTGACCGCCCCCGCCGCGAGCGTCCGTCGGGCACCCGCCCGCGGCGCAGCGGTGCCTCGGGCACCACGGCGACCGGTACCGACGCGGGCCGGGCAGCCGGTGGCGACGAAGGCGCTGCCGCGGCTCCCGAAGCTGCGGCACCCGCAGTAGAAGCGCAGAGCACGGAGAGCTGAATCATGCTGATTCCCCGCAAGGTCAAACACCGCAAGCAGCACCACCCCCGCCAACGCGGCATCGCCAGTGGCGGCACCGCGGTGAACTTCGGTGACTACGGTATCCAGGCGCTCGAACACGCCTACGTCACCAACCGGCAGATCGAGTCCGCTCGTATCGCCATCAACCGGCACATCAAGCGTGGCGGCAAGGTGTGGATCAACATCTTCCCGGACCGCCCGCTGACCAAGAAGCCCGCTGAGACCCGGATGGGTTCGGGTAAGGGCTCGCCGGAGTGGTGGGTGGTCAACGTCAAGCCCGGACGGGTGCTGTTCGAGCTGAGCTACCCGAACGAGCAGATCGCTCGCGCGGCGCTCACGCGAGCGATCCACAAGCTGCCGATCAAGGCACGCATCGTTACCCGAGAGGAGCAGTTCTGATGGCAGTGGGAATCTCCCCTGGCGAACTGCGCGAGCTCACCGACGAGGAGCTGCAGGAGCGGGTTCGCGAGTCCAAGGAAGAGCTGTTCAATCTGCGCTTCCAGATGGCCACCGGTCAGCTCAGCAACAACCGCCGGCTCCGCGTCGTGCGTCAGGAGATCGCGCGCGTCTACACGGTGCTGCGCGAACGAGAACTGGGTCTGGCTAGCGGACCCGATGGGTCCGACGGTAAGGAGTCGTGATGGCAGAGGCTAAGAAGGCGGCTCCCAAGGCAGCCGCGACCAAGGATGCCCCCGCAAAAGATAAGGGCCCCAAGCACACTCCGGCCACCCCCAAGCCGCGCGGTCGCCGCAAGACCCGCATCGGCTACGTGGTCAGCGACAAGATGCAGAAGACCATCGTCGTCGAGCTCGAAGACCGCGTCCGGCACCCGTTGTACGGCAAGATCATCCGGACCACGAAGAAGGTCAAGGCCCACGACGAGAACAGCATCGCCGGCATCGGCGACCGCGTCTCGCTGATGGAGACGCGGCCGCTCTCGGCCACCAAGCGCTGGCGCCTCGTGGAGATCCTCGAGAAGGCCAAGTAGCCCGCGAACAGACGCAAAAGCCCCCGTTTCCTACCTGGAACGGGGGCTTTTGCGTCTTCTCGCGCAAGAAAAATGGGGGTGTCCGCGAGTCCGTCCACCGATCGGGGGACAGCGAATACCACCGCATTCCGGCTCATCAGGGGACATCGCCGGCCGGGTTGAATCGTTAGTTTCGAATTGCACGATTCAATCAGCGAGTCAAGGAGTAACCGTGTCCCACGAAATGCTGTTCAACGAGAGCGAGATCGCCTACTCGGCGCCGATCTACAGCGTCAGCGACGCCTGCGAATAAGCGAGCGCTACGGACCCCGGCGCCACACCGCGTTTACGACAGCGGGTGACGTCGGGGTCAGTCGCCCTGTTCCCGAACGGATTTCATGACAACCTGCTTTGTGCCGGCCCGGCTCGATGTCGACCTCACCGACCCGGCCAACTTCGACCACGGCTTCCCGTACCACCTCTTCGACGCCCACCGGCGCGAGGCGCCGGTGTTCTGGCACGAGCCCACCGCGCACACGCCCGACGGCGAGGGGTTCTGGTCGGTCGCCACCTACGCCGACACGATTGCGGTGCTGCGGGATTCGGTGACCTTCTCGTCCGAGACCGGCGGTAAGCGACCATTCGGCGGTACTCTGCTGCAAGACTTCCCGGTGTCCGGCCGGCTCATCAACATGATGGATGACCCGCGGCACGCCGCAATCCGACGATTGGTCAGCTCGGGTCTGGGACCGCGAATGATCGGCCGCATCGAGGACGACCTGCGTCGCCGGGCGCGCCGGTTGTTCGACCAGATCAAACCGGGCGAGCCGTTCGACTTCGCGGCCGACGTGGCCGCCGAACTGCCCACCCAGATGATCTGCATCCTGCTGGGAGTGCCCGAGGTGGACCGGCACTGGTTGTTCGAGGAGATCGAGGCGGGGTTGAACTTCCGCGGGTCCAGCAAACAGTTCGTGTCATGGATCTATGGCACCGATGCGCAATCCCGGCGCGACGATTACGGCCGTGAGCTGATCGCCCGCAAGCGCGCCGAACCCGGCGACGACATGCTGTCGATCGTGGCCAACGCGACCGTCGACGGCCAGCCGTTCATGTCGGACGAAGAGGTCTATCTGTTCTTCCATCAGCTGTTCAGCGCCGGCAGTGACACCACCCGCAGCGTCACCTCCGTCAGCCTGCTCGCTCTGGCGCAGCGGCCCGATCAATGGCACCAGCTGCGCCGCGACCCCGGCATGCTCCCGACGGCGATCGAAGAGTTCGTGCGATGGACGACGCCGTCACCGTCCAAGCGGCGTACGGCCACCCGCGATGTCACGCTGGCCGGGCACCACATCGAGGAAGGGCAGAAGGTGCTCGTCTGGGACGCCTCGGCCAACCGCGACCCGAGCGTGTTCGACCGTGCCGACGAGTTCGACATCACCCGAAAGCCCAACCCGCACCTGGGTTTCGGGCAAGGCGTGCACTACTGCCTGGGTGCCACCCTGGCCCGCCTGGAGCTGCGCGTGTTCTTCGAAGAACTGTTGCCGCGGTTCGAGCGCGTCGAGGTGTTGGCACCGCCGGAATGGGTCGGCAGCAACCGGCGCAACGGCCTGCGGAGCTTGAAAGTCCGGATGCACTGACCGCCCCGGGGCGCCCCCGAAATCTCAGCTGTTTTCTACCTGGCGCGTGTAATGTCCTCGGACGTTCGGGTGGTCAATTCAACGGTGAGGCTGACGGCATATGACGGGTTCGACGCAGTCGGGACAATTCCAGGGCAAGATCGAACTGGACATTCGCGATTCGGAACCGGACTGGGGCCCGTACGCGGCGCCGACGGCCCCGGAGAACTCACCCAACATCCTGTACCTGGTCTGGGACGACACCGGCATCGCGACCTGGGACTGCTTCGGCGGGCTGGTCGAGATGCCCGCCATGACGCGCATCGCCGAGCGCGGCGTGCGCCTGTCGCAGTTCCACACCACCGCCCTGTGCTCCCCGACGCGCGCATCGCTGCTCACCGGCCGCAATGCCACCACCGTCGGCATGGCCACCATCGAAGAGTTCACCGACGGCTTCCCGAACTGCAACGGGCGCATCCCGGCCGATACCGCGTTGCTGTCCGAGGTGCTCAACGAGCGCGGCTACAACACCTACTGCGTGGGCAAGTGGCACCTGACGCCGCTGGAGGAGTCCAGCATGGCCGCCACCAAACGCCATTGGCCGACCTCGCGCGGCTTCGAGCGGTTCTACGGATTCATGGGCGGGGAGACCGACCAGTGGTACCCCGACCTGATGTACGACAACCACCCGGTGAACCCGCCCGCCACCCCCGAGGACGGCTACCACCTGTCGAAAGACCTCGCGGACCGGACAATTCAGTTCATCCGCGACGCCAAGGTGATCGCGCCCGACAAGCCGTGGTTCAGCTACGTCTGCCCCGGCGCCGGCCACGCGCCCCATCACGTGTTCACCGAATGGGCCGACAAGTACGACGGCGTATTCGACATGGGCTACGAGAAGTACCGCGAGATCGCGCTGGAAAAGCAGAAGGCGATGGGCATCGTGCCGGCGGACACCGAGTTGTCGCCGATCAACCCCTACCTGGACGTCAAAGGACCCAACGGCGAGCCGTGGCCGCTACAGGACACCGTGCGGCCCTGGGATTCGCTCAACGACGAAGAGAAGAAGCTGTTCAGCCGGATGGCCGAGGTGTTCGCCGGCTTCCTGAGTTACACCGATGCCCAGATCGGCCGGATCCTGGACTACCTGGAAGAGTCCGGTCAGCTGGACAACACCATCATCGTGGTGATCTCCGACAACGGGGCCAGCGGCGAAGGCGGACCGAACGGCTCGGTCAACGAAGGCAAGTTCTTCAACGGCTACATCGACACCGTCGAGGAGAGCATGAAGCTCTTCGATCAGCTCGGCGGCCCGCAGACCTACAACCACTACCCGATCGGGTGGGCGATGGCGTTCAACACGCCCTACAAGCTGTTCAAGCGCTACGCCTCGCACGAAGGTGGCATCGCCGACACGGCAATCATCTCGTGGCCCAACGGTATTGCCGCACACGGTGAGATCCGGGACAACTACGTCAACGTCAGCGACATCACGCCCACCGTCTACGACCTGCTGGGCATGACGCCGCCGGACACCGTCAAGGGCATCGCGCAGAAGCCGCTGGACGGTGTGAGTTTCAAAGCCGCCCTTGATGATTCGGGTGCCGACACCGGCAAGACGACCCAGTTCTACACGATGCTGGGCACCCGCGGCATCTGGCACGACGGATGGTTCGCCAACACCGTCCACGCCGCCACCCCCGCCGGATGGTCGCACTTCGACGCCGACCGCTGGGAACTGTTCCATATCGAAGCCGACCGCAGCCAGTGCCACGACCTGGCCGGCGAGCATCCGGACAAGCTCGAGGAGCTCAAGGCCCTGTGGTACTCCGAGGCCGAGAAGTACAACGGGCTGCCGCTGTCGGACCTGAACATCATGGAAACGATGATGCGCTCGCGGCCCTACCTGGTGGGCGAGCGCGACAGTTATGTCTACTACCCCGACTGCGCCGACGTCGGCATCGGCGCCGCCGCGGAGATCCGTGGCCGTTCCTTCGCCGTGCTGGCCGACGTGACGGTGGAGACCACCGGCGCCGAAGGGGTGATCTACAAGCAGGGCGGAGCGCACGGGGGACACGTGCTGTTCATCCAGGACGGCCGCCTGCAGTACGTCTACAACTTCCTCGGTGAACGCCAGCAGCAGATCCAGTCGAACGGGCCGATCCCGTTGGGCCGGCACCTGTTCGGCGTCCGTTACGACCGCACCGGGACAGTCCCGAACAGCCATACGCCGATCGGCAGCGTGACGCTGTACTTCGACGAACACCCCGTCGGAACGCTCCCCGACGTCATCACCCACCCCGGGACATTCGGGCTGGCCGGGGCCGGCATCACCGTGGGACGCAACGGCGGCTCGGCTGTGTCCAGCAAGTACAAGGCGCCGTTCGTGCTGACCGGCGGTACCGTCGCCCAGGTCACCATCGACCTCTCCGGCCGGCCCTATGAGGACGTGGAAAAGGAACTCGCGCTGGCCTTTTCGCGTGACTGAAGTGTCGGTGAAACGGGTGTGGAGCCTGGTCTGCCTGCTGGGCGTCCTGGCCGGTTGCGACTCGCACACCGGGGGATCGGGCGCGCCCGCGCCGCATCCGGATCCCGCTGAACCGGTGCCCGGCATCGCGCCCACCCGTCCCGACCACATTCCGCCGAACGCACTGTCGTGTGTCGTCGCACCGGTCGGCGACGGCGATCCGACCCCGGCCGTCGTGTCCGACCCCGCTGCCCCGCGAATCACGATCACGGTGCCCCAGGGTTGGACATCGACACCGGGCGCCGGCGACACCGCACTGAACGCCAGTGGCCCGGACACCCTGTCCGCTACGGTGACCATCGCGGCGACCGACCTGACCCCCGAAAGCGCGTTCCTGCGCCACACCTCCGCCGTCGGCGGGTCCCTGCCGCGGCTGAAGTTCTCGGTCACCGGCTCACCGTTCTGCGGGTACAGCAGTCAGCAACTCACCGGCACCCTGCAGGGCCCGTCCGGCGGCATCGACTTCGCCGATCGGATCACCCACATCTGGACCAACACCAAGCAGTACCTGGTGACCATCCACGTGCAGGCGAACGCCGGCACGTCCGGCTTCAAGGAAGCACGATCGCAGTTGACACAGGATTTCTCAGTCGTCATACCCTGATGTCGTGTTGACGGAGCTGGTTGAACTTCCCGGCGGTTCCTTTCGGATGGGGTCGACGAGCTTCTATCCGGAAGAGGCGCCGATCCATACCGCGACAGTGGGCGCCTTCGCGGTGGAGCGGCACCCGGTCACCAACGCCCAGTTCGCCGAATTCGTCCGCGCCACAGGC
The DNA here is from genome assembly GCF_003614435.1 of Mycobacterium paragordonae. NCBI lineage: Bacteria > Bacillati > Actinomycetota > Actinomycetes > Mycobacteriales > Mycobacteriaceae > Mycobacterium > Mycobacterium paragordonae. The sequence continues at coordinate 1,221,133 of NZ_CP025546.1, forward strand.
TATGTGACGGTGGCCGAGCAGCCGCTCGATCCCGAGATGTATCCCGGTGCCAACCCCGAGGACCTGGTTCCCGGCGCGATGGTGTTCCGCCCGACGGCGGGTCCGGTCGATCTGCGCGACTGGCGACAGTGGTGGGACTGGGCGCCGCAGGCCTGCTGGCGCCGGCCGTTCGGAGTCGACAGTGACCTCCTAGCCGACCCGGCCGACCGCGCCGAGCATCCCGTTGTGCAAGTGGCGTATCCCGACGCCGCGGCCTACGCCCGGTGGGCCGGCCGGCGCCTGCCCACCGAGGCCGAATGGGAGTACGCCGCCCGTGCCGGAGCGACCGGCACGTACTCGTGGGGGGACGAGGAAAAGCCGGGCGGGCAGTTGATGGCCAACACGTGGCAGGGCCGGTTCCCGTATCGCAACGACGGTGCGCTGGGCTGGATTGGCACCTCGCCGGTGGGGGCGTTTCCGCCCAACGGCTTCGGCCTGGTCGACATGATCGGCAACGTCTGGGAGTGGACCACGACCGAGTTCACTGCACACCACCGAATCACGCAGCAGCCCAAGGCCTGTTGCATGCCGACCGGCCCCGCCGATCCGACGGTCAGTCAGACTCTCAAGGGCGGATCACACCTGTGCGCGCCGGAATACTGCCACCGCTACCGGCCCGCCGCCCGCTCACCGCAATCCCAGGACACCGCGACCACTCATATCGGGTTCCGGTGCGTGGTGGATCCGAAGTCCCGCTAAAGAAATTCGTGTATCTGTCGCTCTGCGCCTGACTGCCGGTTAATGTGTGACGAGTTTGCTCCATCTCGCCCGTGCTGTCACCGAAAGGCCGCGACCGATGAGCCACCAGGCCCCGCCGCCCGCACCGCCGACTCAGCCACCAAGTCCGCCGCCGACTCAGCCACCCGGTCCGCCGCCGACCGAGCCGTCCGGCCCGAAGCCCAAGTCTCGAGGAAGGCGCCTCCTCGTCGATGTCGGCGTAATCATCGCCCTCATCGTGGTGTATGCGCTGTCGCTGTTTGCCGTGCATTTACTGGCCACGTCCGGGTCTAAGCCGCCGCAGGCAGATTTGGGCACCACCGCTGACACGGTGGTGCAGGTGCGGCTGGAGAAATTGGACCCGGTCGCCAACCGCCTGACGGTGAATGTGCTTGTTCTGCCCGAAGATGACAAGTACGACAAGAACTTCGACGTGCTGACTCAGGACCTCGCGGTGCGAATGGACCCCGAGAACGACCTGGGTGATCTGTCGTTCCCGGCGGGCAAAAAGCCCGCGCAGCAAAGCACCGTGATCGAGGCGGAAGGCGATCCCGCCCTATGGCCGTTCGACTCGTACACCACCGACACGATCAAGGCCACGGTGCTGGTCGGTAAGGGCAGCGATCGGACGAAAGAACCGGCCCGTGTTGAGGTGTTCGGGACGATCGACGGCTGGGACGTCAGTGTCGAGCGCGTCGGCGACGTCACTCAAACCGGTGACCGCCCAGACGACGTCATCATCACGCTGCACCGAGCCAAGGGCACGCTGATCTTCGATGTCGGCATCATCCTGGTTCTCATCGCACTGCCCGCCCTGGCGTTGTGGGTGTCTATTCCAATGGCGTTGGGTAAGAAGAAGTTTCTACCGCCATTCGTTTCCTGGTTCGCCGCCATGCTGTTCGCGGTGGTGCCGTTGCGCAACATCCTGCCGGGACAGCCACCACCGGGATCGTGGATTGACCAGGCCATCACGCTGTGGGTGTTGCTCGCACTGATCGTCGCGATGAGCCTGTTCATCCTGGCCTATCGAAGACAGTCGGACTGAGTCCCTGGCGGGCGAATCACTCCGCCTGCAGCGAGCCGCCCACCGCGCTGATCGCGTCGACGGCCTGGGACACCCGGGCCTGAAATCCCGGCGGAAGCGGGATATAGCCGACTCTGTTCAGATCGACCTGGCCCGGCCCGATCGCGGCCTGCAGGAACGCCTTGACCGCGAGTGCGACATCCGGTGTGGGGTACTTGGAGCAGACGATCTCGTAGGTGGCCAGCACGATCGGGTAGACGTCCGGTTGGGCCGGGTTGTAGAACGACGAGATGTCGAGCACGAGGTTGTTGCCGTCGCCGACGATCTTGGCCCCGCTGATGGTCTTGCCGACCGTGTCGGTGCCGATCCGCACGGGCCGCAGTGAGCGGCGGCTCGCGGGCGTCTTGATCTCCGCGGCATAGAGCCCTTGTTCGAGGGCGAAGGACAACTCGTTGTAGCTGATCGCGCCCTCGGTGGACTTGACCAATTCCGCGGTGCCCTTATTGCCGACGGCGCCGACGCCGACACCGCCGTTGAACGCCTTGCCGGTGCCTTGCTTCCACGCCCCCGCGGACGCGGCGTTGAGATAGGACTGGAAGTTGTCAGTGGTGCCGGACGCGTCGCTGCGGTAGATCACTCGGATGTCTTCGGCCGGCATCGACGCATTGAGCGCGGTGAGCGCGGGGTCGTCCCAGCGCGTGATGGTTCCGTTGAAGATCTTCGCGAGGGTGGGCCCGTCGAGAACCAGGGTGTCCACGTTGGCGAGGTTGTACGTGATCGCC